>JBKJTI010000168.1:0-18032 GCA_046590425.1 Cypionkella sp. | reverse complement strand
GTGTCGCTCAATCGAACGGCTGACCGCCTCGCCATGCGCGTCCAGTTGTTTGCGGATGGCAGTGCGGATGAAGTCGCTGCGGTTGGCGTAAAAGCCTTCCTGCACCAGCAGATCAATCCGCCCGAGATCAACATAGCCAAGATTGATCGTGATCTTCTCGCTGTCCGGCGGCACATCGCGCAGGGTTCTGACGTTTTCCATGCAATTCTACATCCATGTGGATGGTATATGGATGGAACTCATGTTCATTCAAGTTGTCGATTGCCAAAATTTCAACTTCAAAGGAGCTTTGGAGCCCAGTGAGATGCCGCAACAAAATGCACCCCCTAGGCACTTCGAGGATTTCACTGGGACTTCGGTCATTTACCGGGTCAATCAACACCACGAGGCAAAGCTGTCGCGTATGCTGTGCACTGCGCACGATGGGAGGCACCGGTTCGATGAATGTGCAGCCATTCCTCGGGGCATTCCGGTCGACAGTGTAGGTTTGGCGTTTCTGGAAAACTGCTGGCCCTGTGCTCGCTATCCAAGCTTCGGGCTACTTTGTCGACTTTCGGTTAGAGTGGCTGCCTTTGAAGCGTCTCACGGCAGGTTCATCTGCGGGCAGCTGTCGTTCAGCCGTGTCGTGAAGATGGCGCAGCACTTAGGCCTTACTCTGAATGTGGAAGGCGAAGCCGCCTAACCTCGATCATCACACCCGTGACATAGCCCGCCCGGTTCACGCCGTCGCGGGCTTTTCTTTGTCTTTTTTTGGGGGGGCGGTGCGGAGACGACTACGAGAACGATCTGGCAAGAGCGACCTCGATCACGACACCACAGCCCGCCCGGTTTGGGCTTCCGCGGCGTTAGGTCAGGCCGAAAGTCCATTCATTCCGTCATCCGTTACACCGTTACAAAACACATCGTAAGTCATTGATTTTATGAATAATAGACGGGGTTAAAATCCCTTATCTCCCGCCATAATAACAAAAACGCGGCCTTCGGGCCGCGATTTTTTGTTAACGTGGTGCGGAGCCAGATTGGGGGCTTGTGCTGCTGCGGCGCATTGGCTATAGGGGCGGCGTGGGTTGTTAGCTCAGTTGGTAGAGCGTCTCGTTTACACCGAGAATGTCGGCGGTTCGAGCCCGTCACGACCCACCATTTTTCAACGACTTAGCGGACATATACAAACTGGCCGCTGGTTCCGCGAACCTAGCGCGCTGATTTAAGCTTCACGAAGTCCAGCACTTCGGCAGCGTCAGAAAGATGACTCGGCGCAAATCTGGCGTAGGTGTGGTAAGTTATGCTTGAGTTGCTATGGCCAAGATATTGCGCAACTTTTTCGATTGCGACCCCAGAGGAAACCATCTGCACTGCGGCACTGTGGCGGATTGTGTGCAGTGTTACGTCTGAGAGCGCGGCGCGGGTCACAGCACCCTCGAAGCCTTTGCGGATGCTGGCTACCTGTTTCGCGGCATATTCGATCACATAGTCAGATAGCGCGGCCTCTTTGGCGGTTTGCAGCGCTGCCCTGATTCCACGGTTCATAGGCACAATCGCGCGGCCTTTCCGCGTTTTGGCGTCGTCGAGCCGTAGATTGATGATCCCGCGCTCTAGGTCAATGCGAGCCCACGTTAAATCAAGAATAGCCCCAATGCGCCCGCCTGTGGCAAAAAGCAGGTGTATCGCCAGCGCGATATGCGGGGTCGCTGCGGCTTCAACCAACGAGGCCACTTCATTAGGCGTCAACCATCGCTCCTTTGGCGTGGGCTTTGATGGGCGCTCGATAGATGGGGCTCGGTCAATCATGCCGCGCTTTACCGCAAATGTGAGGGCGCTGCGCAGGTGTCCTAATTCCGTATGCACTGTTCCCTGCGCCTTACCCTTCGCGGTGCGCGCGACGTTGTAGGCTCGGCACATTTCTGTGGTGATCTGATCCGGGCGGTAATGGCCGAAATGCGGAAGGACTTGACGCCCAAACGATGGTAACTAACTCGGATGGCGATGATGTGGTGTTCCATGATCTGCGGTTTCCGCTTGCCAGCGGCGTGACACAGAAGGAGATCGCTGCGCGCCTAGACAAGGTGAAGGGTTTTCTGCCCGAAAGTCCACAGTTCTGGAACTGGCTTGCCGCGCGGAAAGCGGGTGGCAGTAAGGCAAGTGGCGGTACCATGCTGGAAACCCAGATGGCGGGCGCCACCGTTTTGGGTTCGCTGGAACTGAAGGGCAAGGCACTGCTGGCGACCGTCAACTCGGCCCCGCGCGCCGAGAAGGTCGAGATGATCGTGACCGAAGCCTGCGGCGATCTGTTGATGCAGCCCCTGACCACGATCCGCACGGTGGAACAGTTGCGCAGCGAGCAACGCCGCAATCGGCCTCAGGAAGCCGCCGACGAGATTCCCCCGGAGATCGCGCGCCAACTGATGCGGGACCATCTCGACAAGCTATCGCGAAGCGCTGGACGCACCGATCCCCGCGCTTGGGGGGAAGTCGCCTCGCCAGGCGATGCGCACGGCGGCGGGACAGGCGAAGGTGATCGACTGGCTCAAGCTGCTCGAAAACCGCAGTGCAGGGCGTGGAGGTGGCCTGATTGCCGAGTATGATTTCGGCTGGATGTGGGTCGAGCTTGGGTTGCAAGGCCATCGGAAATGACTACGGCATGGCCAGTCTGTGACTATGATCGGGGAAGCCGGAAAACGGCTACATCAAGGCCACATCAACCAGTGACTGCACGTTTTGCACCGATTTTGCAGATCAATCCTGGTCAGTGCGAGGGTGAAAATGCGCCGGAACAAAGGCTTGGCGCTTAAAGCTTTGTAATGCTTTAACTATTTGAATCGCAGAGATTTAGGCTCATAAACTGAAGGTCACAGGTTCAAATATGTCCCCGCAACCAAATCTTCTCGTAAAATCAAAGCCTTAAATGTTGAGCGTTTTGCTTGTGTATAGCGGTACGCGAAACACCTCAACGCCACCTCAACGTTTGACGAGTCCCCCTGAAAAGCCGGGACTTTTTTGCGTTTGGAGAGGCAATGAATTGCAGAGGCTGATCATGCATATCATTCAGAAATCAGCGCCAATGCAGTTTGTTCATCAGTAATCAGCGTCGTGGGAGCTATGGTTTTAATGGTTGCACGCAATGCGACTAATTTGTCTTTTCCACCCGAGATCAGGACGCGCTCTGGTGTGCGTCGTAGGCGCGCGAGATTGACCGAGATCACGCGGCTGTTCACTTCATGGTCGACCAGATCACCGTTTGCATCGATGAAGTTATACAAGACGTCGCCAATTGCGCCTGCCTCGACGAGAGAGCGGCGGTCTGCTTCCGAGAGGTAGCCTGTCCGGTAACTGGTGGTCAGCGAGCTGATGCCGCCGCAAGAGAGGAGCGCCATGTCTAGTTTGTCCGCCATCTCGAATATCGCCGAAAGCCCGCACCGCTCCAGAAGGGCGTGCTTGGTCTCCGCACTGTCGACGACGGCGGGCGCGGGGATCAAAAAGCCCTCGCCCTGAAACAGTTCGGCAAACTGCCAGGCGAATTCAGCGGGGTTGAAGCGCCGTGCAGCAGCGATACCGCCCAAAAGCGATACAACGCGAAAGTCGTCCAGTGTGGCCCCAGTGATGAAGGGCAGGGTGTTGAACAAGGTTCGGCCCCAGCCCACGCCGACTGTCATGCCAGCCTTCATCTCGCACGATATGAAGTTGCCTGCTGCTGCGGCGATGACTTTGACCGGATCAGCCTCGGCATCTGAAAAAGGTGCTACGATAACTCGGTTTATGCCAAACCGCGTTTCGACATCCCGCTCAATCAGCAGAGTCTCGGTCAGCGGAGCTGCAATCGTGATGCGCACCTCGTTTCTTCGACGCGCATCGGCCAGAAGACGGACGACCATTACGCGGCTGATGCCAAGCTGGGTTGCGATATCATTCTGCGTCGAACCCTCGACGTGATACAGCCAGATGGCACGAGCCCGAAGCCTGTCAGCCTCGCTTTGAATGCCGAAGCTATGAGTTGCAGGTTGCATGACAGGTTCCAGCCTTGTGATCAGCCAAGAACCTCGGCAGCGTTGATCAGCCGCTGGGCGATACGCGCAACCCGGTCCGGGCATTCGATTTGGGGAATATGCCCTGCGCCTGTCAGAAGATGAAGCGCGAATTCACCATCTGCCAAGATGCCATGCGCGGATGGCACAATATGGTCGCTGCGGCCCCACAGAATCTGTGTGGGCAGGTCAATGCGCGAAAGAGCTGCGCGCAGGTCAAAGGCTTGTACGCCGTCCGGAAACAGGGCTGATGCCATGTCCGCCTGGCACGCGCGCAACGACGCATCCTCACGTGCGCGCATCGCTGCACGGGCATAATCATCGCTGATGCCCTCCGGAGTCGCCGTCAGCTTTCGCAACCAAGGAGCCAAACTTTCGACGCGACTGGCGCGGACAATGCCGTTCAGGGCTGCTGCGTCAATTTCCGGGCCCAGACCGGCAGGTGCGATCAGCGTTAGACTGGCGATGCGCCGCCCCCGGATGTCGGCCAGCGCCAGCGCCAAGGCCGCGCCAAGCGAATGGCCGACGATGTGAACATCTTCCAAATCCCGTGTGGCCTCGTCGAAAGCCTCGACGATCATACACGACAGGTCCTGAAAACTGCGTACATGCCGTTTAGGGGATTTGCCGTGGCCAGGGAGATCAATTCGCACCAAGGGGCGCGTAGAGCCGAGGGCCTTCTCGAACGGGGCCCAAGACTGGCTGTCGGCGGTAAAGCCATGCAACAGGACGACGGGTTTGCCGTCACCCTTGCGGCGCGAGATGTTTAGGGTGCCCGACTCGCGTATCCAGCCAGGTGCGGATGCTGTTTCAGCGGCAACATGTGTTGTGTGTTGCACCAAAAGATCCGTCACGTCGTCGTGTTGAACCCGACCAAGCGGGCCAGTACCCGTGACCTCTGCCAAGGTCAGACCAGAGTCTCGTGCCGCTTTGCGTGCGGCAGGTGTCGCTCGTTTTGCCAAGGTTGCGACGTGTTGCGCCACTTCGGCAGCCTGAACCGGAACAACCGCTTCCACAGGAAGTGGTTTTGCCGCGGCCTCAACGGGCGCGGAAGGCAGGCTGACAGCCATGCCTTCGGGATAAATCCACGCCACGATGGCACCTACAGCGACTTTGTCGCCGGGTTTGGCGGCTATGTGATGCAGCAGACCCGTCGCAGGCGCTTCAACCTCCATCGCGGCCTTGTCCGTCTCGATGTCGAATAGCGGGGCACCCTGTTTGACAAGTTCGCCCTCTGCTACATGCCAGACCGCAAGCGTGCCATGGGTCATGTCCATGTCCACCTTGGGCAAAATCACTTCAGTCGCTTGCGGAGCGACGGCTGGAGATGGACTCGGTAACGCAGGTGCTTCTGGCACTGTCGCTGGTTGCAGATCAAAGGCCTCATCCGCGGCGTACAGCCAAGCAATCGTTGTTCCCACAGCTACCTTGTCGCCCGGCTGTGCCGCGATTCGGCGCAAATAGCCCGTCTCGGAGGCTTCGACCTCCATCGCGGCTTTATCGGTTTCAATATCGAACAAAGGTGCGCCCTTTTGGACCAGCTCACCCTCGGCTACGTGCCAGGTGGACAGCGTGCCGTGGGACATGTCCATGTCCACCTTGGGCAGAATGACTTCGACCGGCATGGATCTAAACCTCGCGGCGCACAAGGCGCCGGGCGGCAGCCTCGATCGTGTTAACCTGTGGCACCGAGGCGCGTTCCAGATCGGGGTTGTACGGCACTGGAGCATCTGCTGCCCCAAGGCGCAGGATCGGGGCGTCAAGATAATCGAAGGCATCGCTTTCCGCGACCATCGCGCTGATTTCGGCCCCAACACCAAAGGCTTTGACGCCTTCGTAAACTACCAGAAGCTTGCCTGTCTTGCGCACCGACGTCAGGATGGTCTCGCGGTCGATCGGGCGGATCGAACGCAGGTCGATCACCTCGACATTCATGCCTTCGGCGGCAAGTTTCTCGGCGGCCTCCAGTGCGCGGTGCAGCATGATTGAGCCTGCAACGATGGTCAGATCTGTCCCGGTGCGGCGCACTAGGGCTTTGCCGATCGGTGTCAGATAGCTGCCTTCGGGCACATGACCCTTCATCTTGTACAGCAACTTGTGTTCGAAAATCATCACTGGATCCGGGTCGGCCAAGGCGGCCAGCAGCATCCCCTTGGCGTCTTCCGGTGTAGAGGGTTGCAGCACCTTTAGCCCGGGGACATGGCCAAACCACGCCTCGATGCTTTGGCTGTGTTGGGCAGCGGCACCCGTGCCAGAGCCGGACGGCATCCGAAACACCACGGGAACTGAGGCCTCGCCGCCAAGCATATAGCGCAATTTCGCGGCTTGGTTGACGATCTGCTCCATCGCAAGCATAGCGAAATCGGAAAACTGAAACTCAAAAATCGGCTTCAGGCCGGTCAGCGCAGCACCCACTGCGACGCCCGCGCCGCCCAGTTCGGAAATTGGCGTGTCCATCACGCGGTCCGGGCCAAAACGGTCGATTAAATCCAATGTTACCTGAAAGGCACCGCCATAGACGCCGATATCTTCACCCATCAGGATCACGGTTGGGTCGGCTTGCATGGCGATGAAGGGCAGGATCTTCAGTCGCGTGATGATCAGGGCGTTCAGCAGCCCCGCCGCCAACCCCATGCCCAGACCACCCGCCAGCCCCGCCCCCAGCCCGTAGGGGCTGCACAACGCCGCCACGACGGACGAGGCGGCGGCCACGGATCCCACCGACAGGTCGATGCCGCCGGTCATTATGACAAAGCACATCCCCAACGCGACCAGCGCAAACATCGAGATGTAGCGCAGCACCGACGAGACATTGTACGCCCCCAGAAAGTTGGTGTAGCGCAGGGCCGCGAAGGTGGTCAGCAACAGCAGAACCAGCACGACAGCAAAACGCCGGGGAAAACACCACGCGCCGCCAGAGTGGCATGGGTCCGGTCATCCGCGATGCTCCCTTTGTTGCAGCCAGACCGCCAGAATGATCAGCCCGGCCTTGACGATCATCGCCACCGGATCGGGCACGCCATTGGCCAGCAGGGTATAGCGGACCAACTGGATTATCAGCGCGCCCAGCAGCGTGCCGATGATGGTGGCCCGCCCGCCCGTCAGCAGCGTGCCACCCACGGCGACGGCGGCGATGGCGTCCAGTTCCATCCCCTGCCCGGTCAGGTTGGCATCGGCGGCCGAGTTCATCGCGATGACGATCAGCCCCGCGATGCCGCTACACAGGCCCGAAATCCCGTAGACGATCAGCTTGATGCGCCGCACCGGCACGCCCGCCAGCCGCGCCGCACCTTCATTGCCGCCGACGGCCAGCAACTGTTTGCCAAACACCGTGCGCCGCAGGATGAAGGCCACGATCAGCACCAGCGCCAGCATGATCCAGACCTGAAACGGCACGCCGAGTACGCGGCCGAGGGCGATGGCCTGAAACTCCGGCACCTTGAACACCTGAAGGTTGCCGTTGGTCGACACCTGCGCCAGACCCCGCCCCGCTATGAACAGGATCAGCGTGGCGACGATGGGCTGGATCGAGAACCGCGTGATCATCCATCCGTTGAACATGCCGAACGCGCCCGCGACCAGAATGGGCAGGACGATGCCCAGCGTGATCGCCAGCCACAGCGGGCCTATCGGTACCAGCGTCCCCATGAAAATCATTGGCGACAGCGCCCCCGCAATCGCCATCAGCGACCCCACCGACAGGTCAATGCCGCCGGTCGCAATCACCAGCGTCATGCCGACACCGACGATTACGATGGTGCAGACCTGCGTCAGGTTCACATTCAGGGTCTGCATCGTCGCAAAATTCGGCGTCATCGCAAAGTTGAACAGGATCAGCCCGGTCAGGGCGATCAAGGCGCCATAACGCCCCACGAACCCGCGCCACTCGGTCATTCGGTCAACCCCGGCTGCACGATGGCTGACGCGCCATGCGCCATTGCCCCCATGACGGCATGTTCCGTGATATCGGCCTTGTCCAGCTCCAGCACCGTGCGCCCGTCGCGCAGCACAAAGACGCGGTCGGCCCCCTCGACAATCTCCTCCAGTTCCGAGGAGATCATCAGCACGCCCAACCCCGCATCCGCCGCCTTGCGGATCAGGCTTTGGATCTCGGCCTTGGCACCCACGTCGATGCCGCGCGTCGGCTCGTCAAGGATCAGCAGCTTGGGGTTCATCGCCAGCCAGCGGGCCAGCAACACCTTTTGCTGATTGCCGCCTGACAGTTCGCGGATTTTCTGGTCGGGGCTGGCGCATTTGATGCCGATGCTTTTGATGAAGCGCTCGACGACGACGCGCTGCGCCGCCTCGTCCAGCAGGCCGGAGCGTTTCAGGGAGGGCATCAGAGCCAGCGTCAGGTTGTCGGCCACCGACATGTCGGGGATGATCCCCTCGACCTTGCGATCCTCGGAGCAAAATCCCATCCCCGCCGCGATGGCCTGCATCGGCGATTTGAAGGCCTGTTTGGCGCCGTCGAACTGGATGGTGCCGTGGCGGGCCGGATCGGCCCCGAATACGGCGCGGGCGGTTTCGGTGCGGCCTGAGCCCAGAAGCCCGGCAAGGCCGACGATCTCGCCGCGCCGGATCGACAGGCTGGCATCCACGACCCGCGTGCCGATGGCGACATTGGTCACGTCCAGCAGGCCGGCACCGGCCCCCTTGCCCTCGGAAAACGCCGTCGCACCGCTGCGGGCAACATCGGCCAGATCGCGGCCGAGCATGCTGGCCACCAGTTGCAGCTTGTCCGTGCCTTGGGTGTCGAACACCCCGACCGTCTTGCCGTCGCGCATCACGGTGACGCGGTCGCAGATCTGGTACAACTCGTCCAACTTGTGCGTGACATACAGCACGGCCACGCCCTCGGCCTTCAATTGCCGCACGGTGCGCAGCAGCACCGCCACCTCGGCTTCGTCCAGCGACGAGGTCGGCTCGTCCATGATCACCAGCTTGGCGTCGAACGACACAGCGCGGGCGATGGCGACCATCTGCTGGATCGCCGTCGAAAACTGGCCCAAGGGGGCCCGGACGTCGATCATGACCTCGAACCGCGCCATCAGCCTGCGTGCGCCCTCGTTCATCCCGGCCCAGTGCAACAGGCCGCCAAAGCGTTTCAGTTCGCGCCCCAAATAAATGTTTTCCGTCACCGACCGAAAGGGGATCAGGTTCAATTCCTGAAAGATCGTGCTGACGCCCGACCGCTGCGCCGCCTGAGGCGAGGCGGCAAGCCACGGCTTGCCCGCAAAGCTGATCGTCCCGGTGTCGCGCGCATGTGCGCCGTTCAGGATCTTGATCATCGTCGATTTTCCGGCACCGTTCTGCCCAATCACACCCATGATCTCGGCGGGCTGGATGGCAAGTGATGCGCCGACCAGCGCAGGGACGCCTCCAAAAGCCTTTTGAATGCCCGTCATGGACAACAGGTCAACAGTCATCGACACCCACCCCGCATAAGAAGCGGGCCGGAAAACTCGGCCCGCGCAATCGTGATCCACGTATTTGGAAACGTGGCCAGGCGGGCCTGATCAATAGGCGTCCGGCAAGTATTCGGCAGCGTTCTCTTTCGTGAAGATCCGGTCGGTATTGACCAGCTTCGGCTCCAACGTCTCGCCGTTGCCAAGTCTGACGATGGCGTCGAACGCAGCCGGGCCAAACTTGGGATTGCACTCAACGACGACCAGTACCTTGCCGTCAAGAATGGCTTGCGTGGCATCGCTGGTGCCGTCGATGCTGGCGATGATCAGGTCCTTGCCCGGAACCTTGCCCGCCGCTTCCATCGCTGCAATGGCGCCCATCGTCATCTCATCATTGTGCGAATAGAGCGCGGTGGCCTCGGGATGCGCCTGATACAGCGTCTCGAACACCTGACGGCCCTTGTCGCGGGCAAAGTCGCCCGATTGCGAGGCGATGATCACCATGCCGGGGTGATCCTTGATATAGTCGGCAAAGCCCTTGGCGCGGTCGTTCGCAGGCGACGATCCGGTCGAGCCTTCGAGCTGGATGATCTTCGCCTCGCCCTTCATGAAGTCGGTCAGGATGCCGGCAGCCTGATTGCCCTCCTTGACGAAGTCGGACCCGATGAAGGCGGCATAGTCGACGCCGCCCCGCGCCATCGACGCATCGACGTTGCGGTCGATCAGGATCATCGGGATGCCGGCCTTCTTGGCCTCCATCACGGCGGGGATCAGCGGCTTTTCTTCGCGCGGCGACAGCAGGATGACATCCACGCCCTGCGCGATCATCGAGCGCACGTCGGCAACTTGCTTAGCGGCCGATCCGGCAGCGTCGGTATAGACCAACTGCCAGCCGCGCTTAGCGGCCTCGTCCTGCATGGATTTGGTCTGCGCCAGACGCCAGGGGTTGTTGCTTTCGGTCTGCGCAAAACCGACCTTGTAGGTGTCTTTCTTGGCCAGTTTCGGCAAATCGGCATAGGCGGCACGCAGGCCAAACGCGTTGAACGCGGCAGCACCGGCACCAATCTGCAAGATCACGCGACGTGATAGTGTTATGGTCAGACTCCTCCCAGAATCCAGATGTTTCCTCAAGCCCGCAGACTGTGTGCGGCCCGCTGAAATGATGTGCAGTTTGATATCGATCCGTCAAGAATCACGCGTCACCAGTGGCAAAACTCTGCAAAGATTATATTTTTTTGCGCCTTGTCGGGTTTCGACCAACCCGGATCTGACGTGGCGCGGAAGCAACCCCTCGGCCAGTCACAGCGGGTTTTCTCGTGATGGCAGGTGCCAAATTCCGGCGGTGGACAGGCTGGGCACCTGTGTGCCGCCGCGTCACAGACCGCTTTCCGCCCGGTCTGGCCGGTGGCTTTCGGCGCGGCACTCGGCTTGCCGAAGGGCCGCTCTCCCAAGATGCTGCGCGTGCATTGCCGCACAGGCATCCGTCCGGAATCCGCCCGATACGATTTATCAGGAGAGAAAACGTGGGCGATGTTACGGTGCCCTGTCGGCAAAGCCGAGGACGTGGCGGGATTGGTGGACAGGAGAGAAGTCATGTCTAAAGAAACGCTTCCCGCCCTTCGTCCTACGCGTGCGCCTTGGGACAAGGGCCGCATCGTCGGCCAGAACGCCCCCTTCTGCCCAAACATGTCTGGTCCATCCGAGTCCGGCTGGAAATGGCCAACAATAAGCGCGATCTCGCGCTGTTCAACATGGCCATTGATTGCAAGCTCCGGGGCTGCGATCTGGTCTGCCTGAAGGTGAACGTTGTTTACGCCGCAGGCCGCGTCAAGGAACGTGCTTCAGTCACGCAAAGCAAGACGCGCAAGCCCGTGCGCTTTGAGATCACAGAAACCACGCGACTGTCGGTCGAGTGTTGGATCAAGGATCCCGAAATGATCGGTTGCGAATATCTTTGGCCCAGCCGTGTCCATGCTAGCCCGCACCTATCGACACGCCAATATGCGCGGATCATGCGCGACTGGGTTCTCTCAATCGGGCTTGAACCGAGCGCCTATGGCACACATTCGATGCGACGCACCAAGGTTGCCCAGATTTATAAGAAAACTGGCAACCTGCGCGCTGTTCAACTTTTGCTCGGGCATACCAAGATGGACAGCACTGTTCGCTATCTTGGGGTTGACCTGGACGATGCGCTATCCTTGTCTGAAGGGATCGATCTGTAACAACCCCGCCGACCGGCGCGCCATGCGCCGCTCGGCCCAAAGCTGCCGATCAGCGCTCGTGGAGCGCTGCAATACTGCTTCCCCGAACCGGCCACTCGATTTTCCATTTCATTTCCCCGGCAAATTCCCCATGGGCAAAGTGTGCCGCTATCGGTGCGTCTTGGGCGGTGTGGCGAATAGGGTTGCGCTCAGGATGTCTTGGAGGTCGCTATTGCCATCATATGCGCGGAGATGTCGTCCAAGCTGTGAGGGCCGTACTTCCGCTGCTTGTGGTTGCCAAAATTACTAACAGGCTCACGCTCAGACGTGCCTCTTAACTCATCGTCCATGGAAACTTTGAAATTATGTCGATGGACTTCAGCTTTCAATGCTGTTCTTCGTTGCATGTCGTTGTCATGCAGGAGTCTAAAGTAATGATGGACTTGGCAAAAAGGCGCGTGGGTGTCCTGAATTCTCCGTCGAAACTGGTATGATTTCCCTCGTCCGCGCGCATCTTCGCGAAGCGACCGCTGCCTGCCACGACAGGGTTGACGCAGCCTTCAGTTCGTTTGACCTTGCGACCCCCGATGGATATTCGACATTCCTTGCAGCACAGGCAGCAGCTCTGATCCCCATCGAGCAGGCGATAGAGGGGGCCGGAATTGATGCCGTCCTGCCGGACTGGAAACAGCGGACGCGGCGCATGGCACTTTGTCGGGATCTCGAAAACCTTGGTATAGTTCCTCCTCCGTCCGTCGTCTTCGTTGCCCCTGATTGCCCAGCGGCGATGCTCGGCATGGCTTATGTCCTTGAAGGTTCACGCCTTGGTAGCGCTGTGCTGATGCAACGTGTGTTAAGCGGGCCGCATACGATCCTCTCAACCACCACCGAATATCTTCGACATGGCGCCGGCACCGGCCTTTGGCAGAGCTTTCTCGTCACCATAGAGGCAGCCGGGTTCGTTGCATCAGACCTCGAAAAAATGACTTCTGCTGCCAAGGCTGTGTTCGGCGCCTTCGAAAGTGCCGCGCAGTTTAAAACATCGAAGGAAGCAGTCCATGCACCAGACCACAGATAGGGCTGCATCGACACAGCCGATGGTTGATCTGACCAACTGCGATCGCGAGGAGATTCAGCACATTGGAGCGGTGCAATCGGTCGGGTTCCTGATCGCGGCCACAGCTGATCTGATCGTGGCGCAAGTTTCGGTTAACGCCCCTGAATGGTTCGGCCGTTCGGTGGACGAACTGTTGGGAGCAAGCCTGAACACGCTGCTTGTACCCGACGCTATCCACACCTTACGCAACCGCCTGAGCATGTTGAATGGGCCTGACACAGTGGAGCGCGCCTTCGGGTTGCCCTTGTTTGGCGACGCGCGGCGCTTTGACGTGGCAATGCACCGGTCGGATGGCAAAATCATCCTTGAGGGCGAACCAAGCGAGTCCGAAGGCGACACAAACGCGGCCAACCTTGTGCGAACGCTGATTGCACGTTTGCAAAAGAAGACGGGAGTTCCTGCCTTTATAAAAGAGGCGGCTCGACATATGCGGGTGCTGACCGGTTATGACCGGGTGATGGTCTACCGTTTCCACAAGGATGGCTCGGGCGAGGTTGTGGCTGAGGAACGTCAGGGTGACATGCAGCCGTTCCTGGGGTTGCGCTACCCGGCCTCTGACATTCCCCAGCAGGCTCGTGCCCTTCTGTTGCGAAACCCTTTGCGCATTATCGCCGATGTAACCGCCGCAGCGGTGCCAGTCATGCCGCTGCACGACCCTGAAGGTCGCCCACTGGACCTGTCGCTCAGCGTTCTGCGGTCTCATTCGCTGATGCACGTCGAGTACTTGCGGAACATGGGCGTTGGCGCCACGATGACGGTGTCGATTTACCGTGAGGGTCGACTCTGGGGGCTTTTTTCCTGCCATCACCGCACACCCTACCACGTCGGTTACGAACGGCGCACGGCAGCGGAGCTTTATGGGCAGATGGTATCGCTCATTCTCGACAGCCGCGAGCGCGCAGTCGAGATGGAATATGAAACGGCTGCCCGGCGTGTTCATGAGCGCATGATGACGCTGATGGCTACCGATGTGACCGCCTTTCAACATCCTTCGACCCTTGCAGCAATGATGGGCGAGCTTATAGCGTGCGATGGTGTCGGCGTTTGGATCAAAGGGCAAGCGACGCTGAGCGGACAAACTCCGATCGAGGACGAATTCTTGGGCCTTGTACAGTTTTTGAACCGCACAACACCCGGTAGAGTCTATGAGACCCATCATCTTGGATCGGTACACGAACCGGCACGAGGCTATGCCAAACGCACGGCGGGCCTGATGTCGATCCCGGTATCGCAGATACCGCGGGACCATATCGTTTTTTTCCGACGTGAAGTGGCGCAGTCCGTCATATGGGCGGGCGAACCCGTCAAAGTTACAATCGGCGAAGAAGGGACCCGGCTTGGCCCGCGCAAAAGCTTCAATGCGTGGCAAGAGGTGGTCCGAGGCCAGTCAAACCCGTGGAGCGAGCCGGAAATCCGCGTTGCAGAATCGCTGCGTGTCACCTTCCTAGAGGTGATCTTGCGAATGGCGGACATGGCCGAAGCCGACCGGCGCAGCGCTGACGAGCGTCAGGCGCTGCTTGTTGGAGAGTTGAACCACAGGGTACGGAACATCCTTGGCCTGATCCGCGGTCTGATTTCGCAAAGCCGAAGCGGCACCAGTTCGGTAACCGAGTTTGCAAGTGTGCTGGGCAACCGGGTGCAGGCGCTGGCCCGCGCCCACGACCAGATCACGACTGATCGCTGGGGTCCGGCACCATTGCGCCAACTTATCGAGGCCGAGGCTTCGGCCTTCCATAATGGCAAATTTAGCCGTTTGTCGTTGGTCGGGCCCGACATCCTGCTGCTGCCGCAGGCATTCTCCACTTTGGCGCTGGTGATTCACGAACTCATCACGAACTCCGCGAAATACGGCGCGCTTTGCCGCGAGCAGGGCAGGATCAGGATCGACTGGATTCTCGACCCCACCGGCAATCTTGTACTTGACTGGGTCGAAACCGGCGGACCGCCAGTGCAGGCACCAACCCGGCGCGGCTTCGGCTCGACCATCATTGAACGGTCAATTCCCCACGATCTTGGGGGGCAGTCGACCGTGAACTATCACCTCGCAGGGCTGAGCGCACATCTGGTAGTGCCGGTCCATTTTGTCATTCAGACGGACTTGGCCGCATCGCGCCCATCGGACGTTGCTGCAGTAGCCGTTGGACCGGAAGAAAAGGTACAGCTTACCGGGCGAGCGCTGTTGGTCGAGGACAACTTGCTTATCGCGCTCGACGTCGATGAAATGCTGCTCGCGGCCGGTGTGGAACGTGTTGATACGGCGGCGGGCGTCGATGAAGCGCTGCGCCTGATTGGATCGGCACGCCCGGACTTCGCCGTGCTGGACGTCAACCTCGGAAAAGACACAAGTTTTCCAGTCGCTGATGAACTGGCGGCGCTTGGAATCCCTTATGTATTTGCGTCCGGTTACAGCAAGGACACGAATTTTCCTGATCTGCACTCCGGCGTGCCAGTTGTAGGCAAGCCCTACACCGCTGAAAGGCTGGTTAATACGATCAGTCAGCATTTGCGCGACCTCGCGAAAACATTCTGAAAGCATGTGGATGCACGTCTATTGACCGCGCTATGTTCTGGGCGACCGTCCGCTCAGGGCGGACTACAAAAGAATCCTACTTGAGCCGAGTGTCCGCTCTCCGCCCATTGCTACGGCATCGCCGCCATCACCTCGATCTCCCCAGCATCCCGCCCGCAATCAACCCATCCTGGCCCCAGTCCAGCGCCTTCCACCAACCGTCATAGGTATCCATCCGGTGAAGGCCGTAGCGATGTCAGGTGTGATGGTCGCGTTCCATGGCGATCATCTCGAGAAGGTTTTCGACGCCGAACGGGGTGAAGGCGAGCACCTCGACCTCGGCGATGCCGTAGACCCAGATTATGCCGTCTTCGGGCTCCATGCCGATGGCGAGATCATGAAGCCGATCGACGGTTTCGCCCAGCTCGGCGGCGACACGATCGACGGTCTTGATGGCATGGATCTTGTTCAACTGCATGGTCAGGCTGCATGAGCCATGTTTTGTGCTTTCCAGTGCCACGGAAGGAGTTCTGGCAGGCGCGACATGTGCATGTCTGGCAGCCGATCAAGAACGTCGGCCAGCCAAGCCTGAGGGTCGACGTCGTTCATCTTGGCGGTGATGATCAGGGAATACATGAAGGCGGCGCGGTCACCGCCGCGAGGCGATCCGGCGAAGAGCCAGGCCTTTCGGCCGAGGGCAATGCCGCGCAGGGCGCGTTCGGCGGCATTGTTCGTCAGACAGATGCGGCCGTCTTCGAGGAAGCGGGTGAATGCGTCCCAGCGGCCGTCTTCTTCGAACATGTAGTTGATGGCCTTGGCGACGGGATTGTGCTTCGACATCCGGGCGCGCTCGGCCCGCAGCCAGTCGTGCAGGTCGCTGACCATCGGGCGCACCAGCCGCTGACGGGCGTCATGGCGGGCTTGGATGGTCACACCGGTGATCTCGCGTTCGACAGCAAAGATGGCGTCAAACCGTTTGACGGCTTCCAGTGCGATGGGCGAGATCTCTTCGGCTACCGATCTGCCCTTGCGGGCTATGGCCTTGATGTCGGCCAGTTCGAAGAACTTGCGCCGGGCGTGCGACCAGCACAGCGCGCTCAGCACCGGGGCTGGCTTATGCTGGGCGCTGTAGAGGTCGTTGTAACCGCCATAGGCATCCGCCTGCAGGATGCCGGTCCAGCCCGCTAAATGCCGGGTCGGGTGTTCCTTCCTGCGGTCTGTCGAGAAGGAATAGAGCGCGGCCGGTGGTGCCCGGCCCGCAAAGGGCCGATCGTCGCGCAGATAGGTCCAGAGCCGGGCGGTTTGCGTGCCGCCTTTGGCGAGGAGCGGCACGGTCGTGTCATCAGCGTGCAAACGTTCGGCCCCAAGGACATGGGCACGGATCAGATCGTGGATCGGCTGCAGCGCGACCGTGCAGGCCCCGACCTGATCGGCCAGCGTCGAAAGGCTGATCTCGACCCCTTCTTTGGCATAGCGTTCGGCTTGCCTGTTCAGGGGTTGGTGCTGGCCGAACTTCTCAAAGAGAACCATGGCCAGCAGGTTTGGCCCCGCCCACCCACGGGATGTGGCATGGAACGGTGCTGGCGGCTGGCTGATCCTCTCGCAGTCCCGGCAGGTAAACTTCTCGCGGACGGTCTGGACGACCTTCCACTGCCGGGGAATGACCTCCAGCGTCTCGGTGACGTCTTCGCCCATCTTCACGATGCGCGCCGATCCACAGCAGGTGCAGGAGGGCGGCGCCTCGATCACGACGCGCTCGCGGGGCAAATGCTCAGGAAAGGGCTTGCGGGCGGGACGGCGACGCTCAAACGCGACAACGGATGTCTTGGAGGTCACCGCTTCGGCTCTGGCCCGGTCGTCACTGAGATCGGTCTCGAGGTCCTCAAGCTGCATCTCGAGTTGCTCGATCAGCCGGGCATGACGTTCGGCGCTGTGGCCATATTGCTCGCGCCGAAGTTTGGCGATCTGGAGCCGGAGGTGCCGGATCATGTCCTCTGAGGCCGAAACAATAGCGCGGGTCTGCGTCAGTTCTTCTTCTGCAGCAGACGCGCGGGCTTCCGCCGCAGCAAGGGCAGCGCGCAGAACAGCGATCTCTGGGGCGGTCTCCGACATGCGGGATAGCTACCACAACACCGAAGAATATGCCAATAAAACAAGGGGATTTTTGCCAATCAGCCCGCCGAAGCAGGCCGCTGTGTCCAGCGCGGATTGCGCCAGTAGATCCCTTCCAACAGGTATCCGAGCTGCGCCGCCGAAACGGGAACAGAAGCGCCATTCTGGCTCACCGGCCAGATGAACTTCCCGGCCTCCAGCCGCTTCAGATACAGCGACATGCCGACCCCGTCGTGCCAGAGGATCTTGATCAGGTCGCCCTTGCGCCCCCGGAAGCAGAAGATCTCGCCGCCATGCGGATCACGGCCAAGCCCCTGCTGGACCTTCAACGCCAGGCTGTTCATCCCACACCGCATGTCCGTCACGCCACCTGCGATCCAGACCTTCGCCCCAGCTGGAAAGGCGATCATCTGCCGACAACCAGGCCGTTGAGCAACCGCGCGGCTGCCTCCATGTCGAAACCTGCGGGGATCGTGACGCGATACCGCTCGCCCAGATCAATGGTCATCACGTGGGGTTGCGGCGCTGGCAGGGGCGGCACGACGTCAGGCTTGGGGCCACCGTCCATCGGCACCAGACGCATGAAAGGCGCCGGGACGCCAAGCAGCCCAAGTTTGTGCCGATAACGCCAATCGTAAAGCATCGACCGCGAAATCTCATGCC
>JBKJTI010000156.1:0-9838 GCA_046590425.1 Cypionkella sp. | reverse complement strand
CAACGACGCCAATCTGGTGGCTTTGGCGTCGTTGTCGATGCTCACAGGCAGACCCAGCCGCTCTTGTGCAGCCAAAGCCAAGGGCACCGCGCGCTCGGTCAGGGTCGAGGACCAGAGCACCACGCCTTCCGCCTGATCGACAAACCCCGGCAGGCCGATCCCTACCCCTGACAGCGCGCTGCGCACAATCCCGGCGTTCTCGCAAACCCGGTTCAGTAAAGCCTCCATCGCATCCAACATTTCGGACAGCGGCATCGGGCCGGGTCTGCGCGGCACTACCTCGTTCGCCAGCAAATTGCCCGCGAAATCCACCACCACCGCCGAATGTTCACGGTCGGACATCTTCATCCCCGCCACCAGATGCGCCTGCGCGCGCACCCCCAAAGCCACCGCCGGACGCCCGCGCCCCAGTTCAGGATCGCGCGGCGCGCTGACTTCTTCGATCAATCCGGCCTCGATCAATTCCGAGGTGATCGTGGTCACCGAAGCAGGCGAGACGCCGAGATCCTTCGCCACCTGCACGCGCGCGATCAACCCCGAGGCCCGCACCCGCTCAAACACCTGTTGGCGCAAAGGTCGCATCGATTCGGACAGGGGCGGAATCAGCGGGCCACAGCCCTTGCTCGGCATATCCGGCTCTGCTGCGCCGCCAAAACCCGCCATTTATTTGATCTCCGAACAAAAACAAGGCGAAATTGTTCTCACACGATCTATTATTGCTGCAATGCAGCGCAGATTTGCAAGATATTCCGGCTGTTCCGTTCTCGCTGATCAGTTTTATTTTGACAACTGAATTTATTCACGGCAATTTTCCGGCAGTTCTAGCGAATCTGCGGAACAGGTCATACGCTGGCCGAATCCATAGGGAGGATAAAAATGCGTAAGGTAATTATGCTTGCGGTCATCGCCGCAGCGGGTTTCTCGTCTGCCGCTCTGGCCGAAGGCAAGAAGATCGGTGTGTCGTGGGCAAGCTTCCAGGAAGAGCGTTGGAAAATCGACGAAGCCGCGATGAAGGCTGCAATCGAAGCCGCTGGCGACGAATACATTTCGGCTGACGCGCAATCGTCGGCTGAAAAGCAGCTGTCCGACGTTGACGCGCTGATCGCGCAGGGCGCAAACGCGCTGATCATCAACGCTTGGGACAAAGACGCCATCGGCCCGGCCATCGAGAAAGCCGCTGCCGAAGGCATTCCGGTTGTCGGCTACGACCGTCTGATCGAAGACGCCCGCACCTTCTATCTGACCTTTGACAACAAAGGCGTGGGCCGGATCATCGCCGAAGAAGTCACCAAGGTGAAACCGGATGGCAACTATGCGATCATCCTGGGCGACCCCGGTGATCCGAACGCAGCTTTCTTGCGCGCTGGCATGGAAGAAGTCATTGGTGATGCGGTGAAAGCCGGAACCATCAAGATCGTTGGCGAAGCCTCGTCCGACGGTTGGAAGCCAGAAAATGCTCAGAAGAACATGGAGCAGATCCTGACCGCCAACAACAACGCTGTGGACGCTGTTCTGGCGGAAAATGACGGTATGGCTGGCGGCGTTGTGGCAGCTTTGTCGGCGCAAGGTCTGGCGATCCCAGTTGGCGGCCAGGACGGTGACATGGCGGCGATCAACCGTGTGGCGCGCGGCACCCAGACCGTGTCGGTGTGGAAAGACTCGCGTCAACTCGGCAAAGCAGCGGGCGAAATTGCCTCGGCTTTGGCTGGCGGCGCAGCGCTTGACTCGGTGGCCGGTGCCACCAAGTTCAGCGACGGCGAGAAGGGTGTCGAGATGAACGCCATCCTGCTGACCCCGACGCCGATCACCAAAGACACGCTGAACCTTGCGATTGACGCAGGCCACATCACCAAAGAAGTGGCATGTGAAGGCGCCATGGAAGGCGTCGCAGCCTGCCAATAAGCCATCGCTTGCGGCAGATCAGCGGCACGCCGCCTCTGCCACAGCTTTGATCCAAGCGGTCCGGCGTCAGTCTTTGTGCTGACGCCGGGCTTTTCCCAAGACCCGAGGCCTGCCGCAAGCCCGACCGTCCGCCAAGATCGCGCGGTCTGAATGCGCCGAAAGAAGCAGCCCGGTCTTCCCCTCTCAGATGCTGGACGAGGATATGACAGACACCCCCACTCACGCCCCACAGGGCAGCGATGCGAAACTTGGCCCCGTTGGCCGGTTCGTGCGCGACACTGAACTTGACACCCGGATGCTGGGCATGGTCGGGGCTTTGCTGCTGATCTGGCTGAGCTTTCACCTGTATGGCGCGCTGATCAATGGTGAGGGCGTGTTCCTGACACCCCGCAACCTGTGGAACCTGTCGGTGCAAACCTCGATGACCGGGATCATGGCGACGGGGATGGTGCTGGTGATCATCACCCGCAACATTGATCTGTCGGTCGGCTCGATTGTTGGTGTGACGGGCATGGTCATGGGCCTGCTGCAAGTTGAATTTCTGCCGCAATATCTGGGGCTTGGTCATCCGGCGATCTGGATCATCACCGTTATCGTCGGCCTGATCGCAGGCACGATGATCGGCGCCTTCCACGGCTGGCTGATCGCCTATCGCGGCATTCCATCCTTCATCGTCACGCTGGGTGGCCTGATGGTCTGGCGCGGCATGGCGTTTTTGTCGGCCAGCGGCCGCACGATTTCTCCGGTCGATCCGACCTTCGCATTGCTCGGCGGCGGGCCAAAGGGCTCGATCGGCGCGATGGGAAGCTGGATCGTTGGCCTGTTGGGCTGCGCCGCTGTGATCTGGATCCTGCGCTCGGGCCGCAAAGCCCGCAAGAAGCATGGCTTCGCGCAGCGCCCGATCTGGGCTGAATATACCCTTGCCGCCCTAGGATGCGGCGCGCTGATCGGCTCTGTGCTGGTGGTGAATGCCTATCCTTGGCCGAAGGGCATCCTTAAACAGATGAACCTGCCCGAAGATGCGTTCGTCTCGCATGGTTTTGCCTTTCCGGTGCTGATCCTGATCGTCGTCGGCATCCTGATGACCATCCTGATGACCCGCACCCGCTTTGGCCGCTACGTTTTCGCCATCGGCGGCAACCCCGAGGCCGCTGCCCTGTCGGGCATCAACACCCGCTGGGTCACGTTGAAAATCTTCGCGTTGATGGGGATGCTGTCAGGCCTTGCCGCCGTGGTCGCCTCGGCCCGCTTGAACTCGGCCACTAACGCGCTTGGCGATTTGGACGAGCTTTACGTCATCGCCTCGGCCGTGGTCGGCGGCACCTCGCTGGCGGGCGGCGTTGGCACAATCTACGGTGCGATCATCGGCGCACTGGTGATGCAAAGCTTGCAAACCGGCATGGTGCTGATCGGCTTTGGCGATGGATCCTACCGCAAGATCGTTGTCGGTGTGGCGCTGGTTCTGGCGGTTTACCTCGACAATCTTTACCGCAAGAAAACCAAGTGAGGAGTTGAAGCAATGGCAAACACTGGCACTCCTCTGGTCGAAATGCGCGACATTTCCATCGCGTTCGGCGGCATCAAGGCCGTCGATCATGTCACGATTGATCTGCATCCCGGCGAAGTTGTCGGCCTTCTGGGCCACAACGGCGCGGGCAAATCGACGCTGATCAAATGCCTCTCGGGCGCATACAAAGCCGACGCGGGCGAGATTTACATCAACGGCGCGAAGGTGGATATCAACACCCCCCGCGACGCGCGTGAGTATAACATCGAGACGATCTACCAGACCCTCGCGCTCGCCGATAATCTCAACGCCGCCTCTAACCTGTTTCTGGGCCGCGAAATTGTCGGCGCTGGCGGCTTTCTTGATGATAGCGCAATGGAGGCTGAAACCCGCAAGATCATGGCGCGTCTGAACCCGAACTTCCGTAAGTTCAACGTGCCGGTGTCTGCGCTTTCGGGCGGTCAGCGCCAATCCGTCGCCATCGCCCGCGCGGTGTATTTCAACGCCAAAATCCTGATCATGGATGAGCCGACCGCCGCTTTGGGCCCGCAAGAAACCCAGATGGTGGCCGAGCTGATCCAAGAGCTGAAAAAACAGGGCCTCGGTATCTTCTTGATCGAGCACGACATTCACGCCGTGATGGATCTATGTGATCGCGCCGTGGTGATGAAGAACGGTCAGCGCGTCGGCACGGTGAACGTCAATGAAGTCACCGATGAAGACATCCTAGGCATGATCATCATGGGTAAAAAACCGCCACAAGCGGTGTGAAACTTCGGGCGCGAGGGCAACCTTGCGCCCTTTCTCAATCACGCCCCACACGATCCCCGATCAGGAGCCCCCATGCTGCGCCGTCATTTCCTCGCCCTGACCGGGGCCGCCTTCGCCCTTCCCGCTTTGCCCCTGCACGCGGCCACCAGCCCCAGCGATACCCTGCTGACATGGTATAAGCTGGTCATAGAACTGGTCCGCCACACCGCCACCTATTCCCCACCGGTCGCCGCCCGCGCCTTCGGGTATTTGGGCCTCGCCGCCTACGAATCCCTCGCCTCGGCCACGGGTGTCACCAGCCTCGCCGGCCAGATCAACGGCCTCGCCGCTCTACCGCCGCGCCCCGCAGGCACCTACGACGAATCCCTCGTTCTGCACGCGGTGATGTCCGAGGCCGCATCGACCTTCTTCGGCAACACCGGCCCCACCGGCCAGCGCGCGATGGCCGCGATGCGCGACAAGTTGGGTGCAAAACTGACCGAAGGTGTCGCCAAAGATGTCGCCGCCCGCTCTGCCGCATACGGCCTCGCCGTCGCGCAACACATTGAAAACTACAGCACATCCGACGGCGGCCATGATGTCAAAAATATGGGCTTCCCGATGGAGTGGACGCTGCAAAAAGGCCCGGAATTCTGGGTGCCCACCAGCGTGATCGTGCAACAACAAGCCCCTTTGCTGCCTGAATGGGGCAACAACCGCCCCTTCGCCATGCCCGTGGGTGCCCCCTGCCCCGCAGGCGATCCGCCCGCTTATTCCGAAGACCCCACCTCCGAGTTCTACAAACAGGCGATGGAAGTCTACGAGACCTCAAAAACCCTGACCGATGATCAAAGGGCCATCGCCCGCTTCTGGTCTGATGACCCGATGCTGTCGCCCACCCCGCCCGGCCACTGGATTTCCATCACCCTGCAAATCCTGCACCGCGACGGCACCGATGCTTTGCACGCAGCCGACGCATTGGCGCGGGTTGGCATGGCAGTAAACGACGCTTTCATCGCTTGTTGGAATGACAAAATCACTTACAACCGCCTGCGCCCCGTCACCTATATCAAGCGGGTGATCGACAAAACGTGGGAGCCGATGCTGATCACCCCGCCTTTCGCCGAATACCCCTCCGGCCATTCGACACAATCAGGGGCCGCAGCCGTGGTGCTGACAGCGGTGTTCGGTGAGAACTTCGCGTTTGATGACGCCACCCACGCCGACGATGGCATCAAGCCCCGGCATTTCGCCAATTTCGACGCCGCCGCCGCCGAAGCCGCAGCCTCCCGCCTTTACGGCGGTATCCACTTCCGCGCCGCAAATGAGAACGGCCTGCGTCAAGGTGCCAAGGTCGGCACCTTCATCAACGCCTTGAAAACACTGGCCTGATCCATGAGAGTCGCAAGCCTCGCCCTCGCCCTCGCCCTGCTCCCCCTCACCGCCAATGCCGAAACCGCCACAGCGCCACCTCCGGCGCCTTTGGTGCCCAGCTTCACCGAACAAACCGCCACCGCAGGCGTGAACCAGATTTACGCTGGCGATTGGGAATATATGGTCGGCGGCGGTGTCTCAACCTTCGACTGCAACGCCGACGCCCGCCCCGATCTGATCATCGCAGGCGGCACCAATCCGGCGAAACTGTTCGTGAACAACAGCGAAAACGGCGGCGATCTGGCTTTTGTCGAAACGGCCAGCGGCCTCGAACAACCCGCCGTCCTCGGGGCCTACCCGATCGACATCGACAACGACACCATCCCCGACATCGTGCTTTTACGCCAGGGCGAAAACCAGGTGATGCGAGGCCTCGGCAACTGCAAGTTCGAGCGCGCGAATGAAGCCTGGGGCTTCGATGGCGGCAACGCCTGGTCCGCAGCCTTCGCCGCCACATGGGAGAAAGGCCAATCCTGGCCCACCCTCGCCGTCGGCAATTACATCGACGTAGCGCAAGACATGTTCCCTTGGGGAAGCTGCACCGACAACTGGCTCCACCGCCCCGAAGGGGCAAAATTCGCCCCGCCCACCCCGCTGAGACCCAGCTTCTGCGCGCTGTCGATGCTGTTCTCCGACTGGAACCGCTCGGGCACGCCCAGCTTACGCATTGCCAATGACCGCGAATATTACAAAGGCGGGCAGGAACAACTCTGGCACGTTGTCCCCGGCAAGGAACCCGCGCTTTACACCGAGAAAGAAGGCTGGAAACGCCTGCGAATCTGGGGCATGGGCATCGCCAGCTATGATCTGAACTTCGACGGCTATCCTGAGTATTTCGTCACCTCGATGGCGGATAACAAGCTGCAAACATTGGCAGAAATCCCCACCGAGGGTGCCGCCAAAGCCACGTTCAAAGACGTGGCCTATCTCAAACACGCCATCGCCCAACGCCCCTATACCGGAGATGATCTCAACCCCTCCACCGGCTGGCACGCCCAGTTTGAAGACGTCAACAACGATGGCCTCGCCGACCTGTTCATCGCCAAAGGCAACGTCGATGCCATGCCGGATTTCGCTTTGCGCGACCCCAACAACCTGCTGCTGCAACGCGCAGACGGCACGTTTGAGGAGGCGGGCGACCGCGCGGGCGTCGCTGATACCGGCCTGTCGCGCGGTGCCGCCTTCTCGGATCTCAATGCCGATGGCCTCGTCGATCTGGTCGTCGTCAACCGCCGCGAGCCTGCACAAATCTGGCGCAACACCACCCAAAGCCCCAACCACTGGCTGGGCCTCACCCTGGCCCAAACCGCCCCCAACACCGATGCCATCGGCGCTTGGGTCGAGGTGAAGATGCCCGACCACATCCAGCGCCGCGAAATCACCATCGGCGGCGGTCAGGCCGGCGGCAATCTTGGCGCCAACCATTTCGGTCTGGGCGATCTGGCACAGGCCGAGGTTCGGGTGATCTGGCCCGATGGCACGACCGGCGCGTGGGAAATGGTTAAAGCCGACGCGGCGTACCGCCTGCAAAAACCCTAGTCAGCTACGAAGAATTCAAACTCCATCTCATGCCGATAAGTCCCTCGGGCCGCCACTGTGGCCGAGGGGTAATCGGCATGGTTCGGGCTGTCCGGCCAAACTTGCGTCTCCAGCGTGAACCCGGCGCGCGGGCCATAAATCGCGCCCGCTTTTCCGGGCAGCCCTTTAGGTAGATAAGACCCGGTGTAAAGCTGCACCCCCGGCTGATTGGTAAACAGCCGCAATCCCCGCCCCGAATCCGGATCAACCGCCACCACCGCGGGCCCCTCCCTGTCCTTCAGGCAAAAGTTGTGATCAAATCCTCCGGCAGGCACGTTCGCGCCGATTTTCCGCAACACCCTGAAATCAAACGGCGTTCCGGCCACATCCACAGGCCCCCCCAACGGCAGCAACGCCGCATCAACGGGCAAATACTGTTCCGCGTTGATCTGCACCAACTGGCCATCCGCAGCACCGCTACCCTGCCCCGCCATGTTGAAATAGGCGTGGTTGACCAGATTGACCACGGTATCCGCAGCCGCCCGCGCCGTCATCACGATCTGCATCTGCCCCAGCCCGGTAAACGCGTAACGCGCTTCAACCTCCAACGCGCCGGGAAATCCCATCTCGCCATCGGGCGAATGCAGCCCGAGCGTCACGCCGCGCGCATCGGCCCGCAGCACCTGCCACACCCGCTTGTCGAACCCAAGCGCGCCGCCGTGCAAATGGTTAACGCCCTCATTGCAATCGAGTTGCACCACACCGCCCAGCCACTCAAACCGCCCTCCCGCAATCCGGTTGGCATACCGCCCACAAGTCGCGCCAAAATACGTCCCCGGATGATCCAGATAGACCTGCACATCGTCATGACCCAGCACGATATCGCCCAACACGCCCCCGCGCCCTGGTGCCCATAACTGCATCAGCCGTGCGCCGTAAGGGCTTAAAACCGCTGAACAATCCGCCCCGTCGCTGATCGTGAAAACCTGCATATCCATCTTAAGACCCCAAAATCCAAACCCGATCCACCGCCAAAATCGCCGCCATCGCAACCCCCGCAGCCTCCGGTTCAGCATGGCCCACTGCATCGGCCAAGGCCTGATACATCACGGCCTTGGCCGATGCGAAATCTGCCACGCCTGCCCGCAGCTGCGGGGCAATCGCCTGCACCACGCCGAATTCCACCAAAGCCGAGGCGGCGCGCAGAAACGGGTTCTGGCTCGCCTCGCACAAAATCCGGTGAAATTCGAACTCAGCCAGCGCGAAAGGTTCGGCCAGCGCGGCCATCGCGCTGCGCTGATGCAGCCAATAGAGCAGCATCCGCAACTGCTCGGCAGAGCGCCTCTGCGCCGCCAGCCCCGCGGTTTGCATCTCGATCATCTCGCGCAATTCGACATAGGATTGCAGGAAAACCAACCCCGGCCCGGCCTCTTGAATCCAGCCAAGCACTTGACGGTCATAGAGATTCCACCGACTGCGCGGCAGCACCCGCGTACCCACCTTGGCGCGCGCCTCAACCAGCCCCTTGGCCTCCAGCGTCTTAAGCGCCTCACGCAAAACCGTGCGCGAGACGTTATAGGTGTCCATCATCTCGGCATCATTCGGCAGGATCGAGCCCACCGCAAGCCGCCCAGACGCGATGCCGATGCCGACTTCGCTGATCACATAAGAATGGAAATTGCGCGCGACCTGCCGCCCGGACAGCGCGCGGACAAGGCTGCCGGGTTCGCTCATGCTAGGTTTTCCAAAACACTTTCCTGCGCGGAGATGCCGCCGAGAACACCAGCCTTTGCAACAAAATGAACAGGAAAAGCAAGCCGCCGATGACGATTTTGGTCCACCAACTTGACAGGCTGCCGTCAAACACGATGTAAGTCTGCACCAAGCCTTGCAGCATCACCCCGATAAACGTGCCCGCAATGAACCCGTAGCCCCCGGTCAGCAAGGTACCGCCAATCACCACCGCCGCGATGGCGTCCAGCTCCACCCCCAACGCCGACAACGAATAACCCGCCGAGGTGTAAAGCGAAAACACGATCCCCGCGAGCCCAGCCAGAAAAGCTGACAGCGTGTATATCAAAATCGTGGTGCGTGCGACGGGCACGCCCATCAATCCTGCCGAAACCTCTGACCCGCCGAGCGCGTAGACGTAGCTGCCAAACCGCGTGCGATGCGCCAAAATCATTCCCAGCATAAACACCATCAGCATGATCATCCCGATCACCGTCAACCGTCCGCCGCCCGGCAGCAGGATGTAGCTTTTTGAAATCGTTGTATAAAGCTCGTGCTTGATGCCAATGCTATCGGGCGACAGCACCGAAGCCCCGCCCCGCGCCAGAAACATCCCCGCCAGCGTGACGATGAAACTCGGCACCTTCAGATAGTGAATAGCGGCCCCCATCACCGCCCCGAAAGCCGCCGCAACGCTCAGCGAGATCGCAAATGCAAACAGCGGATGCAGCCCCAGCCACATGATCAACACTGCGTTCAACACCGTGGTAAACCCAATCACCGCCCCCACCGACAGATCAATCCCGCCCGAGATGATCACAAAGCTCATCCCCACCGCCGCGATGCCCAGAAAGGCATTGTCGGTCAGGAAATTGCCCAGAACCCGCATCGACAGCATCGCCGGAAACTGGATAACGGCGGCAAGATAGGCCAGCGCAAAGATCGCCGTGGTCGCCACCAAAGGCCGTAAAGCGCGGTTCATTGGGCTTTCCCTTC
>JBKJTI010000122.1:0-7672 GCA_046590425.1 Cypionkella sp. | reverse complement strand
TTGCCGGTGGTCGGGCATACGCGCTTGGTGCCCCATTCTGCCAATGGCATGGTTTTCCCTTTGTTCAGGCTGGCCCTTGCGGGCTGTCAATTCGGAATGTAGCCGCTTGCCACAAGGTTGGACGACTGTCAAAGGCTTTTCTCAGCGTGGCAGCAGTTGCGGCAACCAAGCAGATAGGTATGCTGCAACCCCATGTCCAGAGGTGCGATCTTGCTGCTTCCCGGCCCCCCCCCGATTGAGATCACTCTGCGCCGCAATGCCCGCGCGCGGAGGTTTTCTTTGCGCGTGTCACAAGCGAATGGCGCGGTGACGCTGTCGTTGCCGACGCGGGCGCGCGAAGCCGAGGCGATGGCTTTTGCCCGCGCGCAAGAACCATGGATCCGGGCGGCGGTGGCACGGATGCCGCAGGTTGTGGGCGTCGGAATTGGATCGGTGCTGCCGTTTGAAGGGCGGTCCTTGCGGCTGGAAAGTGGGGCAGGGCGCTCGGTGCGGGTCGAGGGTGATGTGCTGATCGTGCCGGGCGATCCCGGGCGAGCAGCGGCGCGGGTCTCGGCGTTTTTGCGGGTGCAGGCGCGCAATCGGCTGATTGAGGCTTCGGATCATTATGCTGGGCTGATCGGGCGTAAGGTGACACAGGTGTCGCTCCGCGATACGCGGTCGCGCTGGGGGTCTTGCACCTCGGATGGGGCGCTGATGTATTCGTGGCGACTGATCATGGCCCCGCCGCGCGTGCTGGATTATGTCGCTGCCCACGAGGTCGCGCATATGCTGGAGATGAACCATTCGGATCGGTTCTGGGCGGTAGTGCATCGGCTTTTCCCCGGCTGGCAGGCAGAGCGGGCGTGGTTAAAGCGCGAAGGCGGGGCACTACAGGCGATCCGCTTTGATAGCGGCGATCCTGATGGTGCTTGACCGCAGCAAACTCTGGGTGCTTGGCTAAGGAATGATCTCACCGTACCCCATTTCGCCGCGATTGGCCGACCCAAATGCCGCCGCCCATGAGCGCGTGTATCGTAGCCTGCGCCAGCAGGTTCTGCATGGCGAACTCGCGCCAGGTCAGGCGATGACCCTGCGCGGTATAGCGGAACAATTTGGCGTCTCAATGACCCCAGCGCGGGAGGCGGCGCGCCGATTGGTGGCGGAGGGGGCGTTTACCATGTCGTCGTCAGGGCGGATTTCAACGCCGGAACTGACGCCGGAACGGATCGAGGAGTTGGCGTCTATCCGCGCTATGCTGGAACCGGAAATGGCCTCGCGCGCCTTGCCCCGCGCGCATTTCGCATTGATCGACCGTTTGGCTGCGATCAATGCGCTGAACCAAGAGGCGGTGATGAACCAAGATGCGGTGGGTTATGTGCGCACCAATCTGGAGTTTCACCGCACGCTTTACCTGCGCGCTCAGACCCCGGCGATGCTGGCCCTGTGCGAAACAGTTTGGCTGCAATTGGGGCCAACCATGCGTGCGCTTTACCAGAAGTTGCGCCGCCGCGACATGCCTCAGCACCACCGGATGATTCTTGCGGCGCTGCGGGCCGGCGATGAGCCGGGGCTGCGTTTGGCGGTTCGGATTGATGTAACGCAGGGCCTGCGGCATCTGGCGTCGTAAGGGTTCCGCTTTCTATTAGATCGGAAAGCGTTGCCTCGCGCGTCATTTGATCGCGTTCTCCGCTACTTCCAAATTAACCAAACCTGAACCACTCGCAGCGACGGAACTGCTGCACTCAGTCGTTTGAGGTGTGACAGAGACAGGAGATGCCATGCGCCCGCTTTCCACCCTAGACCGCCGCGCCGTTTTGAGGGCACTTTCACTTGCTCCATTGGCGATCCTGCCCAGCGGTCTGGCCGCACAGGCTGAAACTGCCGGGTTGATCACCACCGATGTTTGCCTGTTGCAAAAGGAACTGACGGAGGGGCCGTTTTACCTTGATCCCAAATTGGTGCGGGTCGATATCACAGAAGGTCGGGCGGGCTCGCCGATGCAGTTGCGATTGCAGGTGGTGACGGGGGATTGCGCGCCCATTGTGGGGGCGCGGGTGGACGTGTGGCATTGCGATGCCCAAGGGGTCTATTCAGGGGTGAAGAACCTTGGCGGCGGTATTGATGCAGAGGGGCAGACCTTTCTGCGTGGCACGCAATTCACGGATGCGACAGGGATAGTGACGTTTCAAACCATCTTTCCCGGCTGGTATTCTGGCCGCACCACGCATGTGCATTACAAGGTGTTTCTCGACGATACGACCGTGTTGACCAGTCAGATATTCTTTGACGAGGCGGTCAATCAGGCGATCTATGCCGACGATGAAAGTTATGCGCGGCCAAACGCCCGCGACAAGCTGAACGCGCAGGAACGGATTGCGACAAATGCGGGCAAGGGTGGCTATGCGCAGGTCAAAATGACCGAGCCGGATGGCGTGATGGAGGCGGCTTTGGTGGTGGGGATCAGCCCCGAAGGCGATTCCTCGGGGCTGCTGGATTGGCTGTTGAAAAAGACCTAACCGACGATTTTTCTACAAAACCCTCAGCTTGGACTTCAGGCGTGGATCGCACCGTCACCACAAGCCAGCGCTGCTTCGCGCACTGCTTCGCTGTACGTGGGGTGCGCATGGCAGGTCATCGCCAGGTCTTCAGCCGATGCGCCAAACTCCATCGCCACGCAAACCTCGTGGATAAGATCGCCCGCGCCCGGCCCGACGATATGGCAGCCCAAGATGCGGTCGGTGGTGGCATCGGCGATCATTTTCACGAAACCCTCGGCCTGAAACACCGCTTTCGCGCGCGCGTTACCCATGAACGGGAATTTGCCGACCTTGTACGCGCGGCCCTGTTCTTTCAACTGCTCCTCCGTTGCTCCCACCGAGGCCACTTCGGGCGTTGTGTAAACCACACCGGGGATGACCGAATAGTTCACGTGGCCCGCTTTGCCCGCCATGATCTCGGCCAACGCCATGCCTTCATCCTCGGCTTTATGCGCCAGCATTGGGCCGACAATCGCATCACCAATCGCGTACAAGCCACTGATATTGGTGGCATAATGTGCATCTGTCTTGATTTGGCCACGCGGCATCATCTCCACCCCCAAAGCCTCAAGCCCAAGGCCCGCGACATAGGGCTTGCGACCCGTTGCGACCAGAACCACTTCAGCCTCTAGGCTGGCTTCGGTGTCGTTCTTGCGCAGTTTGTAGCTGACCTTGGCCATGCCGTCCTTGGTTTCAACACCTTGCACGGCGGCCCCCATGATGAACTTGAAGCCTTGTTTCGTCAGGATGCGTTGGAACGACTTCGCGACCTCAGCATCCATACCGGGGGTGATCGCATCCAGATATTCCACCACGGTGACTTCAGTACCAAGCCGGGCATAGACCGAACCCATCTCCAGCCCGATCACACCCGCGCCGATCACTACCATGCTTTTGGGGATCGAAGGCAGCGCCAAAGCCCCGGTGGAGGTCACCACAATTGTCTCATCCACCGTCACACCCGGCAAGCTAGACGGCTCTGACCCCGTTGCAATCACGATGTTTTTCGCGTCATGCACCTCATCGCCGATCTGCACTTTGCCCGGGGCCGGAATGCTGGCCCAGCCCTTCAGCCAAGTTACTTTGTTCTTCTTGAACAGAAACTCGATGCCCTTGGTATTGCCGTTCACCACATCGGTTTTATAGGACTGCATTTTGAGCCAATCAACCGTCGGCGCCCCCCCCATCAAACCCATTTTCTCAAAGTTTTCATGAACTTCGTGAAGCGAGTGCGTGGCATGCAGCAGCGCCTTCGATGGGATGCAGCCGATGTTCAGGCAGGTGCCACCCAGCGTCTCGCGGCCCTCGACGACGGCCACGTTCAGGCCCAGTTGCGCGGCACGGATGGCGCAAACATAGCCGCCGGGGCCTGCGCCGATGATGATTGCGTCAAAGCTTGCCATGAGGTTTCCTTCGTATGTTTGGCGCATGCTGCCTTTGCAGCCGCGCCTGTGTCAGATCAGAGCCGCCACGATCATGGTGAGCGTGGCGAAAAAGCCCACGGCCCAGATTGCCGAACGCCACGGCCGGAGGCCGAAAGCATAGGCAGGGACGTAAAGCACGCGGGCGGCGAGGTAGATATAGGCGGCATAATGGGTCACGGCTGTCGACTGATTGCCCAAAGTGACAACGACAACAGCGAGGGTGAACAGAATCAGCCCCTCGAAATGGTTGTTCATCGCGCGTTGCAACCGACCCGCTTGCAGCGACAACTGCCGCGAGGGCGGGCGGTCGCGCGGGCTTGAGGTATAGCCTGTGCCGAGTTGCAGATTGGCCGGGATGGCGAACAGCGCGTATTGTACGGCCTGCAACAGGCCTGCGAGGGCAAGGGCGGTAAGTTCGGGTGTCATAGACGTGCTTCCTTCTTGGGACGTTTGCGGCGTTGATCCCACAGCTTGCGGTTCTCGGCGGTCAGGTAAGTCTCGCGCTGTTGCGCCAGCCAAGCCAGCGCAGTTTTGTGCAAATCCTGCAACTGCGGATCGGCATCATAGGCGGCCAGACGCGCTGTGACGCTTGGCAGATGGCGCTGGATCGAGCGGTCCTCTCCAGTCGAACGTTCGGCAATTGTCCACATCTTTGAGCCGAGCACATGGTTGGCATGTTGCTTCGCCATGCCATCGCCGCGGATGTTTTTCAGCAGAAACACATCCTCCGAGCGCACGAAATAATGGTGAATGTCAGCATTCGCCCATGTCAGGTCTTGGTCCTTGATACCGCGATAATTGGCGGCTGTCGGGTGTGACTGCCCACGATTGGGGATTTTCGCGCCTAGGCAGTTGCGGACGATCACTTCGAGGTCCAACGGGTCTTTCGGCATATGGTCGATGGCGCGGGCAAAGCGGTTGGGGCGGAACAGCGATTTGTGGAACACCAGTTGTTCTTCGATCTGCGCAGAGCATTGGGTTTGTTCCGCCAGCAAACTGCCACCCTGCCAGACCTGCCGTCCACCGCTGGCGATGAAGCGCCAAGCCACGGCGACTGTATCGCATGGGCCGACGGCGTGCAGCAGATCACCCACCATGCCAGCCCCAGTGGTGACGTTGAGAAACTCATCCGCGTCGATGTGCAGCAGCCATTCCACATTCGCCATCGCCGGATGCGCCAAGGCGCGGGCGAGGCCGACGATCTGCGGGGCCTCACCGGGGGCGACTTCGTTGCGGATATGGATGACGGGTTCAAGTTCCGCCAGCCGATCCGCCATCAGATCGGTGCCATCCTGACAGGTGTTGGTGACAAGGAAGATGCGGTCAAAGCCGATGCTCAGATGATAGGCCACCCATTCCAGTACAAATACCGCCTCATTGCGCATACACACCACAACGGCGCGCTTGGTGCGGGGGGGGGGGGCGGCGGCGGCGGGCATCAGAGGGGCGCTTTCTGGGTGGGTGCGGCTAGTGGAGTGGAGGGGTGACCTGCGCGCATGGCACGGCTTGCAGCAGATCGGCGAGGGCGGTGAGTTCGGGGGGCATGAATTTATACTTCCATTGTTTTGTGTGACGTCAGCGTTGCATCCTCGATCGAGCTCAACACTTTTTCGAGTGCACTGAACGCTTCAGTTGAAGAACGCCCAAGTAACCAATCAAAGCCAACCGCAAAGATAATTCCAGCAGAAGCAGGCCATGCCACGTTAGGCCCCGCCGACGCGGGGAAGTTTTCTGACCCGTTGATCATGATTTTCAGGGCCAAACAAAATGTGCCAAATAAAAACGTACCTCGAAATCCAGAGGCTATTTCAAACCTAAAAGTTGCTTCGTTGTAAAATTGTATCAATAGGGAGTTTCCATTTCTCCCTACTCTTTCAGCCAACGCGATCCTAGTTTCCAAACTAAAGCGCTTTAACTCAGCTAGAGAGCCTAATGATATAACGATTGACCCCAGTAGTCCCGAAGAAAGAAGAAGAAAAAGAAAGCCTAGAAGCGTGGGTGCCCCAAATGTCCCTTCGCTTCCAAGCGTAGATATTAATCTATCATCCATTCCGACGAGCCAAGCAACGATGAGTGACGAAACGCAGCCCCAACCAAGTCGATTGAGGCCCGCACTCCATGCTCTAGTTGCGTCAAGAGCGCTTGTCAGCATCTCTCACAGATCCATCAACAACCGACGCGGATCTTCCAGGGCTTCCTTGACCCGCACCAGGAACGTCACCGCCCCCTTGCCATCCACAACCCGATGATCGTAGGACAAAGCCAGATACATCATCGGGCGGATGACGATTTGGCCTGCGACCACGACCGGGCGGTCCTGGATTTTGTGCATCCCCAGAATACCCGATTGTGGGGGGTTCAGGATTGGGGAGGACATTAGCGAGCCGTAGACGCCACCGTTCGAGATGGTGAACGAACCGCCCTGCATCTCGGCCATCGACAGCTTGCCATCGCGAGCGCGCAGGCCGAGTTCCGAGATTTTCTTCTCAATCGCGGCAAAGCCCATCTGATCGGCATCGCGCACCACAGGCACCACCAAACCGTTCGGAGTGCCGACGGCGACGCCCATGTGGACGTAGTTTTTGTAAACCACATCCTGCCCGTCAATCTCGGCGTTCACTTCCGGGATTTCTTTCAAAGCATGGGTGCAGGCTTTGACAAAGAACGACATGAAGCCCAGTTTCACGCCGTGCTTTTTCTCGAAGATGTCTTTGTATTCATTGCGCAAAGACATGATGCCGGACATGTCCACCTCGTTATAGGTGGTCAGCATGGCGGCGGTATTTTGTGCGTCTTTCAGACGGCGCGCGATGGTGGCGCGCAGGCGGGTCATTTTGACGCGTTCCTCGCGGGCGGCGTCGTCAGCAGGCACCGGTGCGCGCGGGATGGCGGCTACGGCAGGGGCGGCGGCAAGCGGGGCTGCGGTTGCGGCACGCGCCACGTCTTCCTTCATCACCCGGCCATCGCGGCCAGTGCCTTGGACTTGATCGGCAGACAGACCCGCCTCGGCCATCGCCTTCTTGGCGGAAGGCGCGTTTTCCACGTCGCGCGGGGTCAGCACTTCTGGGCCGGCACCGGGCGAGCCGACCGTCGCGGCAGCAGCCACCGATTTCGGCTCTTCGGCTTTCAACGGAATCGGCGCTGCGGTTTTGGCACCCACAGCACCTTCGGTCACAATCGCGAGCCGCGCATTGGCGGCCACGGTTGTACCTTCAGGGGCGAGGATTTCCGTCAGAACGCCCGCCACGGGGGAGGGCACTTCGACGGAAACTTTATCGGTTTCCAACTCGCACAGCATCTCATCCAGCTTGACCACATCGCCGGGTTTTTTGAACCAAGTCGATACGGTGGCTTCGGAGACGCTTTCGCCCAAAGAGGGCACCATTACATCCGTCATATCATTCTCCTGCGCGGGCGGTGGTTGGGGACGGGCCGCCCAGCGCCTCATTCACCAAGGTTTGCTGTTCGTATTTGTGTTTGGACGCAAGGCCCGTGGCCGGCGAGGCCGAAGCTGCACGGCCAGCATAGCGGGGCCGGGTGTTGGTTGCACCGATATTGGTCAATAGCGCCTCTAGTTCCGGCTCGATGTGCGACCAAGCGCCCATGTTCTTCGGTTCTTCTTGGCACCAAACCCATTCCGCGCCCTTGAACCGCGAAAGTTCAGCCGTGAGCGATTGCTTGGGCACCGGATACAACTGTTCGACCCGCAAAAGATAGGTGTCGGTCAACCCG
>JBKJTI010000257.1:0-16075 GCA_046590425.1 Cypionkella sp. | reverse complement strand
CAGGTTGGCCCAAAGCTGAAAGCCGTGCATCTGGCCCTTGGCGTTTCCCTTTGGCATTTCTTGGTGCAGGATGCCCGAGCCTGCGGTCATCCATTGCACATCACCGCCTTTGAGCGTGCCGCGATTTCCCAGACTGTCGCCATGTTCAACTGCGCCCGCTAGGGCATAGGTGATCGTCTCAATGCCGCGATGCGGATGCCACGGGAAGCCTGCCATGTAGTCGCGCGGGGTTTCGCCGCGGAAATCATCGAACAGCAGGAAGGGGTCGAATTGGGTCGGATCGCCGAAGCCGAAAGCGCGGTGCAGATGCACGCCTGCACCTTCGACATGTGGCTGGGCGGTGGATTGACTGAGAACGGGGCGGAGGGACATGGGCTTGCTCCTTTGATTGGGCTGTCCCCAAAGTAGGTCTGGTGCGTATTTGCAGCAAGGCGTGAATGCACAGGTCTGTTGTGCATATTTGCGCGAAGCTGGCCTGATCGCGTTGAGCGATCAGGAGCAGGTGACGCCCGTCATGCACAGCTTCGGGATGAAGCGCGGGCGTGTCACCACGAATTGCTTCAGCACCTCATCATTCATGCCGACGTCGAAAGCGGGGTGATAGCTGACCTCGGTTTCAACGATGATCACGCGGTCGCCATCGGCCATCTCGGGAATGCGATTGGCATAGTATGCGATGGTTGCGGTGGTCAGTTGCAACATCGCGCCATCGGGTGAGCGCGACCAATCGACCTCAAACCGCGCGTTGGCGTCTGACCATGTCACCTCGGCGACGCGGATCTTGATGGTTTGGTCGCCGTCGATCAGATAGCGCATCAGATCGCGCATCCCGGTGACGTAGTTGGCGGGCAAAGTGACCATCTCACGCGAGATCATGTCTGAGATGGTGTAGGCGGCCTTTTGTGCGGTGTTGACCGAGCGGAAGGCGTCCCAATAGACGAACAGCGCAAGGTAAGACCAGAGCATGAAGGGCAGCACTATGATGGCTTCGGCCATCAACACGCCACTTTCGTCGCGGCCAAAACGGCGGAACATGGTGCGGAGCGGTTTCACGGTGTTCCCCTCAACTCGGTTCGGTTACAAAGGCCGAGGTCGCAATGACGCCATAACCGCCTTCACCATCTTTGGGCAGGCCCAGGCCGATGCCGGTGGTGGGGAACAAGGCATCCTGCACGACGCAGACCCGCACCAGCATGATGTCATTCTGCTGGCCGATTTGTAGCGAAGTAACGGGCTGGATGTCTTCGGCGCGGTCAATGCAAGCGACCCCGGTGGAGGGCAGCGCCCATGTTGCGGTGCTGATCCGAGTCATCTCGATCATGATATTGGCCTCGCAATCCTTGAAGATCACGGTGCGTTTGCAAATCTCGACTTTCAGCAGCGCGGCGTCGGGCAGGGTGTAATGGCCCAAGCGCAACTCTCGCATCGTCATATCGACGGATTGTTCCAGCATGATCGAGCGGATCATCAGCAGGCCACTTTCAAACGACGCCATGAAGATGGTGATCAGAAGTGGCACCGCGAGGACAAACTCCATCGCGGCGGTGCCGTCTTCGCGCCGAAGCGCATGGCGCAGGCCTTTGAACCGGCGGATCATTGCGTCAACCTCAACTGGCTGATGTTGCTGGCAATGGCGCGGAAGGCGGTGCGGATTTGCAGGCCAGAGGCGTTGAAGTAATGTGCGGTCGAGGTGGAACAGTTGCGGATCTGGGTCTGGCCAAGGGTGGGCGCCTCAAAAGCGATGCCATAGACTATCACGCCCTGACCTTTCGCCAGCCCGCAAATCTGTTGCAACTGGCTGTCCATAGAGGTGGTCGGGGTTTTGCTCCGGAAAGCATCCATCCGGTTGGTATATTCGATATTGCGGGCCGAACTGGTGCTGCCCAAGGCGCGGGCGTAGAACTGCCAAGCCACATAGCTCAGCCGCATCGCGCTCCAAACCTGCGGCCAGGTCTGCTGCGTGTAGGTGCCGCTGTTGGTCGAATTGGTCCATGGCACGGCTTGGAACCTGCTCAAATGCGGAACCCAGTATTTGTTGCTGGCCAAGCTGGAATGATAGATCGAATAGTTACCGTCGTTGGAGCTTTTGTAGATATCGGACAAACCGGATTTATAGGCCGCGTTCACGCGTTCCTCGGCGAAGTGCTCGCCATCGGTCATCAGTACGATGACTTTCATCGCCTCGGGATCGGTAAAGCTGTAGGGACGCCCGCTTAGCGCGCCAGCCATTTTGCCTGAGGCAATCAGCTGGTTGTACATGGTGGCAGCCGAAGGGTCCATCAGCGCCAGACCCCATTTCAGCCCGGCATTGATCGAGGTGGCCCCAATCGCGGAAAGCCCGCTGATCTGACCTTGCAGAGTAGAGATCGACTGGGCGGGCAGGCGGATGATGTTGCCGGCAATCGGCGGGCACCAGACGTTGCCGCTGTTGTTGGTGGCATGGTAGCCGATGGCATAGTTGGTGTCGGTATAGGCCACCCATGCGTTGGTCGCGTTGGTGCCGGAATAGGTGTCGGCATGCGCGGTCATCGACATCGCGGTGTTGGTCGGCAGGGCTGTAGCGTTGTAGACCGAACTGGGCATGTCCACACATTGCACGTTGGCGACAACAGGATCATCAGTCAGCGCGGTATATTTCGCGCGCAGGTCGGGGCCGATGTTGACCTGACCGTTGAACGGCACGAGGCCGATCGAGATTTTATTCTCGGCATCGCTGGACAGCACGGTATCGACGAATTCATTGGCGGCGGTCTTGAGGTTTACCAAGCGGTTGTTGCTGAGCATCGAGCCCGATACGTCGAGCACCAACATGATCTCGACATTGGTGACGCGTTGTTCGGCCATCGAATGGCCCCGCGCATCCATTTTGTCGTGCCCGATCAAATGCAGGAAGAAGGGTTCAGTGCCGGCAGCGGCATCGGCGGTGACGTTGCGGAAGTTCATGCCTTCGGACACCGTGACGCCTTTGAGGTACTTATCCATTCCGGCTTTAGTGAAGTAGTCGGCCACCACATCTGCCGGGTCCAGCGACTGGGTCAGCGCGGCCGAGGCCAGCGTGGCGCGGTCGAGGGTGTTTTGCAGCGTGGTGCGGGTTTGCTCGTAGCGCATCAGGTCAACCGCGAGGCCTCCCATCATCACCATCAACAGGAACAAGCTGAGCGCGAGAATTGTCAGTGAACCGTCTTGCGCCGTCCAAAAGCGTGTCAACACCGCGAAGCGCCGTTTGGTTTGGCCACAACCCTGAATTCCAACGTTCGCTATGAACATGGACATACCCCAACTCCGGCTCGCGGCTTACGGTGCGGGGCACCGGGCGGCTAAGCATAGAAACAATCCTTGAACCGGCATAAAGCGCGTGGGCTTGGGCAAAACTATGGCTTTGGTGTTTCAGATTGTGGGCAGGTTGTGGCGAAAACCATGTTTCAGGCAACAAACTGCGCCAGTGGGCGGCATTGTTGCTTGGTTTGGCGCAATCACAGGAAGATTGGGCGCAATCTTGGATTGAACGGCCCGACTTTGCCTTTACCCCGTGCTTAGCTGCATCCTTAGGCGGCGGGCGGTGCGAATCAGACGTGAAATGTGGGTGAGGCATTGGATTGACCGATGCAGGAAAGGTGCCCCTGATGCGATGATCGGGGGCACATGGGTCATTGCGTCAGTTTCAACTGGGTCAGGTTCGAGGCGATGGTGCGGAATGCCGCCTGAATCTCAGCCCCGTTTTGCGCATCGAAGTAATGTGCAGCCGAGGTGGCGCATTGCAGGATCTGAGCTTGGCCGTTGCTGGGGGCCTCAAACGCGATGCCATAGACCAAAACGTTGTTCTGCTTGGCCAGGCCACAGCTTTGTTGCAGCGAAGCATTCATGCCGCCGACCGAGGCATAGGTTTGCACCATGTCATTCATCTGGTTGGTGTAGATCGTGTTGCGCGCGGAGTTGGTGCTGCCCAAGGCGCGGGCATAGAACTGCCAGGCGACATAGCTGACCTTCAGATTGGTCCAGACAGTTTCCCAGTTCTGCTGCACGCCGCCGTTGTAAGGGGTGGCCGCCCAGTTCCCCAGATGCGGCACCCAGTATTTGTTGCCGGCATGGGACGCTTGATACACCGAATAGTCGCCGCCGCTGCTCTTGTAGATCGGAGAGAGGCCGGTCTTGTAGCTGTCGGTGACGCGGTTGTGGGCGACATGCTCACCATCGGTCATCAGCACGACAACTTTCATCGACTCGGGGTCGGTATAATTGAACGGGCGACCTGCAAGGTTCGCGCCCATCTGGCCGGCGCCGATCAACTCGTTATACATGCCACGCGCAGAGGGATCGAGCAGAGACAGCCCCCATTTCATCCCCAGAGTGATCGAGGTGTTGCCGCCCGCGACAAGGCCATTGATCTGCGTTTTCAGGCTGGTGGCGTTCTGGCTAGGCAAGCGCACGATGTTGGCAGCTTGTTTGGTACAGAAGGCGGCAGCATAGTTCGGCAGCGCCGTGCCAGAGGTCGGTGAGACTGCGGCATTGGTCTGGCTGGTGCCATAGTAATGGTCGGCATAGGCCATCATTGGCAGATCAACATTGCGCGGGATGCCGGGGGCGCTGAACATCGAAGATGGCAGCTCAAGGCAGTTCACATCGGTCACGCCATGCAGATTGACCGCCTGATATTTCGCCCGCAGCACCGAGCCGAGGTTCACTTGCGCATTATAGGGCACGATGGTGATCGAAATGCGGTGGTTGGGATCGTTGGCCAGCATGTTGTCAACGAACTCGGCAGCAGCGATCTTCAGGTTGGCGATCTTGGCCCCGGTCATCGAGCCCGAGACATCCAGCACCAGTGCGATTTCGACATTGGTGATGGCTTGCTCGGCCCCAGACGTGCCAAGCGCGTCAAATTTGTTGATGCCGATCAAGTGCATGAAGAACGGCTTGGTATCGACGCGGCCCTTCGAGACGACACTGCGTGAATTCAACGCCTGCGTCACCTGAACACTTTCAAGATCGGCCCCAAAACCGGCCTTGTCGACGCAATCCTTGACGACCAACTGCGGATCGAGCGTCTGCCCAAGGCTGGCGGCCATCAGTGTGCAACGGTCCAGCGTGTTTTGCAGGGCGGTGCGGGTTTGCTCATAGCGCATCATATCGACCGCAAAGCCCCCCATCATCGCCATCAGCAAGAACAAGACCAGCGCGAAAATGATCAGCGAGCCGTCTTCGTCGCGGCGAAATTGCTGGCTGCAATTAACCAGATTGCGCGTCCAAGCGCGGGGGGAGGGGGCCAAAATCACGGTATCATCCTTTACAAGCCACATCGGATGCTGCCCCCGCAAACACATCCTTTCGCCACTTTGCTGCCCAGAAGTTATGGCAAAATTGTGGCAACCTTGGCAGACAGGGGGCATTGTGGGGGTGGCGGGAAACACTGGCAATGCTGGGGATTTACTGTGGCGAAATTCGCGACGATCTACTTTCGCATAGGTTGTATGGATCGCCACACTATCGCCCATATTGGATAATCCCGAATCACTTTCGGTCAAAAGCGCCTCAAATCTGCTTACAATGTTTGCTGATTTATTAAGCAAATGGCGGTAGGTGTTGGGGGAGCGCAACAGGCGCTCTGCCGGGAGAGAGACGGCAATTTGGGAGGACGACCATGAGTGTTGCAGGCGAGCCGAGTTTTCGCGAATCCGTAGATATGATGTTCCGGCGGGCGACCGCACTGATGGACCTTGGCCCCGGTCTTCAGGAAAAAATCCGGGTGTGTAACTCGACCTATACCGTGCGGTTTGGCGTGCGGTTGCGCGGCAAAATTGAGACCTTTACCGGCTATCGCTCGGTACATTCCGAGCACATGGAGCCGGTGAAAGGTGGTATCCGCTATTCGCTGGGCGTCAATCAGGACGAAGTGGAAGCCCTCGCCGCGCTGATGACCTATAAATGTGCGCTGGTGGAGACGCCGTTTGGAGGTTCCAAGGGCGGTTTGTGCATTGATCCGCGTGCGTGGGATGAACATGAGTTAGAGCAGATCACCCGGCGGTTCGCCTATGAGCTGATCAAGCGCGATCTGATCAACCCGGCGCAGAACGTACCCGCGCCGGATATGGGCACGGGGGAGCGCGAAATGGCGTGGATCGCCGACCAATATGCGCGGATGAACACCACCGACATCAATGCCAAAGCTTGCGTCACCGGCAAACCGCCGCATGCGGGCGGGATCCAGGGTCGGGTCGAGGCGACGGGACGCGGCGTGCAATATGCTTTGCGTGAGTTCTTCCGCAACCCGGAAGATGCGGCGATGGCGGGGCTGTCGGGCGATCTGGATGGCAAGCGGATCGTGGTACAGGGCCTGGGTAACGTGGGTTATCACGCGGCGAAGTTCCTGTCGGAAGAAGACGGTGCCAAGGTGATCGCGATCATCGAGCGCGACGGTGCCTTGGTGAACGAAGACGGCATCGACGTGGAAGACGTGCGGCAATGGATGAACCGCAACGATGGCTTGCTTGCGGCCTATCCCAAGGCAAAGCATGTGGTGGATGGTGCCAAGGCGCTGGAGATGGCCTGCGACATCCTGATTCCGGCGGCGCTGGAAGGGGTGATCAATCTGTCCAACGCGGCGCGGATTCAAGCGCCGTTGATCGTCGAGGCTGCCAACGGCCCGATCACTTATGGCGCGGATGAAGTGTTGCGCGCCAAGGGCTGCGTGATCATTCCCGATATGTATGCCAATGCGGGCGGCGTCACGGTGTCTTACTTCGAATGGGTAAAGAACCTATCCCATATCCGCTTTGGCCGGATGCAGCGGCGGGCGGAAGAGGCACGCTCGCGGATCCTGGTCGAGGAGTTGGAACGGCTGTCGAGCGATCAGCATCTGGGCTGGCAGTTGACGCCGGATTTCAAGAAGAAGTTCCTGCAAGGCTCGGACGAGTTGGCATTGGTACGCTCGGGCCTCGATGACACCATGCGCACGGCCTATCAGGCGATGCGAGAGGTTTGGCACGGCCGGCCCGAAGTCGGCGATCTGCGGGTGGCGGCTTATATCGTGTCGATCGGGCGGATTGCGGCAACCTATAAGTCAAAGGGGCTGTAAGGGCTTTCAAACTGGTCAAAATATCACCGCCGGAGGCTCCCTTGATCTGCGCTGGAGCCTCCGGCGGTGATATTTGAGCCAGTATGAAGCCCTGAAGGCTTGTGGGCTTGCGACATGATTTGTCGCGGATGGCACAGTTATTCGGGTTTGACTGTTGAATAACCCGTGCAAAGCGGGTTCACTTGCCCGCAAGCAGGCAAGGAGCCACCCCATGCGTTATTCCGGGTTGAAGGTGATCACCGAAGGATTGTTCGGCAACAAGGGCTGGGGCCCGGCGTGGCGCAATCCGGCACCCAAGTCGGAATATGATGCGATTATCATCGGCGGCGGCGGGCATGGGTTGTCGACCGCCTATTATCTGGCGAAAAATCACGGGCTGACCAATATCGCGGTGCTGGAGAAGGGCTATCTGGGGTCGGGCAATATCGGGCGCAACACCACGATTGTTCGGGCGAATTACTACATGCCGGGCAACAGCGAGTTCTACAGCCATTCACTGAAGCTGTGGGAGTGCCTTGAGGCCGAGTTGAACTATAACGTGATGCACTCGCAGCGCGGCCAGTTGATCCTGGCGCATTCGGACGGGCAGCGAGATACTTTGGCCCGGCGTGGCAATGCGATGATCAATCAGGGCGACGATGCCGAATTGTGGACGCTGGATCAGGTCAAGGATTTCGCGCCTTACTTGGATTTCGCGCAGACCCGGTTCCCGATCTACGGTGGCTTGATGCACAAGCGCGGTGGCACGGCGCGGCATGACGCGGTGGCTTGGGGCTATGCGCGCGGCGCGGATCGGCGCGGGGTGGATTTGATCCAGAACTGCGAAGTCACCGGGATTGATATTGCGGGCGGCGTTGTGCAGGGCGTGCAGACCACGCGCGGGCCGATCCGCGCCAAGAAGGTCGGCATGGTGGTGGCCGGGCGGTCATCTCAGGTCGCGGCGATGGCGGGGATGCGGCTGCCGATTGAAAGCCATGTGTTGCAGGCGTTTGTCACCGAAGGCCTGAAGCCGATCATTGATTCTGTGATCTCGTTCGGGATGGGGCATTTCTATATCAGCCAGTCCGACAAGGGCGGTTTGGTGTTCGGCGGCGATCTCGATTTCTATTCCAGCTACGCCGCGCGGGGCAATCTGCCGATGGTGGAGCATGTGATGGAAGCCGCGATGACGCTGATGCCGATGATCGGGCGGGCCAAGGTGCTGCGATCTTGGGGCGGCATTATGGATATGTCGGCCGATGGCAGCCCCATCATCGACAAAACCCATATCGAGGGGCTGTTTGTCGATGCGGGCTGGAATTATGGCGGCTTCAAAGCGGCTCCGGCGAGTGGCTGGTGCATGGCGCATCTGATGGCGACGGGCGAAAGCCATGAGGTGGCACGGCGGTTCCGGCTGGACCGCTTCCGCTCGGGCCATGTGATGGACGAAGAAGCCACCGGCAGCCAACATAATTTGCATTAAGGGAAATTATGCGTCGGATTTTCCCCCTAGCTGTCATCGCGCTGTCGACATGTCCCGCCGCGGCGGATGCGGAAGTTTGCTTATCAGGCACGCCGGAATATTTGGGATCGTTTAATTGGTGCGATGCTTTCGACGACATTCGACTGGCATTTAACGACCAAGACTACGTCTTGCTGCTGGATAATGCGCCTCAGTTGGGCGGCGCTAACGGCATCGGTCCGACTGCGAGGTTTGGAATAGAAGTGGCTCCCCGCAAGGAGTCAAAAACTTGGCCGTCTGCGAACCAAATTACGCTTGTGGCCTCTGCGCTGACCAAGCGGGTTTGCCGTGGTGGCGGCCTGCGCGATTTCGTTACTGCGGGCGGGCGCGTTGTGTTCGACCTATTTGCCATATCTCAAGCTCAAGAGCATCCACTCGATATGGGGGTGGAGGCGCAACGACTTGTTTCTTCCATCACCGTTGCAACCTGTGAGGCCAACTGATGCGTATACCTTGCCCCCTTTGTGGCACTCGGGATCGGCGCGAGTTTTATTACTATGGGTCGGAGGATTATCTGAAGCGGCCCAGTGATCAGGGCAGCATCGACGATCTCGATAACCATTTGTTCCTGCGCGACAATCCGGCGGGGGTGACGCGGGATGTCTGGTATCACGAGGCGGGGTGTGGGGCTTGGATGGTGGTGACTCGCAACACGATTAGCCATGAGGTTCTGGGGTCGGAACTGGTTGCCAAGCAGAAGGAGGCCTGAACATGCGGATTGCAGGTAAGGGGCTGATTGACTGGACTAAGCCGGTTTCATTCAAGTTTGATGGCAAGACCTATCAGGGGTTTAAGGGCGATACGGTGGCTTCGGCTTTGCTGGCGAATGGGGTGAAGTTGGTCGGGCGGTCGTTCAAATATCACCGTCCGCGTGGGGTTCTGACGGCGGGGTCGGAGGAACCGAATGCGCTGATTGAGGTGATTGGGGCGTCGAACCAGACCCCCAATGTGCGCGCCACGGTGCAAGAGATTTTTGAGGGGCTGAACACCCGCTCTCAGAACCGTTGGCCCAGCTTGCGATTTGACGTGATGGCGGTGAACGACATGGTGTCGCCGTTCTTGTCGGCGGGGTTTTACTACAAGACCTTCATGTGGCCGCGCCCGTTTTGGGAGGCGATTTACGAGCCGATCATCCGGCGGGCGGCGGGGCTTGGGAGCCTGTCGGGCAAGCATGATGAGGGGCATTACGAGAAGGCCTTTGCGTTCTGCGATGTGCTGGTAATCGGCGCTGGGCCTGCGGGCCTGATGGCGGCGTTAGAGGCGGCTAGGGCGGGTGCGGATGTGATCTTGTGCGAGGAGGACCGTCTTTTGGGCGGTCGCCTTTTGGCCGATGATGCGCATCTGGACGGCAAGCCTGCTGGGGAATGGGTCGCGGCTGTTGAGGCGGAATTGAAAGCGATGCCGAATGTGCGGATCATGCCGCGCACCACGGTGACGGGGGCTTATGACGGCGGGCAGTATTCGGCGGTGGAACGGGTAGGGCTGCACAAAGGCCCGCGCCCGGATTTGCCGCGCGAGTGTTTCTGGCGGATCACGGCGGCGCGGACAGTGCTGGCGGCGGGGGCGTTGGAACGCTCGATTGCGTTTCCGATGAATGATCGGCCGGGGATTATGCTGGCGTCTGCGGTGCAGGCGTATCTCAATAAGTTCGGTGTGGTGCCGGGCAAGCGGGTGACCTTGTTTGCCAACAACGATGGCGCGCGGGCTGTGGCGCGGCAGTTGATGGCGGCGGGCGTGACGGTGGCGGCGATTTTGGACAGCCGGACGGATGCGAGCGCGGTGGAAGATTGCCCGGTGTATCTGGGCGCTCAAGTGACTGATACTAAAGGGCGGCTGGGGTTGCGGGCGATTTCCGGCACCCATGTTGGCGGCGAATTTGCGCTGGAAACCGACCTGTTGGCGGTGTCGGGTGGTTGGAACCCGACGCTGCACATAACCTGCCATCTGAACGGGCGGCCGCGGTGGGAGGCGTCTTTGGCGGCCTTTGTGCCGCTGGCGGATGCGGTGCCGCATTTGCAGGCGGCGGGCGCTTGTAACGGCGTGTTTGATACTCTGGGCTGTCTGAGCGAAGGCCAAGCGGCGGCGCGGGCGGCGTTGCGCGGGCTGAATATGGCGGCGGCGGATGCGGTTTTGCCCACCGCTGAGGGGCTGCCCTATGTGATCGCTCCGCTGTGGCAAGTGGCGGGCAAGGGGCGGGCTTGGCTCGATTTTGCCAATGATGTGACGACGAAAGATGTGAAGCTGGCCGCACAGGAGGGCTATTCCTCGGTCGAGCATATGAAGCGCTACACCACGCAAGGCATGGCGCCGGATCAGGGCAAGAACTCCAACGTAGGTGCGCTGGCGGTGCTGGCGGATACCACGGGGCGGGGGATTCCCGAAACGGGGACGACGACGTTCAGGCCGCCGTTTATTCCGACCTCGATTGCGGCGATGGGGGCGGGCGGGCGTGGTGGGGGCTTTGCGCCGCAGCGGTTTTTGACCTCGGATCAGGCCAGCCGCGACCGCGGTGCCCCGATGATTGAGGCTGGGTTGTGGTATCGCCCCAGCTATTTCCCCAAGCCTAGGGAGACGACTTGGCTTGAGTCCTGCAACCGTGAGATTGGCTATGTGCGCGGTGCAGTGGGAGTTTGCGATGTCTCGACCCTTGGCAAGATCGACATTCAGGGCAAGGACGCCGGGCGGTTCCTCGATCTGGTTTATACCAGCATGTTCAGCACCTTGGCTGTTGGTCGGGTGCGTTATGGCCTGATGCTGCGCGCGGATGGCTATGTGCTGGACGATGGCACCACGGCGCGGCTTGGCGAAAACCATTACCTGATGACCACCACCACGGCGGCGGCGGGGCTGGTGATGCGGCATCTGGATTTCGTGCATCAAAGCGAATGTGCCGACTGGGAGGTGCGGTTTATCTCTGTGACGGAGTCCTGGGCGCAGTTTGCGGTGGCGGGGCCGATGGCGCGGGCGTTGCTGAACGGATATCTCGATCAGCCGTTGGGCGATTTCCCGTTCATGGCTGCCGGGGCGGTGACGGTGGGCGGCGTCGCCGCACGGCTGTTCCGCATCAGCTTTTCGGGTGAGGAAGGCTATGAGATCGCCGTGCCGACCCGGTATGGCGAGGCTTTGTTCCGTGACCTTGTGGCGCGGGCGGAAACCATGGGCGGCGGGCCCTATGGCATGGAAGCGCTGAACGTTTTGCGGATCGAAAAGGGTCTGATCACCCATGCCGAGATTGATGGCCGGGTGACGGCGTTTGATATTGGCGCGGCGAAGATGGTGTCGGCGAAGAAGGATTGCATCGGCAAGCTGGCGGCGACGCGCCCCGGTCTGCTGGGGCCAGAGCGGGCGCAGATGGTTGGGCTGAAGCCGTTATCGGCTGAGAAAATCACCTCGGGCGCGCATCTGTTCGTGCCGGGGGCGGATCTGAGCCGCGTGAACAGCCAAGGCCATATAAGCTCGGTCGGCTATTCGCCGATGTTTGACCGCAATCTGGGGCTTGGTTTCTTGGTGAACGGTCGCGCGCGGCATGGCGAGACGGTGCGGGTGGTGGACCGTCTGCGTGACATTGATGTGCTGGCGGAGGTTTGTGATCCGGTGTTCCATGACAAAGACGGGGAGAAATTGCGTGCCTGAATTGATCGCAAAAACCGCTTTGGCGGGCACGAAAGCCTTTGTGGTGGCGGGAACGACGATGGCCGAGGTGGACCACGGTCGGTTGACGTCGATTGCACCCTTTCCCGGTCAAACGGACGCGGTGGCTAAGGCTTTGGAACCGTTGGGGTTTGGGTTTCCGGCGGTGAACAGTTTTGCGGAGAATGGCGGGGCGATTATCGCTTGGGCCGGACGCGAGCAAGCATTTTTGATTGGGGCGGAATGTCCGGATTTGAGCGGTATCGCGGCTGTGACGGACCAATCCGGTGGCTGGGTCAGTCTGTCGCTGCAGGGGTCTTTGGCGGTGCAGGCTTTGGCGCGCTATGTACCGATGGACCTGCGGCTGAGCGCTTTTCCAGCGGGGATGGCCGCACGCACGCCGCTTTACCATATGTCGATGGTGCTTTTGAGGGTGGCCGAGGATGGCTTCCGGCTGATGCTGTTCCGCTCAATGGCGCGGACGGCCTGGCACGAGATCGAGGTGGCACTGAAGACCTTGGCGGCGCGGGCGGCATGATGCTGACTGTACAGGATTTGGGTGAGTTGACGGCGTTTCGGCGTGAGTTGCATCGTTTTCCCGAGGTATCGCGTGAGGAAACGGCGACTGCAGCACGTATCGTGCAGGCGGTGGCTGTGCTTCAGCCGGATCAAGTGGTGACGGGTCTTGGCGGGCATGGCGTGGCGGCGGTGTTCAATGGTTTGGCCGATGGCCCGACGGTGCTGTTTCGCGCGGAACTTGATGCTTTGCCGATCACGGAACTGTCGGAGGCCGCGCACCGCTCGACCATTCCGGGCAAGGGGCATCTCTGCGGCCATGACGGGCATATGACCTTGCTGATGGGGCTTGGGCGTTTGATTGCGCGGGCGCGACCAGCGCGGGGCCGGGTGGTGCTGATGTTCCAGCCTGCCGAGGAAGATGGCTCGGGGGCGGCTGCGGTGGTGGCGGATCCACGCTTTGCGGCATTGCGTCCGGATTGGGCGTTTTCAATACACAACATGCCGGGGCTACCGTTCGGGCATTCGAGCTTAAAGGCGGGGGCGGTGAATTGCGCCTCGCAGGGGCTGAAGATTGTGCTGAGTGGCAAGACCGCGCATGCGTCTTTGCCCGAAACCGGGGTGTCGCCTGGGCTGGCTTTGGCGCGGCTGGTCCCGGCGATTTCGGCTTTGGGGCAGGTGGGGCCATTGGGGTCGGACTACCGTTTGGTCACGATCACCCACGCGCGGCTGGGTGAGGCGGCGTTTGGGATTGCGCCGGGAGAGGCAGAGCTGTGGGTGACGTTGCGCACCATGGAAGATGGTCAGATGGCGGCGTTGCGCAGCGCTGCGATGGATTTGGCGCGGGCGGAGGCTGCGGCGCAGGGGCTTGGTGTGCGGTTCAGTCACCACGATGATTTTGCCGCTTCGGTGAATGATGGGCAGGCTGTGGCGCATCTGGGCCGCGCGCTGGACGGCTTGGGGATGCCTTATGATGCGGGCGACCTGCCGATGCGGCCCTCGGAGGATTTCGGGCGGTTTGGGCAGGGTGGCACACGATCAGCGATGCTGTTTCTGGGGGTGGGCGAGGATCATCCTGCGCTGCACAACCCGGATTATGATTTTCCAGACATGCTGATCCCGGTGGGGGTTCAGATTTTCCAAAGGGTGATGCGCGACCTGCTGGGTTAAGCCTGTGTCCACGCGTGGACAGGTGGGCCGCTTTATATAAAACAAGGGGTTACTGGGGGCTCGTTCAGACTTTCTTAAGGTTTGACCGCAAAAGTTTGCCTACGCCACGCCGGGCCTTTTCAAACTTTTGCCAACGCTGCGCCCTGCACTGGACAGAGCGCCCCTCAGACCTGATATAACGAAGCATGAGTCTGCCACCCGGTTTCCTTGACGAACTGCGCACCCGCGTCTCGCTGTCCTCGGTAGTGGGCAGGAAAGTCACGTGGGATGCGCGCAAATCCAATCAAGGCAAGGGCGATATGTGGGCGCCTTGCCCGTTTCATCAGGAAAAATCCGCCAGCTTCCACGTCGATGATCGCAAGGGGTTTTACTATTGCTTTGGCTGCCATGCCAAGGGCGATGCGGTGACGTTTATCAAGGAAACCGACAACCTCAGCTTCATGGAGGCAGTCGAGGTTCTGGCGCGGGAAGCCGGGATGCCGATGCCTGCGCGCGATCCACGGGCGGCGCAGGTGGCAGACCGGCGGACGCAACTGGTCGAGGTGATGGAAGAGGCGGTGAAGTGGTTCCGGCTGCAACTGCGCACCTCGGCGGCGAGTGAGGCGCGGGTGTATCTGACCAAGCGCGGGTTGTCGGTGGAGGCGCAGGACCGCTGGGAGATCGGTTTCGCGCCGGATGGTTGGCATGGGTTGCAACTGGCGATGAAGCAGAAGGGCATCGCTGATGACCTTCTCGTTGACGCAGGACTTTGTGCCAGATCAGACAAGGGCGGTGCGCCCTACGACAGATTCCGGAATCGTATCATCTTCCCAATCCGTGATGGGCGGGGCAGAGCCATTTCACTTGGTGGGCGGGCGATGGACCCGAACGACCCTGCGAAATATCTGAATGGGCCAGAGACGGAATTGTTCGATAAGGGCCGCAATCTGTTCAACCATGCCCCAGCGCGGGAGGCTTCCGGCAAGGGTGCGGCTTTGGTGGTGGCCGAAGGTTATATGGATGTGATTGCACTGTCCGAGGCTGGGTTCAAGGCCTCGGTCGCACCTTTGGGCACGGCGGTGACGGAAGATCAGTTGCGGCTGATGTGGCGGATTTCCGATGAGCCGATCATTGCTTTGGACGGCGATACGGCGGGGATCAGGGCGGCGTTGCGGGTGATTGATCTGGCTTTGCCACTGTTGGAGGCGGGCAAGGGCTTGCGCTTTGCGGTGATGCCGGGGGGGATGGACCCGGATGATCTGATCAAGGCGCAGGGTGCTGCTGCCATGAAAGCCGTGCTGGACCAGGCGGTGCCGATGGTCAAACTGCTGTGGCAGCGCGAGATTGAGGGCAAGCAATTTGACAGCCCCGAGCGCAAGGCAGCGTTGGACAAATCGCTGCGCGCGCATCTGAAGCGCATCGCCGATCCGTCGATCCGCAGCCATTACGGCGAGGATATCAAGCAGTTGCGCTGGGAGTTATTTGGTCAGCGCCCGCGTGCATCCAAGCCGTTTTTGCCGCGCCTACCGGGGCAGAAGGGGCGGTTTGGGCCGACGGTAGAGATGCCACCCGTGGCTTCGACCAAAGATTCCATGCTCGCCACCGCACCAGAACGTGCTGAGGAGGTGCTGCGTGAGGCGGTGATCTTGGCGGCGCTGATCTTCCATCCCGGGCTGATCCGGCGCTTTGACTCTGCGCTGGAGCGAATGGAATTGATCGGCGACGGCCATCACGCCCTGCGCGGCCTGCTGTTGATTGGGCATGACGCCGAGCCTGCCCAGCTTTATGACCAAATTCAACAGGCAGCGCCCGCTGCCCTTGATGCGCTGCTGGCCCGCCCCCATGTTCAGATCGCACCGCCGGTCAGAAACCGCGCAGATAGCGACCTTGCCGAGTTCTGCATTGCCGAAGCTTTGACGCATCTGGAAGCCAGCCGGGGTGCGCGACGCGAGATTGCCGAGGCGATGGAAGATATCGAAGGTTTGGCCGATGAGGGTCTGACTTGGCGTCTATCGCAAGCCAATGTGGCGCGCTTTACCGCCTCGGCGGGCCCTCAGGGCAAAACTGCCGAAGCGGTTATGGCCAGCAACGGCGTGCAGATGGATAAGGACGAATTGGAAGGGGCCCGCAGCTTGTGGGACAGCATCCAGTTCTCTAAGGACGGCCCGAAGCGTTAGATCACGGGGATTTCACTGATTCGGCTTTCC
>JBKJTI010000187.1:0-2609 GCA_046590425.1 Cypionkella sp. | reverse complement strand
AAACCCGGGCGGCAGTCGGGATAGATGAAGTGATCGCCGCCATGCACCGCCGTGCCGACGGCATCAGCCCCACGCGCCGCAGCAACCCCAAAAGCAATGGCCGGCATGATCGCATTGCGGTTCGGACCAACGGTGATGCGCATGGTTTCTTCGGCGTAATGCCCATCCGGCACCGCCAGATCGTCGGTCAAGGCCGAGCCAGACAGGCTTCGGCCAATGTCGTGAATGTCGATAATCTGATGCGGTACTTTCAGGCGCGTGGCACAGGCCGCCGCGAATTCAAGTTCTTTGCGGTGGCGTTGGCCGTAATCAAAAGACAGCAGGCTCAACAGGTTATGTTCGGCCGCCACCATTTGCGCCAGCGATACAGAGTCCAATCCGCCGGAGCAGATTACGATGATTTTCATCCAGGTGTCCTTGTTTTTAACCGGGTAGGCTGCGACCGGTAGTCCAGTCGCCGAGATACACTGCGACGATTGTCAATGTGAAGCCGAAATTTGTCGGACCACGCATCGTCGGTCAATGCCACTTTGCTCTGCCCAAGGCGCCAGATGGGCGACAATTACACCGGCCTGTGCAGCAAGTGCCGCGCCTTGTGCCGGGTAAAAGCAGGGCGGCAAATTCAGCGCGGCTATGGCGGGGCGCAGCAGAGCACCATACCGTCCCAAATAATAAGGGTTAAACGGCGAGAAAGTTCACCAGCCCAGACGTCACCAGCGTAGCGCCCGTGACCGCCGCCGTCGCCCTTCCGAAAAGCGCGAATTTCACAATTGCCACCAGGATTGCATGTCCCGCGATCCAGTAGAGGTTCATGATGCCCCCGACGAACAGCAGCAGCATCAGCGCCCAGCAACAACCGAGGCAGAAGGCGCCATGCCGCAGCCCCATCGCCCAGGCGCCTTGCGCGCCGGGTTGCCAGTGGCGCGACAGGAAGACGGCCGGTGCCTGACACTGGCGCAGGCACGCACGCTTCAGCGGTATGAACTGGTAGAGTCCCGCCACGATCAGCACCGCACCGGCAAGCGCGCCCCCGCGCAGGCTCATCGTCCCCGGCGCGATCAGCCCCAGTGGTTGCAGCGCCCATTGCAGACTGGTCGCAAGGGCCGAGAATGCGGCCCAGACCACCAGGTAGCCCGCGACGAACGCCCATGTGGCGCGACCGTGGCCCAGTGACCCGTCCGACGGCCGGGTCAGACCGTGATGCAGCAGGATGGTGGGGGCAGAACTTCGCTCCTGTCAGAGGCTCGGACACAGGACTGACCGGATGCTTTGAAATCGACAGGGAAGAGGTGCGGTTCATTTCCCTCAAGGCAACGCCAGTATGCCGACGAAAGTCGCATCCAAGAGAATATTGCTTTTTTAGATCATGCATGCTTAACTCACGCGATAACGATCATGATCGATGATATGCGCAAAACCGCCATACCGCTTCGCCTCGATGACCAACTTTGCTTCGCGCTTTATGCGGCTACAAATGCTGTGACTCGGTCGTACAAGCCCAAGCTGGCAAAGCTCGGCATCACCTATCCGCAATATATTCTGCTCCTGGTTCTGTGGCAGGACGGGTCGTGCACGATCAGTGAGATTGCCCGGCGACTGAAACTGCCCGCCAACGGTCTCACGCCAGTGATCGACCGCCTTGAGCAGGCGGGCCTTGTAGCGCGCTGCCGCGATCCGGAAGACCGCCGTGTGATCAGCATCCATCTGACGGCCGACGGCGTCGCGCTGGAAGAACAGGCGGCTCGTGCGCAATTCTCGGTGGTCTGCGAAACGCAACTTGACGCAGCTGCACTGCGGTCACTGAGAGATGAACTGCATGCGATGGTGCAGCGGATGGAGAAATTCCAAGCTGTCGGGGAGGAAATCTGACGGTCTTGGAACGTCTGACTGGCGTGCCACCTCGGCCGCCAGATCACTGGGAGGACCGCCGCAAGGGGGTTGGACATGAACAGGGAGGAAAGCAATGTCCGAGGGTACACTATATGACAGACTGGGGGGCGCTTATGCCATCGCCGGAGCTGTGGACCAGCTGGTTGACCGGCTTCACACCAACGCAACGCTGAACAAGTCCAACAAGAGCGTCGAGGATTTTCATACAGATAAGTACAAGGCGGGCTACAAGTTTATGGTCACCGCGTGGAGCATCGAGGCAACGGGTGGGCCGAGATGCTATCCTGGCCGCGATATGTTCGAGTCGCACAAACATCTCGGGCTGACCAACTATGATTTCGACGTCACGGCGCATGAGATCAAAAACACGTTGTTTCAATGCGGCGTTCCTCAGGCAGAAACTGAGGAATTCATGGGCATCATCGAGAGTTATCGTTCCAAGGTGATCAAGACCTAAAATGGCGAAATCGCCGCGCTCGGAATACTAAGGGCGCGGCGCGCAGAGGTCTTGGCATTCATTGCCGGCTCATCGCTCTGCCGTTTTGGGATGGAGCCTTGAGGGTCGTAGCACTTTTGGCTGCGCGAGATGCCCGCCTCTGTCACGACGTGGGCCTCATGCCTCCGGCCAGCGTCATGCGGGAAGGACCGACGCCACGGATGCTGCAGCCATCCGCGAAGTGGCAACTCGGTCGATAATGTGCTTCGTCGCGGTGAACAGC
>JBKJTI010000040.1:0-20071 GCA_046590425.1 Cypionkella sp. | reverse complement strand
AGCTTTTGACGATGAACTCGTAGGGCGTGAGGCCACGAAGGGTCTTCAATCGTCGACCGAAGTTGTAGGCGTCGATGAAGTCCGCGAGATGGCGGCGGAGTTGTTCGTGGTCGTCATAGTGGAAGCGCTTCACGGTCGCATCCTTGATGGTGCGGTTCATGCGTTCGACCTGGCCATTGGTCCAGGGATGCCTGATCTTGGTGAGGCGGTGCTCGATCCCGTGCTCTTCGCAGCGCATGTCGAACATATGGGTGATCCAGGCTGCTGTCGGGCCGTCGGTGTGGCGTGGCGGGAAGGTGAACTGAATGCCATTGTCGGTCAGAACCGTGTGGATCTTGTATGGAACCGCCTTGATCAGCGAGACGAGGAAGGTCGAGGCTGTGATCCGGTTTGCTTTCGCCTCCAGCCGGACAAAGGCAAATTTGCTCGTCCGATCAATGGCAACGAACAGATAGAGCTTGCCCTCGGCGGTCTGCACCTCGGCGATGTCGATGTGGAAGAAGCCGATCGGGTAGCTTTTGAACTTCCTCTTCGGGGCGATGTCGCCCGTGACGTCTGGCAGGCGCGAGATGTCGTGGCGTTGCAGGCAGCGGTGCAACGACGAGCGGCTGAGATGCGGAATGGTCGCCTGCAATGAATACAGGCAATCATCCAGCGGCAAGAGCGTATGCCTGCGGAAGGCGACGATGACCGCCGCCTCCTCAACCGTCAGGACCGTGGACTTCGGCTCCTTCGGGCAGGTCGGCCACACCCTCCCGCTTGCGCCACTTGGCGACCGTCTTCTGGTTGACCCCGTAGCGCTTCGCCAGCGTCCTCAGGCTCTCTTGACTATGTTGTATCGCTCGACGGACTGCCTCCGTCGTGGTGGCGCTCCCGTGCAGAATCTGTCCCATAGCGCAACCCTCCATGCTGGCGAAAACAATGCACCATCAAATGCTGGGATCAAACACCTAGGGCCTGACGCCGGTGCAGATTGCTGCAATGTTCACAACCTGTGGTCTGGTGATGATCGTAGCTCAGGCCGCCGTGTTTTCATTGGTTAGGCCAGAGCTCACCCGCTGGCTTGTGGCACCTGCCTTTTGGGGTTCTGGCAGTGGGGCTGTTCGCGGTTCCACTCGCGGGAAGTTTTGCGCTGATGCTGCTGGTGACCGGCGGCGTGGCGGCAAGTGCGGGAATGTTATCGCCGATCCTGACCTATTGGATTGCAGCAGGGGCGGGCCATAAATCCGGCGCCGGGTTGGGCAAGCAAATCTCGGCGGCAAGCCTTGGTGCGGCAGTGGGGTCGGCGGTAGGCGGGCTGTTGTACGATGTGACGTGGCTGCCCAACGCAGCGTTTTCATTGACGGCCGGAGTGGCTTTGCTCGCCGTTTGGCCAAGCCTGCGCCTGCCGGGGCAGCTGATGCGAAGGCGCCACCGCGACGGGTTAGGCCAATCCTGAAGGGGCGGCCCGGGCAAGCATTCCTGCGCGCTTTCTGGATGCAGGCATGCCGTGCTGCCAAGTTGGAAAGCACGGTTTTTCATATAGTTGCCTCACGCCAATACTTGCGGATCTGCGCTTGCCTGAAAGTGCATTTGCGCATCATCGATCATGCGCGCCACGCACCAACGGGCGTAAAGCCCGGCAAACAGAAACCCGAGCCAGCGCCTGGTCAAAGTGGATGGCAGCCGGTAGTCGATGTAAACCCGGGTACTGGTCCCCTCTGTGACCGGGCGGGTTTCAAACCCCATGACGTAGCTGTCGATGAATAGCAGACGTTGCGGCCCACGGGTTTCCCAAGTCTTGTGCGCAGATGGTGTCCGTTCGGTCACCACTTCCACGACAACCAGCGACAGCCCCAGAATATGTCCGCCCATCTGGATCACCGACCCGACGGCGCGGCCTTCGCCCGCGTTGAACGTATAGGTCATCCGGCCACCCAGCATCATCATCGACCGCTTTTCCATATGGGCCGCCAGCCGGGTTTGATCGTCCAGATAGGCGAACACCTCGGCCTGCGATGCTGCGATGATCGCCTGCTTCTGGTGGTGGTAGATGCGCGCTTGCATCGACTAAATCCTCGCCCCAAGACATTGTCAGATCTTTCACCACAACGCGGGCGGCGTCAGATGAGCTACCTCCCACCATTCAAGGCAACGCTTGTCCAAACAGGGGCCCAAAGCGCGGGAAAAACCCTGGCACATCGCGCATGTAAGTGGCGTAAAGCGGCCCGAACGCAGTCAGCGCCTCGCACTCTTCGCTGCGAGCGAGCCGGACATACATGGTGAAGAGCACCGGAAACATGATGAGTGTCAGCAAGGTTGGCCACTGCAACAAAAACCCGAACATGACCAGAATAAAACCGACATATTGCGGATGGCGGATACGGGCATAGGGTCCGCTTGTCGCCAGCGCGTGGCACTTCTGTGCTTCGTAAAGCACGCGCCAGGCTGCCGAAATCAGCACGAACCCGCCGCCGATGAACACAAAACTCAGTATATGGAATGGCCCGAAATGCGGATTGTTGCCCAAGCCGAACATCTGTTCCAGCAGATGCCCGCCGTCATGCGACAGCCAGTCAACCCCCGGATAGCGGGTCCCAAGCCAGCCCGACAACAGATAGATCGTCAGCGGGAAGCCGTACATTTCGGCAAACAGCGCCACCAGAAACGCGCTGAATGCCCCGAATGACCGCCAGTCGCGCGGCGTATCTGGCTTGAAAAATGTGAACGCGAACAGAATGAAGATCGCCGAGTTGACGATGACCAGCCACCAAAGACCATAAGCGGGGACAGCGGTTTCCATGGTGAGCCTTTTTTGATTGGTTCAAATCGCAGGCGGCGGCGGGGTGGCCTCTTCCGTTGGTTTGGATGTTTGGGACGACGAACCGCCGTGCCCCCCATGCCCGCCGTGACCTCCATGCATGAAGACATGCATCAGAAGACAGGCTGGCAGCAGCAGAAACGGCAAAACGGCAAAGGCATGGGCCCGATGTTCGGCCAACAGATAGAACCCGGCGATTGCAAGAAACGCGATCAGGACGATCTTGCCGCGGGACCAACCGAAGCCGGGGCTACTCTGAGTGTGCGTGCTGTGGTCCATGTTGTTCATTCGGCGTTTTCTCTGCCTGCAAGTCCGATTGTCTCAAAAGACCGACTCCTAGCCAGACCCAACAACAAAAACGCCCTGCCGTCGTTGATCTGGGTCAATGTTCGCGGGGTTTCGTCTTGGTGTTCGGCGCCGGAAGTGCCATTGGAGCGGCAATCTCAGTCAAGGTCGCTGCTTCAGACAATCAGCACAGGCGCAAAACCTCCACCGGGCGTTCTGAAATTCGTGGTCTGGCCCTGATAGATACGGGCAGCCACAAGCAGAGGTTGTGCCGCGTAGGTGTAAAGCCGCACATCGACCTTGCGCAGCGTCGGCACACCGTCCAGCCGGATCATCCGCTGGCCGGGGGCGGCAATGGTCTGCGCCACATAGTCCGCCGCCAAAATATCGGCCCAGACCGATTTGGTCAGCTTGTCGCCGCGATACACCGCCTTGCCGCCATGCCCCGAGACCGGTTTGAAGAACAACTGCCGACGTGCGGCCCACAACTCATCTGCGTTCCGGGGCGTCACCATCCGGGTCTGCGGTATGCCTGCCAGCCGCGCAATCAACGGCGGCTCAAACCCAGGCCCGGCCAACGCTACCGGGTCTGACAACAGCGTCAGATTGCGCTTGTGCGCCAATAGCGCATGATTATGCGGGTTCGGGGTCAGCACCACGGTGGCATCCTGATAAGCGCGGCGCAGGGCGCCGTGGTTGGGCTCCTCCAGTGCGAAATCGACCAGCCGGTTATAGACCAGATCGATCTGCAGATCGCCGAAGAACAGGCCAGTGTCACGAGCCTGCAGCGCGCCGGGGTCGCAGATCACTGCATCAATCCCGGCCCCGATCAGCATCTGCTGCGCCAGCACGAATTCGGGATACAGATACTGCGCCTCGGGGGCATCATCGACAATGGCGATCCGACGCAGCGGCGCATCGCCGCGCTGGCGCTGCCATTCGGCGCGGAACATCGCCAGCACATGCGCCTCAAACCAAAACGTCAGCCCATCCTCGGGGCGGTGCACCAGTTCGGCGCAACATACCGATTGCGCCCGGGCCAGCAGGGCGTTCAGGAACGCACCCCTGCGTTGGTATTCACCTCGATCAGCTTGGGGCCGTTGTCGCCCAGATGAAAATCATAGCCCATCAGCGCGCCCGCCGGACCGGGATCAACCTGTGAAATCTCCGGTGCCCAAGCCATGACGGCGTCGCGAAAGGCCGGGATTTGCGCCACCGCCTCGATTGCCGCGACACAATCCAGCATCGCATCCAGTGCCGAACCGGGCAGGAACACCGGCACGTTGGAAAACAGATGCGGGTGGGTCGCGGCCATCTGACCGGACACGCCCGGGTCCCCCGAAGCCAGTCGCTGGCTTATGAAAAGTCGCTGTGGCTGGATTACCTGATGCCCCGCACGCTGACCAACGTGATCTATGTCCTACTCATCATCGTACCCCCCGCCATGTCCCACTACCTGCATCTGCGCCACTTCGCTTTGACACTGGCGGCCGTTGTGGTGATCGATATGACTTTGCTGGCTTACGCTTACATTTCGTTCTTCTGCCTGCTCGCCGGTCTGGCGACCCTGCATCTGGTCTATATCATCCTGACCAACAAATGCGCCCGGGAATGTCCGGAGCTTTTCCCGGAAATGGCACCGTCCAAAGCATGGCTTTGATCATCAATGGCTACATTTGAAACAGGATTGGTCAATGAAAGGGAGAACCGTCACTTTGCCGCCACGTGAAATCGAGTTGAAATTTCAGTTGTTGCCCGGTAGCGAAGCGATCTTTCGCGCCGATGACATCCTTGGCGATGCGGCGCAAAAGAGGCATCAAGTCACGACCTATTACGATACCTCTGACAACCTTTTACTCACATCCGGATTGTCGCTCCGGATCAGGTGGGAGAAGGACGGCTTTCTTCAAACGGTGAAGTCGCGCGACAACGGCATTGGGCTGGCCAACAACCGCAAGGAATGGGAATGGCCGGTGACCAGTGGCACCCCCCATGTCGAGCATCTTGCCGCGGTATCGGAGCTTGCCAGCATTTCGGGCCAGATCACCGGCCGCCTGGCGCCAGTCATCGTGACTGATATCTGGCGGACGAGTTGTTTGCATGTTGTGAAAGACGGCTGCGCGGTAGAGGCGTCACTGGACATTGGCACCGTCGCCTCGGGGGCGATGTCGCTGCCGGTCTGTGAACTCGAACTGGAATTGAAAGACGGTGAAGTCGCGGCGCTGTATCGCCTCGCCCTCCAATTGGGAGAAACCGCCCCGATGTGGATCAGCGCCGAAAGCAAGGCGGCGCGAGGCTGGACTTTGCGCAACGGTCATGGCGACGGTGCCATCGTCTTGCCAAAACCAAAGATCGCGAAAAAGACGTCGGCTGCGGCGGGCCTGCACCAGATCATCGGTGCGTTGCTTGGCCATCTGCGGGATAACATCGCGCCAACCCTTTCGGGCGACCCCGAGGCCTTGCGCCAGATGCGCGGCGCATTGCGGCAACTGCGTGCCGTGTTCCGGCTGTTTGCCCCGCTACTGAACCCGGACGAGATCGCCCGTTTTACAGTCCCCCTGCGGCAGTTTGCGCAGACCTTTGGGACAGCCCGCGACTGGGATGTATTCTGCGGCCAAACTTTGCCCACTGTCATAGCGGGTTTACGGGAAATTGACTGGACAGACCTTTCCGCCCTTGCCGACGCAGAGCGTACCGCCGCGCATGTCGCCGTCCATGAAGCGATCTGCGGTCGGCACATGACGCACTTGATCCTCGAAATTGCCCTCTGGTCTGAGACCTGCTTGGCAACGCAGCCGGATGGTGGAACCAAACAGTTGACCCGGCGCCTCGCAAAAATTGCCCCTGCACTGTTGGAAACATTTGCTGCAAAGGCCAGACAGGCCGGGCGACATCCCGGACGGCTGTCGATGGTCGCACTACATGATTTCCGCAAAGCATTGGACCGGCTGAATACTGCGGTGCGGTTTCTGGGCAGTGCCTATCCCAAATCCGCCGTGGCAGTCTATCGCAAGCGCAGCGACGCGGTCCGCGATATCATCGGTGCCGCCAATGATGCGGAAGTGACCAAGGAACTGGCAAACAGCCTGACAATCGGGGGAAGTCGTAATCTGTCAGCAAGCATCGCGGCCCTCGCAACCTGGGCCGATCAGCGTCAGGCTTAGTCGCTGACTGATTTGAAGCCCGCGGCACGGAGGTTCCGCACAGCATCGCGATTCTGGCTGACGTAGACAAATCGGCCGCGAGGCCAGCATTGGGCCGGCCCTGATCCAGATCAAGGTACCGATCCACAAGTAGCGGTAGGTTTTTAGGTGTGGCGTGGATTTGACAGAGCCCCTTCGTGTGGGGCCAAGCCGGTCGCGCAGTAACCTGTCGTTTTGGCATACGTATTCGTTAAACGCCCTCGAACTTGCAAAGCAAAGGACAATTCATGACCCTCCAGATCCTCGTGCCGCTTCACACCTATCCCGACGGAAATTCCGTCGGCATCGCGGCACATGCCGCTGCGGTTGCCCGGCACCTGAAGGCTGACGTGCATGGACTGGTTCTGAACGCCACGTTTCCACCAGCTTCGTCGATCATGGGAAACATGATCATCAACGTCGACAGCATGGTGCGCGAGGTGACCGCCAAGTGCCACTTAAAGGGAGTGGCGCTGGTTGAGGCGATGCAGGCAGAACTGGAACCGGCTGGCATTAATTTCCGGAGCACCGAGTTGGATTGCACTCTGGGAACCATTGGCGGTGCCGCCGAGACGATTGCCCGCTATCATGATCTGATCCTGACCGGGCTCAGCGCCAACGATGTGTCGATGGCGGCGACCGCCGAAACCGTGGTGTTCGGATCAGGTCGCCCGACCCTGCTGGTGCCGCAAGACGCTGCCCCTTCGCAGTTTCAACATGTCATGATTGCATGGGATGGAAGCCGTGTGGCCACCCGTGCCGTGGCCGACGCGCTCAATTTTCTGCGGCTGGCGAAAACCGTGACAATTGCCGTTGTAACTGATGAAAAGACGCTGCCTGACGAAAATCCGGGCCTTAAGCTGGCCGGGTATCTGGACCGGCACGGTATCGGTGCGGTGGTTTCACTGGTGCACGCCCAGCGCCGCTCCATTGCGCCGACATTGCAGGATCACGCGCACGAAATCGGCGCCGACATGATGGTCATGGGGGCCTTTGGCCACTCTCGTATGCGCGACTTTGTTATGGGCGGGGCCACCACCGGCATCCTGCGCGATCTGAAACTGCCGGTGCTGCTTTCGCATTAGCGGCCCCGCGTCGAAGATCATGGGTCACCGCCAAGCGTGAGGGGCAGCTATTGGTAAAGCAAAGGAGCCGAAATGCGAGATTTCATTTTCGCCAGTGCAGGCCGCTTCGTTAACGAACGCTGGATCTGCTGATGCGTATTGTCGTCATCGGCGCGGGTGTGCTTGGCAGCCTTTACGCAGCTCAACTGGCAGCTTCGGGTCAGACTGTCACCGTTGTTGCGCGGGGTCACCGTCTGATGCAGTTGCAGCGCGGGCCGATCCGGATTTTGAACGAAGATAATGACGTCTGCGCTGCTGCAACAATTGAGGTGGTCGCTAACCTATTGCCCGACGCCGATTATGATCTGGCTCTGGTGGTGGTGCGCGCTGATCAGATCGACGCTTTGTTGCCTGCACTTAGCGCGAACAGGGGCGTCAAGACATTCCTCTTCCTGCACAACCGGGCCGCAGGACATGCCGCCTTGGCGCAGGCGGTTGCGCCCGAACGCCTGCTATTGGGCTTTCCGGGTGCCGGGGGATGGCTGGACGGTGCGACAGTGCGGTATCGGCTGATCCCGGAGCAACCCACCACGATTGGCGAGCCCGATGGATCACAGTCACCTCGGCTGCGTCAGATTGCCAAAGCTTTGGAATCGGCGGGTTTCACCGTCGCCCTCAGCCGCCACATGGATGACTGGCTCAAGACACATGCGATGCTGGTCACCGCCATCGCCGGGGCGATTTATCTGGGGCATGGCAGCACAGCGGCGGTTGCAAAATCGCGAGACAGCATCCGCACGTTGGTGCGGGGTATCCGTCAGGGGTTTGGCCTGCTGTCTGACGCGGGCGTGGTCATCACGCCAAGGAAGCTTGGCTTGCTGGTCGGTCTGCCTGCGATCTTCGCAGAAATTTATCTGCGACGCTTCCTCGCCCGCCCGGCCTCAGAGCTGATCCTTGCGCGTCACGCCAATGCCGTCCCGGGCGAGTTGGCGACGCTGGTTGGGGAACTCCGTGCCATTGTGCGGCTTGCACCCGGTGCCGCGCCTGACCTTGAAACATTATGGGCGGCGGTGTCTGCCACAGCTAACCGAGGAAATCTATCAGGCCCAGCCCGACAGCCAGAGCCGATTTCGGCCAATCCATAAAGCGATTTATCAACCCCAAGGAGCCACCCCATGCAAATGATGCGCGCCGCCATTTTCGTTGAACCGGGCCGGATTGTGCTGGAGGACAAACGCGTGCCCAATGTCGGGCCGCTGGATGCGCTGATCCGCATCACCACCACCACGATCTGCGGCACCGATGTGCATATCCTGAAGGGCGAGTATCCGGTCGCACGCGGTCTGACCATCGGCCACGAACCGGTTGGCATCATCGAAAAACTGGGGTCCGCCGTGACCGGTTTCACCGAAGGCCAGCGGGTGATTGCCGGGGCCATTACGCCCAGCGGGCACAGCAATGCCTGCCAATGCGGGCAGGCGTCGCAGGACGGGCACGGGACACCGCATGGCTGGAAGGCGATGGGGGGCTGGAAGTTCGGCAATACCATCGACGGTGCGCAGGCCGAATACCTGCTGGTGCCCGACGCGATGAGCAATCTGTCACCGATCCCCGACGGCCTGACGGATGAGCAGGTGTTGATGTGCCCCGACATCATGTCGACCGGGTTCAGCGGCGCGGAAAAGGCCGGGATTAAGATCGGCGATATGGTGGCGATCTTTGCCCAAGGGCCGATTGGTCTGTGTGCGACGGCAGGTGCCAAACTGATGGGGGCATCCACGATCATCGCGGTTGATGCGCTACCCAACCGGCTGGCGATGGCAAAACGGCTGGGCGCGGATTATGTGGTGGATTATACCAAGGTCGATCCGGTGGAAGAGATCATGCGCCTGACCAATGGGCGTGGCGTCGATGTGGCGATTGAGGCCTTGGGAACCCAAGGCACATTCGCCTCCGCCTTGCGCGTGCTGCGTCCGGGCGGCACCTTGTCCAGCCTCGGGGTCTATTCCGGCGATCTGACCATTCCCGCCGCAGCGTTTGCCGCAGGGCTTGGCGACCATACCATCGTCACCTCGCTATGCCCCGGCGGCAAAGAACGGATGCGCCGCCTGATGGCGATCATCGCAACCGGGCGGGTTGATCTGGGGGCGATGGTCACACATCGGTTTAAACTGGATGATATCGAGGCAGCCTATGAGCTGTTCAGTCACCAGCGCGACGGCGTGTTCAAGGTGGCAATCACGCCGTAAGTCCATGACGAAGGGATCGCCGCCATGCGATTGAAAGACGATCCGCCACCCGACCCTGCGCTGCGCTCGCAGCTTGACCGGCTGCTGGTGCTGGTCGCCGCCCATACGCCGGTTCGTACCGCGATCGTGCATCCCTGCGATGCAGTGTCGCTGGGCGGCGCGATGGAGGCTTTTCGCATGCGGCTGATCGTACCCGTCCTGATCGGTCCGGCGGCCAAAATTGCGGCGGCGGCGGCACAGGCGGGCGAGGATCTGACCGGGATCGAGATCATCGCCACCGCCCACAGCCATGCCGCAGCCGACGCCGCCTGCGGGTTGGCCCGCACAGGATCTGTGGATGCGATCATGAAAGGCAGCCTGCACACGGATGAGTTGATGGCCGCCGCAATTGACCGCGACATCGGATTGCGCACCGACCGGCGGATGAGCCACGTGTTCATCTTCGATGTGCCCACCTATCCGCGCCCGCTGTTTATGAGTGATGCTGCCGTAAACATTGCCCCGGACCTCGCCACCAAAAAGGACATCGTGCAGAACGCCATCGATTGCGCGCTGGCGCTTGGCACCATCTGCCCACGTGTGGCCATCTTGGCCGCCGTGGAAACCGTCGATCCCGATATGGTGGCTACGATTGATGCAGCCGCACTGGCCAAGATGGCGGACCGGGGTCAGATCGTCGGCGGGGTGGTGGACGGCCCGCTGGCGTTTGACAATGCCATCTCGAAAACCGCCGCCGCGATGAAGCAGATCGTATCAGATGTGGCAGGTGTGGCCGATGTGCTGATCGTGCCCAATATCGAGGCGGGCAACATGATCGCCAAACAACTGACCTATCTGGCGAATGCGCAATCTGCGGGCATCGTAATGGGGGCGCGGGTGCCGATCATCCTGACCAGCCGCGCCGATGGTCTGTTGTCGCGGCTGGCATCCTGCGCCGTGGCGGTGTTGGTCGCCCGGCACGAACGATCAAAGCCGCCAAGATGAAACCGGCCATCTTGATTCTCAGCGCTGGGTCTTCCAGCGTCAAGTTCGCGGTTTATGCGCACAAGGCCACACTTCCTTTGCTGCTGCGGGGAAGCGTTTCAGCACTCAATCACGCACCCAGACTGGTGGTGCGCGACACCGGAGCGGCCGACAGTGACCGACAGCTCGGGACCGCGCAAATGTCGCCGGGGGCGGCCGCGCAGGTGATTTTCGGGGAACTGGCCCGACGCGGACTGACCGGGGCCATCATCGCCGTCGGCCACCGGATCGTGCATGGCGGGCAGCACTTCACCCAGACGACCGTTCTGGATGCCGCGGTTATTGGCCAACTTCACCAACTGGTGCCACTGGCTCCGCTGCATCAGCCCGCAAATCTGATGATTGTCGCACTGGCCTGCGAGCGGTTGCCAACGGCCCTGCAGTTTGGAGCGTTCGACACGGCCTTTCATGCGGGTCGGCCAAACATCGACCGCCTGTACGCTTTGCCGCGCAGCCTGAGCGATGATGGCATTGTGGCCTACGGCTTTCACGGCCTGTCTTACGCGCATATCGCGGCGGTGCTGCGTACGCGTGACGGGCCACGCGCCGGGGGCCGCACGATTGTGGCGCATCTGGGCAGCGGTGCCAGCATGTGCGCGATGAACGCGGGGCAAAGCATCGCCACCACCATGGGATTCTCGGCGCTCGATGGTCTGGTGATGAGCACGCGCTGTGGCGCGCTTGATCCGGACATTATCCTGCACCTCATGCAACAGCGGCAGTTGACCACCGAAGCGGTGGGTGACCTGCTTTACCACCGATCAGGTTTGCTTGGAGTCTCACAGATATAGGGTGACATGGCGACGCTGCTGCAAAGTGCCGACCCGCGTGCGGCCGAGGCGATTGCGATGTTCGTCTATCGTGCCGGTCGGGCAATCGGCTCGCTGGCGGCGGCGCTGGGCGGGCTGGATACTTTGGTGTTCACCGCAGGTATCGGGGAACATGCACCTCGCATCCGCGCCTTGATTTGCCAAAGTGCCGCATGGCTCGGTGCCCGGCTGGACACCAGGTTGAACACGCTAGGCGAAACCGTCATCAGCGACCGAGGGTCGGGCGTTGAAATTCTTGTCATACCGGCTGACGAAGAACGCACAGTTGCGACGGGTGTGCTGGCATGCATGCAGCAAGGGCCAGACACGCCGCCACAAGTCAGCCAGGCATGCGGCCCAAGCACATAACGGCTGCCACGGGATATCAGCTCAGACCCGTCAGGGTCTGGGGCTGTCCAAAAAACCAAACCGGCGCATCAGCGCTTTCTCAATCTCCAGCACTGCCATCACGAGGATGCCGATACCAAAAATAATGGCGCCCTCCACCAATGTCAGCGGTGCGGTGTCGAACAGGGCCTGCATAAACGGCGCAAAGGTAAACGCCAGTTGCGCCGCGACCACCACGCCCACCGCCGCCAGCACCGCAGGCGTGCCGACCGCGCCGCGCAGGCTGAACAAGGTCATGTGCAGGTAGCGCACGTTGAACAGGTAAAAAATCTCCATCACCACAAGCGTGTTGACCACCATGGTGCGGGCAGCTGGAACGCCCCGCCCGGTCTGAGTTGCGTATTCGAAGATACCGAACGTCCCCGCCATGAACAGCACTGACACAAACCCGATGCGCCACAGCAGGAACCGCGACAGCAGAGGGGCACCGCGCGGGCGTGGCGGGCGGCGCATCACGCCCGGCTCGGCTGGCTCGAACGCCAGCACCAGGCCCAGCGTGATCGCCATCATCATGTTGACCCACAGGATCTGCACCGAGGTCATCGGCAGCGTTAGGCCCAGCCCAATGGCCAGCACCACCCCTAGCGCCACCCCGCCATTGGTCGGCAGCGTCCAGGCAATGACCTTGCGGATGTTGTCATAGACCGTGCGCCCCTCGTGCACCGCAGCGACGATAGAGGCGAAATTATCGTCCATCAACACCATCAAAGCGGCCTCCTTGGCGGCCTCGGTGCCCTTGTGCCCCATCGCGATGCCGACATCGGCCTGTTTCAGCGACGGCGCGTCATTGACCCCGTCACCGGTCATCGCCACCACATGGCCGCCCGCCTGCAATGCCCGCACAAGGCGCAACTTGTGTTCCGGGCTGGTACGGGCAAAGACGCTGACGGTTTCGGCAATTTTCCGCAACGCGTCATCCGACAGCCCGTCAAGTTCGGCCCCGGTCATCACTTGCGGATTGTCGGCCAAGGCCAGTTGCCGCGCGATGGCCCCGGCGGTGCCAGCATGATCGCCGGTGATCATCTTGACGGCGATCCCGGCAGACCGGCATTCGGCAATCGCCGCGATGGCCTCGGGGCGAGGCGGGTCAATCAGGCCGACAAGCCCCAGAAACTGCAGGCCGTAATCAAGGGCCGCAAAGCCGAGGCGCTCGGTCGCTGCGTCCACTTGCATCGCGGCAAAGCCCAGCACGCGTTCCCCATTGCCGCCCGCCGCCGCAATGCGGTCGTGCCAATAGGGCGCGTCGTTTGCAGTGGCGTCGCCCCCCGCCTGCGTCTGACACATCTCCAAAACCCGCTCTGGCGCGCCTTTGACGAATATCCACACTTCACCCGTCGGGTTACGGTGCAGCGTCGCCATGAAACGGTGCTGCGCATCGAAGGGGATTTCATCCAGACGTACCCAAGCATCCCGCTCTGTTTCTGGGTGCAAACCGGACTTCATCGCCAGCGTTACCAGCGCCCCTTCCATCGGATCGCCATGCACACTCCATTGGCTCGCAGCTTCCACCAGCTGCGCATCGTTGCACAGCAGGGCCGACCGGATCAGATTGGCCTGCGCCGCTCGGGAACCCGCCGCTTCGGGACCATTCGCTGCGATCTGACCCTCGGGCGCATAGCCTGCACCGGTCACCAGATATTCCGCCCCCGCTGTCACAATTCGCCGCGCGGTCATTTCATTGCGGGTCAGCGTCCCGGTCTTGTCCGAACAGATCACCGAGGTTGATCCCAGCGTTTCCACCGCAGGCAACCGGCGTACCACCGCATTCTGTCGGGCCATGCGCTGCACGCCAATCGCCAGTGTGATCGAGATGATCGCAGGCAATCCTTCGGGGACGATGCCGACGGCCAGCGCCACCACAACTATCAGCGCATCAGGCCATAGATAGCCGCGCAGCAGAATAGCAAAGGCAAACAGTGCAGCAGCCAGACCGATTGCAAACCAGGTGATCAGCCTGCCGAACTGATTGATCTGGCGCAGCAGCGGCGTGGTCTGGGTCTGCACCTGCCCGATCAGCGTGGCGATGCGGCCGATTTCGGTATCCGCCCCGGTGGCAACAGCGACACCCGTAGCTTGGCCTGTGGCGATCAGCGTGCCGGAATACAGCATACAGACCCGGTCGCCCAGCGGTGCAGCCAACCCCACAGTCGCCTCGCCCTTGACGGCAGGCAGCGATTCCCCGGTCAGGATGGCTTCATCCGCCAGCACGTTGCGGGCCCGGATCAGCCGCAGGTCGGCAGGGGTTTTGTCGCCCGCCTCAACCACGACAACATCGCCGATCACAATCTCGCGCGCATCAATCTTGTGGCGCTTTCCGCCGCGCAGCACCGTCGCCTGCGGCGCGATCATGTCTCGGATTGCGGCCAGCGCCTGTTCTGCCTTGCCCTCTTGCAAAAAGCCGACAATCGCGTTGATCACAACCACCGCGACAATCACGCCCGCATCGACGAAGTGGCCCAAAAACCCTGCAGCCGCTGCCGCCGCCAGCAGGAAATAGATCAACATATTGTTGAAGTGTGCCAAAAAGCGCAGAACCGGATGCGGGCGCGGCGGGGCTGGCAACTGGTTCGGACCATTGACTTGCAGGCGGCGGACTGCCTCGGCTGCGTCCAGCCCCTCGGCGCCTGTTTTCAACGCTTCAAGAACTTCGGCCGCCGCCAATGTGTGCCACGGGCTGGCCCCGCCCCTATCCGGGTCGGATATTGCGGCACTCATCGCGGCGCGGGCTTCCATGTCCAGTCACGAATTTCCGGCAGGTCCTCGCCATGTTCGCGGATGTAAGCGCGGTGCTCATGTAATTTGGCCTGCATGAGTTGGTTCAACGCGGTGCCCGCATCCCGCGCTGCGGGAACCCACTCCAGCACACTCAGCACCAGATGAAACCTGTCTAGGCTGTTCAGGACTGTCATGTCGAATGGCGTCGTGGTGGTACCTTCTTCATTATAGCCTCGCATATGCATGTTGGTGTGGTTGGTGCGGCGATAGGTCAACCGGTGGATCGTCCATGGATAGCCATGATAGGCAAAGATCACCGGCGTGTCGGTCGTGAACAGCGCGTCGAACGCCGCGTCCGACAGGCCGTGCGGGTGGACCGCCTCTGGTTGCAAGGCCATCAGGTCGACCACGTTGACTACCCGGATATTCAGCGCGGGCAAGTGTTCGCGCAGAATGCTCACGGCAGCCAGAACCTCCAGCGTCGGCACGTCTCCGGCACAGGCCATCACTACATCGGGCTCCCCGCCCGACGTACTCCCCGCCCAATCCCAGATGCCGACACCAGCCCTGCAGTGCACCACGGCCTGTTCCATCGACAGCCACTGCCACAGCGGCGGCTTACCCGCGACGATGATATTGATCCGGTCCCAGGTGCGCAGCACATGGTCGGTCACACAAAGCAGCGTATTGGCATCGGGTGGCAGGTAAACCCGCACGATATCGGCCTTTTTGTTCAGCGCCACATCAATGAATCCCGGGTCCTGATGGCTGAAACCATTGTGGTCCTGATGCCAGACATGGCTGGTCAACAGATAGTTCAGCGACGAAACCGGCCGCCGCCAGGGAATTGCGCGCGCTGCGTCCAGCCATTTCGCATGCTGGTTGAACATTGAATCGACGATGTGGATGAACGCCTCATAGCACGAAAACAACCCGTGCCTCCCGGTCAGCAGATAGCCTTCGAGCCAGCCCTGACAGGTGTGTTCGGACAGGATCTCCAGCACGCGGCCCTCGCGGCCCAACTGGACATCTTCGGGCAGAATGGTTTCCATCCACGTCCGGTCGGTCACCTTGAACACATCCTGCAACCGGTTCGACGCGGTTTCATCCGGGCCGATGATGCGAAAGTTGCGCGTGGCAACGTTGGCTTGCAGCACCGCACGCAAGAAATCTCCCATCACCCGCGTGGCCTCGGCCCTGACCGCCCCGGGATGTGCCACCGCGACCGCGTGTTGGCGCAGGTCGGGCATGTCGAGCGCGCGGCGCAGCACCCCACCATTGGCATGCGGATTGGCGCCCATCCGGCGGTGTCCCGTCGGGGTGCTGGCAAGGATCGCGGCCACCGGCGCGCCGTCAGCGTCGAACAACTCCTCGGGGCGGTAACTGCGCAGCCACGCCTCCAGCAGCGCCAGGTGACCGGGGTTGTCGGCCAGCCCCGACAGTGGCACCTGATGCGACCGCCAGAACCCTTCGGTTTTCAACCCGTCAACCTGCTCTGGCCCAGTCCAGCCCTTTGGCGTGCGCAAGATAATCACCGGCCATGTCGGGCGCGGCCATTTTTCTGTTGGATCGGCACGGGCGACACGTTGGATATCCCTTATCCGCTGCATCGCTGCGTCCAGCGCGGCCGCCATCTGTGGATGCATCAGCGCGGGCTCATCACCTTCGACAAAGATCGGATCATAGCCATAGCCCACGAACAACGCATGCAATTCAGCATGTGGAATACGGGCCAGAATGGTGGGATTGGCAATCTTGTAGCCATTGAGATGCAGGATCGGCAGAACCGCCCCGTCATGCACCGGGCTGAGGAACTTGTTGGAATGCCAGGCGGCGGCCAGCGGCCCGGTTTCGGCCTCGCCATCACCGACCACGCAGGCCACGATCAGGTCGGGATTATCAAAGGCGGCCCCAAACGCATGCGACAGGGCATAGCCCAACTCGCCGCCTTCATGGATTGATCCCGGCACATCCGGGGCGGCATGGCTGGGGATGCCGCCGGGAAACGAAAACTGCCGGAACAGCCGCTGCATGCCTGCTGCGTTTCGCGGAAGGTCGGGGCTCAGTTCGGAGTAAGTGCCTTCAAGATACGTATTCGCCACCATCGCCGGACCGCCATGCCCCGGTCCGCAAACGTAGATCACGTTGGCATCCTGCAGCCGGATGATCCGGTTGAGATGCGCATAGATGAAATTAAGCCCCGGCGACGTGCCCCAATGCCCCAGCAGACGCGGCTTGACATGCTCAATGCGCAACGGCTCGCGCAGCAACGGGTTGTCCAGAAGATATATTTGCCCCACCGTCAGGTAGTTGGCGGCACGCCAATAAGCATCGATGTGCTGTTGCATAAGCCGGTCCTTCTGGAAAAAGCGGGAAACAAGCAGATCGTGCCGGTTGGAGCCAGACTCTTGACCTCAACCTAAACTAACGCCTTTGGCAAATCTTTCGTTCCATCAATGGGCGATATGCGGGTCCCATTAACCGCAGACGGATGTTTTTGTCTTTGAACACCTCAGAATTTATCGAAGTCACGCGGTTGCCCTCCTGAGACAGCCTGAACCACGGCAAACAGACGCTTGCAATACATTACATCGTCGGGTCGCCCGACATGGGGCCGCTAAAATAGCTCCCCGTCGCTGTTTGCCCCGTTTTGTTGACCTATTGTTGACCCGGGCGCCGCGTAACGGAATACCCCACGCTGGAAACAGCGCAGGGCTTTGATATTGACCTGCCCCCCGGAAGTTCCCTCAGTCTGATGTAGAGTCTGCCCAACCTGAAGGAGCAGACGACATGAGGAAAAGCCGTTTCACCGAAGCGCAGATTATCGGGATGATCAAAGAGCAGGAGGCTGGTTTGCCGACCGCCGAGTTGTGCCGCAAGCATGGGCTGAGCCCTGCGACGTTTTACAAGCTGAAGGCCAAATATGGCGGGATGGATTTGTCCGATGCCAACCGGCTCAAGCAACTCGAGGCTGAGAACGCGAAGCTGAAGCGCATTGTGGCAGACGTCATGCTGGACAATGTTGTTCTGAAAGACCTGCTGGGAAAGTCTTGACGACGCCGATGCAACGGCGGGACGCGGTGCTGCGGGCAATTAAGGATCATCTGATCTCTCAACGCCGGGCCTGCGTCCTGATCGGTGTCGATCCAAAGACCGTGCGGCGCGAGCATCCGCCCGATAACCCGGAAATCCGGTTGGAAATGCACAAGATAGCAGAGAAGCGGCGTCGGTTTGGCTATCGACGCATTGGTGTCATGTTGGAGCGGGTTGGCATGGTGATGAACGAAAAGAAGCTCTACAGGATTTATCGGGAAGAGGGCCTGTCGGTGCGCCGCAGGCGTGGCCGCAAACGAGCGCGGGGCAGCCGGACACCTATGCCTGTGTCGCTGCGGCCCAACCAGCGCTGGTCCTTGGATTTTGTGTCCGATACCTTCGGTGCCTGTCGCAAATTCCGCATCCTGGCGGTCAATGACGATTGCTGCCGCGAAAATCTCGGCCTGATTGCCGATACCAGCATCTCGGGTGCTAGGGTCGCGCGGGAATTGGATGCCTTGGTCAGGATCTATGGAAAACCGGCTTGTATAGTCAGTGACAATGGCACCGAATTCACCAGCAAGGCGATCCTGAAATGGGCCAACGACAACGGCGTCGAATGGCACTACATCGACCCCGGCAAGCCGCAACAGAACGGCTTCATCGAAAGCTTCAACGGCAGCCTGCGCGACGAATGCTTGAACGAAGAGATATTCGACAGCCTGGCAGATGCCCGTCGCAAGCTGGCCATCTGGCGCTACGACTACAACAACGTCAGGCCGCATTCCTCACTCGGCAACAAGACCCCGGCAGAAGCGCGCCGGGCGCTTGAGCAATTTGAAGGCTCCGCGCCCGGCGCGCTTGCCCAAACCGAAACCACCGACTATCAAACCCAAGGACTCTCGTTATGAACGAGGGACGACCGGGGGGCAGGTCACAACCTCGATCTTTTGAATCACACGGTCGCCGACATGCACTGTAAGCGATGGGGTGGACGCCCCCTCTGACGGCATCTTGTGCCATGGTAGGGCGTGAATGGGTTCTATATAGGAGGAAGCGTCCATGGAAGAAGTTAGCATAATCGGGCTGGATATCGCCAAAAATACGTTTCAGGCGCATGGTGCCACAGCCAACGGCGGCGTTGTTTTTCGCAAGAAGCTGGTGCGTGGAAGGGTGCTTGAGTTTTTGTCAAAGCAACCGGGTTGTGTGGTTGCTTTGGAGGCCTGCGCTTCGGCGCATTACTGGGGGCGCGAGATCGCAGCCCTGGGTCATGATGTCCGCCTTATTCCGCCGATCTACGTCAAACCCTTCGTGAAGCGGCAGAAAAACGACGCGGCGGATGCGGAGGCTATCGCCGAGGCCGCGACGCGGGCGACCATGCGAACGGTTGCCGTGAAAGACACGCAGAAGCAAGCGCTCGGCATGGCCTTCAGGGCGCGGGATCTTCTGGTGCGGCAGCGGACACAGACGATTAATGCGTTGCGCGGCCACCTTGCGGAGTTCGGCCTTATCGCGCCCAAGGGAACGGTTCATCTCCAACGGCTGCGCGCACTCATGGTCGCTCCGGAGGCTGAATTGCCCAATGAAGTCATTGAGATCGCCCAGATGTTGCTGGATCAGATTGATGGCCAGCAGGAACAAATAGCCGCCCTTGAGGTGCGACTGCGGGCGAGGGCACCAAAGGACGAAGCCTCGGCGCGTCTGATGACAATTCCGGGGATCGGGCCGATCTGTGCGGCGGCAGTCGCCGCCTTCTCGGCGCCGATGGAAAGCTTTCCCAAAGGGCGTGACTTTGCGGCATGGTTGGGCCTGACCCCACGCCAGCATTCGACTGGTGGCAAAGCCATCCTCGGGCGAATGTCGAAGATGGGGCAACGGGACATTCGGCGCTTGCTCATTACAGGGGCCATGGCTGTTGTCCGCTGGGCCACGATACGAGGATCAAACAACCCTTGGCTTGCCGAGCTTTTGAAGCGCAAACCGCGCATGGTTGTGGCGGTGGCGCTCGCCAACAAGATGGCGAGGACAATCTGGGCGCTCTTGACCAAAGGGGGCACTTACCGGGTTCCGACCGTTGCCGCATAATGCGGTGACGTAGTCGGGGCGTTGGAGAATGTGAGCAGGACGAAGGCGTGTAAGGGCAAACGGTCAACGAGACGGGGTGGAAAAACCAGGGTAGCACCGCTGGGCATTTGAGCCCGGGTAAGCGAGTTGGATCTCATCCGCGTGTCTCCATACAGGCCCGCGGCGTGTCACAAGCCGCATCATGAGGCCGGACACACGACTGCACCTGACCACATGCCAAGAATGTCTCAAAATCGCTTGCATTCCAAGGGGCGTCCACACACGGTGCGCCAGCCCCGTGGTTTCGGTTTGATGTGAGTTCATGCGGATTTCGCGAAGAATGGGCGCTGATTTCGCGCGATCGTGGGCACGCGTTTCGCGCCATGCTGGGCAGCCATTTCACGGGATCGTGGGCAGGCTTGCCGACGCTTTCATGGGG
>JBKJTI010000296.1:0-47727 GCA_046590425.1 Cypionkella sp. | reverse complement strand
GAGCGCAAACACTCGGTCGATGGCCCGGTGCTGCGGTTTTTGAAGCGGCGGATGCGGCTGACGGAGGGGCTTGAGGGCAACGCGTTTTTCGTGAAGCGCGACGGGTTGCGCTATGTGACGCCGCTGTTTCTGGCGCTGGTGCTGATTGAGATTGCCGATCTGGTGTTCGCGGTGGATTCGGTGCCTGCGGTGTTCGCGATCACCACCAATCCGTTCATCGTTTATACCTCTAACATCTTCGCTATTCTGGGTCTGCGCGCGCTGTATTTCGCTTTGTCTGCGATCTTGCACCGCTTTGCTTATCTGAAATACGCGCTGTCGTTGTTGTTGGTGTTCATCGGCTCGAAAGTGTTTGTCGCCGACTGGATGGATTTGGAGAAGTTTCCGCCGAGTTGGTCGCTGGGTATTACCTTCGCGATTCTGGCGGCTGGCGTGGGCTTCAGCTTGTATAAAACGCGCGGGCAGGCCAAAACGGTTGAACAGCACTAAGGAATATGGACGGCGCGTTTATAGGCGCGCTGTCCATACAGCAGCGCATCATGGTTATCGGTCAGCGCTACGGCGCTGACTTCGCCCACAAGGATGTAGTGGGTTTCCCAGAGTAGAGCTGTCTTCAAGCTGCATTCAAAGCTGGCAGAAGCCTCGGTCAAGATCGGCTGACCCGCCTGCCCCGGCTGCCATTTCACTTCATCAAAACGGTCACCTTGCGGCTTGTGGCGGCCCGAAAACAGATCAGAGGTGCCGTGTTGCGCGGCGCTGAGCAGGTTGGCGCAGAAGGCGCGGTTGCGCAGGATTGCCGTTGCTGCGGGTGAGAGGTGGTGGACGCAGACCAATAGCGACGGGCCTGCGCCATCGGCAGAAACCGATGTCATCGAGGATACCGTGACGCCGAAGCGACCTGCCTCGCCATCGGTGGTGATGACGGAAACGAAGGTGGCGGCGCGGCTCATGCCTTCGATGAAGTCGTGGCGCAGGTTGGTCATCTATTACCCCAGATCAAAGAAGCGTTGCAGTTCGACATCGGGGACTTTCTTGCGGAATTGGTCGTATTGGCTTTGGCGCGTGGCCGAGAACGCCTCGACAAAACGCGGGCCCAGCCAGTCTTTCGCGAAGGCCGAATTGCGCAGCCGATCAATGGCTTCGGGCATTGAGCGGGCGAAATCGGGGCGATCTCCGGTCAGGGTGTGGCCGTTGCCGATGACTTCGGGTTCGGGTTCGATCTGCTCGATTATGCCCGCGACGCCCGCGGCGATGGTGGCGGCGGCGGTGAGGTAGGGGTTAGTGTCGGCACCGGGCAGGCGGTTTTCAACGCGCAAGGAGGCTGCATCGTGACCGACCACTCGGAAGCATGTGGTGCGGTTTTCATAGCCCCAGGTCAGGCCGGGGGGCGCGAAGGTGCCGGGGGCGAAGCGGCGGTAAGAATTGACGGTGGGCTGGCAGATCAAGGTCATCTCGCCGATGTAGCGCTGCAGGCCGCCGAGGAAATGGCGGAAGGTTTGGGAGATGCCGTTCTTTTGGCCGTCCTGGTGGAAAATGGCATTGCCCGCGCGGTCTTTCAGCGAGATATGGACATGGATCGACTGGCTGTCGGCGTCTTCCGTCCAGCGCGGCATGAAGGTAACGCAGCGGCCTTGGCGCATCGCAAGGGCGCGGATGAAGTTTTTCAGCAGCATCAATTGATCGGCAGGCTCTAACCCTTCACCCGCGCCGATGCAGGCTTCCATAAAACCGCCGCCGATTTCTTCGTGCATTTTGGCAAGGTCAATGCGCAGCGGGCCGCACATGTCCGAGACCGCCTCATACCATTCCTGCTGCACGGTTTGATACAGAATCAGATCGTGACTGGCGTGCATCGTCGCGGTTTTCAGGTTGCGATAGCCTTTTTCGCGAGCGGATTCGGGGGTTTCATCGAACAGGGTGTATTCCAGTTCCATGCCGTATTTCGGGGTGAAGCCTGCGGCAGCGGCGCGGTCTAACACCGATTTCAGGATGGATCGGGGGCAAAGAGCGGCGGTTTCGCCGGAGTATTGGGTGAGCAGCAAAAGATCGTGGCCGGGGCGGGCCCATGGGATACGGCGGGCAGAACTGGGGTCGACGATCAGCGGGTCGTCGTGGAAATCGCCCGTCCCATCGGTGACGCCGGGCATCTCTAACATCTGGTCGGTGGGGTCTAGGGCGAGTTGCGCCGGGGCCATGCCCATGCCGGATTTCAGGATGCCTTTCAGGCTGCGGGTGGACACCATTTGGCCGCGCAACAGGCCGTTGGTATCGACGAGGGCAACGGTGGCGAAGCGGCTGTTCTCGTCGTCAAGGAAGGCTTGCAGGCTCATGATGTCCCCGTGATAGTTTGAAGTTGGGCCAAGTCGCGGGCCGGATCGGTGGCATAGGCTTTCAGGAACACCCGTAAGCCGTTGTTGATGTAGCGGGCGAGTTCGGGCTTCGTCGGGATGCGGTCGGGCAGGTGCAGGGCTTGGTTGCGGGGGGCCGACAGAATCAGGCCCCAGAGGTCTTCGGCGGCGAGTTCGGCATCGTCAAAGGTCAGTTTTTTGGCGTCGCGCTGGCGGGTGAGGTAAGTGATCATCCCGGCCAGAACCCGGTCCGGGCCAGCGGCTTGGTAGGCGCGCCCTATTTCGGGGAAGCGCTGCGCCTCGCCGATGATCAGGCGGGCGAGCGACAGAAATTCCGGGCGCATCACGGTGTCGGCGTAGCGCCACGCGAAGCTGTGAAGTTCCGCGACCATATCGGTGTCGGGGTGGTCGAAGGCCAAGAGCATGGTGTTACGCTCGGCCAGCATAATCTCGGTGAACAGTTGTTCCTTGGTGCCAAAGTATTGATAGAGCGTAGGTTTTGAGACGGCGGCTTTGGCAGCAATGGCATCCATCGAGGTGCCGGAATAGCCTTCGGCGGCGAAGACCGCCAAGGCGGCGTCAAGGATGCGGCGCTGTTTGGCGAGGCGGTTGAGTTCGCGTTGCGGGACGGCTGTCATGCAATCACCTTGCGGATGAATTGCAGCAGGGGGCGGTCGTAAGTGCTGGGTTGGGCGACGTTGCAGACGTGGCCTGCATCGGCGATCACCTCAAACCGCACATCCGGGCGGGGGGCGGCGTCGGTGATGCGGCCTGCGACGGCGCGGATCTCGGACGGGGGGGCAAGGCGGTCGTGTTCGCCTGTCATCAACAGCACGGGCATGGTGAGTTTGGCGAAATCGAAACGTTCCAACGGGGTGGTGAAGCAGCGCAGGGCATCGCGGTAGGTGGCGGCGGGGATGGCGGACATCGAGGCGAGCAGATCGGCACGGATTTGATCGCTGGCGTTGGGGCCTGCGATGATGTTGACCACGGCGGGGGCGAAATCCTTGGGGGTCTGGCCTGCGTCCAAGGGGACTTCGCGGCTGACGCGGAAGGCTTCACGTTCTTCGGGGCCCGCTTCGGACATGCCGGTGCAGCCACCCGACAGCACGAGGCCTGCGAGTTTGTCGGGGTGGCGCATGGCGAAGGATGTGGCGACCCAAGAGCCGTAGGACAGGCCGCAGAGGATCAGTTTCTCGGCGTTGAATTCGGCCATGACGCGCAGGATGTCTTCGCAGTAATCGTCGATAGTGGATTGGCGGAAGCCGAGCGTGCTGTCGCCATAGCCACGCAGATCAAGCGCGGCGGCTAGGGCGAAGTTGCCGACGCCTTGCAATTGCGCGGTCCAGTTGCTGCGCGCGCCGCCAATGCCATGCAGGAACAGGACCAGCGGGCCGGGTTTGGCGGGCGTGTGGGTCAGGGCGAGTTGCGGGGTGCCGGGAAGGATTCGGGTTTGCAGGGGGGCGTTTGGCAGCGCGGGCTCTGGGTATTCTGTCTGCGTGGTCGCGGCGGAAAGCGCGTTGATCCCGGCTTCAAAGATCGGCTTTGTGCCGTTGGCGATCTCGGTGGCGCGGGCCGGAGGGGCCACGATTTCCGCGCTCCAGTTGATCACAGAGCCGCCGGTGACAGGGGAAATCGTCAGGCGGGCGGTGTAGCGGTCGGCACCCCGGATGCCTTCGAGATGTGTGTAGGCAAGGCTGCGGTCGCTGTCGGAGAGGTAGATCAGTTGCTCGCGATACACGGTGTCTTCGCCGTGGGCGGTGAAGCGGCGGATTTCAGCGCCTGTCGGGCTGCGTTCTGCCGTGATGGTGGCGAGGCCGGGGTGCCAAGCGCCGCAGAAGTCGCGGGCGATGGCCCAGACGGCATCGGGTGCGGCGCTGGTGCGGCCCATGACATGCACGGTTTCACGCGCCATGTCAACGCAGGCCTTTCAGCGTGCCTGAGTCACCGCGCCAAAGCGAGGATCGCGCGCCGCCCTCGTCGCCGGGGGCCATGTCGAGTTCATCCATGTCGTAGAGGGTGAGGACAGAGAGGTAATCCTCCATGATTTCCGAGGTATATGGTAGCATCAGTGCGCCACAGCGGCTGTCGCGATACATGCGTTCCAAGGGCATCGACTTTAGCATCGACTGGCCGCCACAGGTGCGGATCGCAAGCGCGGCGATTTCCTGCACGCCCTCCATCACGTTGTATTGGGCGGCATACATCCGCAAAACTTGGGCTTTCGATGGCATGCCTTGCGCCTCCATAAACGCCTGCCACCAGAGGGCGCGCATGTTCGCCAGACGGGCATACATCCGGCCTACGGCGATGCGTTTGGTGCCAAACATGCGGCGGTCGGCGGCGGGCTGGCCTTCGACTTCGCCGCGCAGATAGGCGACGGTGAAATCGTAGGCACCTTGGGCGAGGCCCATGTAGGTGGGGCTGAGGGTGGCCATCATATGCGGCCAATGCGGCAGGGTTTTGATGAAAAGCCCGCGCGGCATCATCAGATCGTCTTCGGTGACGAATACATCTTTCAGCACCAGATCGCGCGAATTGGTGCCGCGCATGCCCAAAGGATCCCACGAGCCTTGCACGGTCAGACCCTTGGCCTCTTTCGCGACGACGAAGATCATGGTGTCTTCGTGACGCGGCTCGATACCGTCGAAATGCTCAGTGCAGACGATGGAATAGTAGTCGCAATAGCCCGCGAGGCTGGCGAATTTCTTGAAACCGTTGATCAGCCAGCCGCCATGCACCTTGCGGCAGTTGGTTTGGGCGGGTTTGGAGGTCCAGTTCTGGCCGGCTTCTGAGATTGGTTGCGAGTAGATGCCTTGCTCGGCCACCGCGCGGCGGAATTGTTTTTCGCGCAGGGGGGCGAAGGCGGCGCGGTCGGCGTCGGTGAGGTTCGGTAATTCATACATGAAGCGCGACCACATCATTGACGAGTTGTGCATGTTGAAGGTCAGCGCAGTGGCACCGCAGTACTTGCCGATCTCGGCCCCGCACATCGCGTATTCGCCAAGGCTGAAACCGTGGCCGCCGAATTCGGTTGGGACGGTGAGGGTGAGGTAGCCCTCGGTGGCGAGGTCCTTGTAGTTTTCCACCGGGAATGTGGCGTCCACGTCGATGCCTTTGGCGCGGGCGGCGAAGGTTGGACCCATCTCATTGAGGCGGTTCAGCACCGCCTGGACTTCGGGGCGGATACGAGACAGATCGTAGTAGTCGGCAATCGTGCTCATGGTGGTCTCCGTTGCGCTATTGCGCCAGTTCGCCTTGAAGGACGCCCGCTTTGACGACGATGCGTCCGTCAAGGGCGATGGTGCAGTTGCGCATCGGCAGATCGAAATGGCCCAAGGTGTAGCGGCCGGCGTATTGGTTGGCTCCGGTGGACCACAGGAAAGACCCGGCGAGGGCGCGAAATTCGACGGCCTGCATGTCGCGCTTGTCGTACATCGCGGCAGAAATCCAATGGGCGCTGGGGTTCATCCCCCAGCCAACGTGGCTGAGGCCATAAGCGTTCGGATCATCCCAAGCGGCCATGTATTCGCGGAAATGCAAGGCGTCGATGCCGTCACCCTTGATGGCGGTGACGAAATCATTCTCGATGGTGCAGTCGATGCGGCTGGTGAGGTAGGTTTTGAACGTCAGGTTCATATCGCCGACATCCATCACGATTCGCCCGTTGACCGCATTCTTGCCGGGGAAGGCGAGGCACAACCCACCCGGCCAATGCGCCACATCGCCCGGTTTGGTGCCGAAACCAGCGGTGCCGCCACAGGGCGCACCGCGTAGATTGATGGTCAGATCGGTGCCAGCGGCGGAGGTCACGCGCATCTCGGACGTTTCGCGCAGCATCTGGATGCCAAGTTGCACTTTTGGGCCGTGTTCTGCTTTGGGTTCGGTGCGTTCCAGAATTTCGGGGTGTTCGTTGGTGATCACCAGCAGGCGGGTGCGACCTGCGGCTTCGATCTCGGGCCATTCGGGGGCGTGGATCAGGCCTTCAACGGTGCAATCTACGATGACTTCGACACGTTTCAGGGCTTCGATCACGGCGCGGTTTTGTTGGATCGCCCAGCTGGTGCCGGTGGATTTCACAGGCACCGGGGCGTTTTGCGGTGGCGTGGGCATGGTGATGATGCAGAATTCCGCGCCAAGGTCGTAGGCGGCGAGTTCGCACAGGTGGATCAGCACCGGGCGGGATTGGGTTTCGGCCAGGATGGCGATGGGGGTTGCATAGCCTACGCCGTTCAGCGCGAAGACGCGGCGAAAAGCGGCGAGCCATTTGCCCTCTATCCGTTCTTGCATCATTGGCGCTTCCTCCGGCTAGCAGATATTTTGAGTCGAAAATATTTACTAGTCGGTTTAGTAATTATGAGATGCATGTTTGTGTCAACAGAATTTGTTGGCAGGGTGGCTGCGTAGAAATGGGATGGGAGATTGTAAGCGTTCTGCATGCTGCAACCCGCCGGGGGCGCTTCGCCCCCCGGAACGTTGAGGAAACTTGCGCACAGAGGATGACCCGAGCAAACAGATGGGGAGCGCGAGCGCGAGCCGGGCCCCTACCCCGCCAGCGGAATCACATCGACGGCTTGTTTGCTTTTCTGTCCACCAGAGATTCGCATCGTGCCTTTGATCGGCGAGACATCGGCATAATCACGGCCCCGCGCCACGACGATATGATCTTCGCCTGCGAGTTTGTCATTGGTGGGATCGAACTCGATCCAGCCAGCCTCAGGGCCGCACCACGCACGCACCCAAGCATGCATCGCATCGGCACCTTCGAGTCTCGGTTTTCCCGGCGGCGGCAGGGTACGCAGAAAGCCACTAACGTAGCCTGCGGGGAGGCCGATGCCGCGCAGGCAGGCGATCATGATATGCGAGAAATCCTGACAGACGCCGTGGCGCTTGGCGAAAGCTTCGGTCGCGGGGGTGTCGACGGTGGTGGCTTCCGGATCAAACTTCATATGACGATAAAGCGCGCTGCCGATGGCCGCGACAGCGTCGGCCACGGTCATACCGGGGTGCAGCGCGCCTAAGGCAAAGGCAGTCATCGCCCGATCACGCGGCACACGGACCGAGGGCGACAGGAAATGCAGAGGAGAGTTCGGGCCAAGATCGCGCTGCGCGGCCAAAGCGCTGGGCATGGCGAGCAGGGGAATGGCATTGGTGGGCAGGCTTGGGGTGATCAACCGCTCGATCCGGGCTTTCATGGTGAAGGCCACCGAGTCATGCGGGCCGCGAAAGCTGAATTCGGTGATGCGGTTGCCGAAGAAATCCACCCGGTCCAGCCGTTCTTCTGGGCGCGGCGCGATGTCGAGCAAGCTTGCCATCACCCGTTGACCCGGCATGTCTCGCGGTATCACGCAGACCACATGCCGCCCGCCCACCGCCGGGTTGGCGTATTGATAGGTGATTTGCAGCTTGATGTCGTAGATCATCACTGCCCCCAAGAGCATGTCAGGTTCAGATTGAATCGAAAATCGCGGCCCCTCGCATATGCGCGAACGCAGTTTTCGATAAGACTATTTTTATCATGAACTGACATGCTTTAATGCATGAACGCAGAGCCGAGCGCGGTGGACAGATCATAAATCTGCCCGCGTGCGGTCAGCAGCGCCTGCGTGTCCAGTGTTTGCACGGTATGCACGATCACCGCAGTTTGCAGCATCCGCACCTTGCGTTCAAACTCGGTCATCTGACCATGCGGTCCGGTGCGGGACAACTCGTCTACACATTTGGCGATCACATCCAGCTGGAAGCGGACCGCGCGCGGGTTGGATTCGTCAAGACCCAGCAGGTCGACAACACTTTCCCGGCTGGTGAACACGGCATAACGCTGACGGTGGACCATGATGCTGTCGCCGACCTCAATCGCCATGTCGAGACCGCCGGGAAGCAGGACCGGCCCTGTCACCGCAGCCAACAGATCGGTCATCATTGCGGCGCGTTCCAGCGATCTGCCGATCGACAGGAAATGCCAACCCGTGGCGCGATACATGTTTTCATGCACAAGGCCGGAAAAACCCGCGATCTTGCGCAGCATCACACTCATCACCTGCGCTGCGTCCCCACCAGTTTCGGTGGTTTTGGCGATGCGGGTCATGGATTTCTCGATGTCTTGCAAGGCAGACCAACCATCGACGCTGAAGCGGTCGCGGATCTGGCTGGCGCTGTAAACGGCGGAGCTGAGGGTGTTCAGCACCCCTGCCGGAAAGGCTTCGGTCGCATCGACACCGTAGGATTTCAGCCGGGCGCGGATGGTGGCAAGCAAGGCGGCGTTGCCAGCCTCGTTCACGCGACCATTATAGGCACGCACGAGCCGCAGCAGGCCCTCGGTGCGTTCGACATAGCGGCCAAGCCAGAACAGATTGTCGGCGGCGCGGCTGGGCAGTGGCCCCGGCTGGGCGCGGATGAAGGGCGTGGATTGTGGCGCGCGCAGGGTAACGGGCTCGACGGGCGTGTCGCTGACCACCCAGACATCGGCCACCGACCCGCCGTTGCGCATCGAAATCGCGGTGGTGTCGGTGCCAGCCCCAATACGGGCGAAACCCCCGGGCATGACGTGCCAGCCGTTTTCGCTGCGGGCGAGGAACACCCGCAGCGACATCGGGCGCGGCACCAAAGCGCCGTTTTCGTAAAACGGGGTGGTGGAAAGCGTCACCAGCTCTTTGCCAACCAAGCCGCCCGCATTGTCGGTCAGCCAGTCGTGCAGATCGGCATCATCGGCGGCACCGCGCATCTGACCGCCGACGGCATGGGGGGCGGTGGATTCAAAGGCGATCCGGGTGGCCATCGCCGGGCCGATCAGCATCCGATCAGCATGGGCGCGGACATGTGCAAGTTCCTTGGCCTGACCGCACCACCATGTCGCCACATTGGGGATGCGCAGCGGCTGGCCCGTCAGCACCTTGGCGATTTTCGGCAGGAAAGCCATCAACGCCTGAGTTTCCAGCACGCCGACGCCCAAAGCGTTGACCATGGTGACATTGCCTTGCCGCACCGCCGACATCAGGCCAGGGGTGCCAAGATGGCTGTCGCCGCGCAGTTCCAACGGGTCGGCCCAGATGCCATCCATCCGCCGCCAGAGCACATCGACCGGGGCGAGGCCTTCGACGGTGCGGACATAAAGCTGGCCGTTTTCAACGGTCAGATCCTCGCCCTCCAGCAACGCCATGCCGAGATAGCGGGCGATATAGGCCTGCTCGTAATAGGTGTCGGTCAACGGGCCGGGGGTGAGGATACCGACGCGCGAGGTAGGATCGCTGCGCAGTTTTTCCAGCGCATCGCGGAAGGCGCGGAAGAAGCCCGCAAGGCGGTGGACATTGGTGGTGCGATAGAGGTCGGGGAAGACGCGGGAGGCCGCGACGCGGTTTTCCAGCGCAAAGCCCGCACCTGAGGGGGCATCTGTGCGATCAGACAGCACCCACCATCGGCCATCCGGGCCACGGCCAATCTCAAACGCCATGAAATGCAGGAAATGCCCGGAGCGCGGTTTCACCCCCACCATCGGGCGCAGCCATTCCGGGCTTTCGGCGATCAGGCTGGCGGGCAGATGGCCTTCGGCAACCAGGCGGTTCTCGCCGTAAAGATCGGCGGCGAGCAGTTCCATAATCTCGGCGCGCTGGATCAGACCCGCCTGGATGCTGTGCCAATCGGCTTCGGGCAGCAAGATCGGCACCGCCGAGAACGGCCAGTCGCGGCCCGCGCTGGATTTATCGCCATATTTGCGAAAGAACACCCCTGTATCGGCCAGATGCTGTTCGCCCCGCGCGAAGGCGTCTTTTACTTCTGCCGCAGACAGGCTTGACATATGCGCCAGCAGGCCAGCCCAAACCGGGCGCATCGCGCCTTGCGCGTCCACCAATTCATCCGGCACGCCGGGAAGCGGGCGATACCGAGCGAAAAGCTGGGTATCGACCGGCTTTGCTTTGGCCTTGCGTGCCATCAGTTCCGTGGAGCGCGGCGCAAATCGAGGGTCATCGGGAACTCGGGGTGCGGGGTTTCTGCTGTCGGTTCGTATTGGCCGCCAGTATGCCCGTGTGGCTCGAACCGGGCAAGCCTGCGCGCTTCGGCCTCGTTGCTGTTGACCGGGAAGGTGTCATAATTGCGCCCGCCGGGGTGGGCGACGTGATAGGTGCAGCCGCCCAAAGCGCGGCCTGTCCAAGTGTCGTAGACATCGAAGGTCAGGGGGGCGTTGACAGGCAAGACCGGGTGCAAGGCCAAGGGCGGTTGCCATGCTTTGAAGCGCACGGCAGCCACCGCTACACCTGCGCCCACCCTTTGCATCGGCATCTGGCGCTGGTTGCAGGTGACGGTATAGCGCCCCGGATCGCCGCCTGTCAGTTTGGCTTGCAGGCGTTCCACAGAACTGTCGGTATAGCGCACGGTGCCGCCAATCGCACCGGTTTCGCCCATGACGTGCCACGGCTCCAACGCCTGACGAATTTCCAGCGTGACGCCTTCAAACGTCGCCTCGCCGCAGAACGGGAAGCGGAACTCGGCTTGCGCCTTGAACCAGTCGGGGTTGAAATCGAAACCATGCTGGCGCAGATCGGCCAGCACATCCAAGAAATCAGCCCAGACGAAATGCGGCAGCATGAAGCGGTCGGCCAGATTGGTGCCCCAGCGGGTGAGGTTGCCCTTGATCGGGCTGGCCCACATCCGGGCGATCAGGGCGCGGATCAGCAGTTGTTGCGCAAGGCTCATCCGGGGGTTCGGCGGCATCTCGAAACCGCGGAATTCCACCAGACCAAGGCGGCCAGTGGGGCCATCGGGAGAATAGAGCTTGTCGATGCAAATCTCGGCGCGGTGGGTGTTGCCGGTGACATCGACCAGCAGGTTGCGCAAAAGCCGGTCGACCAGCCACGGCGGTGGCGCGGCACCTTGGCCGGGTGTGGGGATTTGGGCCAGCGCTATTTCCAACTCATACAGCGCGTCCATCCGCGCTTCGTCAATGCGCGGGGCTTGAGAGGTTGGGCCGATGAACAGGCCGGAGAACATGTAGGACAGCGACGGGTGGCGCTGCCAATGCAGGATCAGGCTGGCCAGCAGATCGGGGCGGCGCAGGAACGGGCTATCGGATGGCGTGACACCGCCGACAACGACATGGTTGCCGCCGCCGGTGCCGGTATGCTTGCCGTCGATCATGAATTTATCGGCACCTAGGCGGAGTTGGCGGGCTTCTTCATAGACCGCTTCGGTGGTCGCCACCGTTTCGGCCCAGTTGTGCGACGGGTGGATATTGACCTCAATCACCCCCGGATCGGGGGCGACGCGGATCACGTTCAGGCGCGGATCGTTCGGCGGGCCGTAGCCTTCGATATGCACTTGTAGGCCTAGGTTTTTCGCGGCGGTTTCAGCGGCTGCGACGAGTTCAAGATAGTCTTCGACCTTTTCCACCGGGGGCATGAAGACGCACAGGCGGCCATCGCGGGGTTCCACTGAAATCGCGGTGCGGACGGAACCGGCGAGGTCGGAAATCACCTGCTCGCGGCGGTCTTGGCTGGGTTCAGCGGCGGTGAAGCTGGCGACAGCTTGGGCGGGCTCCGCTATAGGTTCAGGGGTGAAATTGGGCAGTGGGCCGCGCGTGTCGAACGGGTCCGCAGGGTGGATATGCGGGTAATCAGCGGGTTTGACATGGGGCAAAGACCCCAGCGGCAGGCGGTAGCCGACGGGGCTGTCGCCGGGCACAAGGAACAGATGGCCACGCCGCAAAGCCCATTTCTCGGACACCCAAGTTTGTGCGGCGCGGGATTGCCAGCGCTGCACGGGCAGCACGAAACCTGACGGTTCGGTCAGGCCGCGCGAGAACACCCGCGCGATGCGGTTGCGTTCTTCTGGGTCTTTCAGCTGCGAGTTTTCCGGGGTGACGTTTTCCGGCAGATTGCCTTCCTTGACGATCCATTCGGCGGGGTCTTCAAAGGCGGGGGTGACGTTTTCCGCAGGCAAGCCAAGGGTTTGCGCGATGTTTTGCAGCAGGGTGCTGGCCTGCTCCGGGGTCGCTCCGTCCGAGACTTCATGCGCGATCAGCTCGGGGTTGTGCCAGATCGGCTTGCCATCGCGGCGCCAATACAGAGAGAACGTCCAGCGCGGCAGGGTTTCGCCGGGATACCATTTGCCCTGACCGTAATGCAGGAAGCCCCCCGGCGCGAAGCGGGCTTGCAGGCGGCGGATCAGCGCATCGGCGAATACGCGCTTGGTGGGGCCGACAGCATCGGTGTTCCACTCGCCGGCCTCAAAGTCGTCAATCGAGACGAAAGTCGGCTCACCGCCCATGGTCAGGCGGACGTCGCCCTCGGCCAAAGCGGCATCGACCTTGTGGCCAAGCTGGTTCAGATCATTCCACGCGGTGTCCGAAAACGGCATGGTGATGCGGGGATGCTCGGCGGTGCGGGTGACGGTCATGTCGAAGTCGAAATTGACCTCGGCATAACTCGCCATGCCCGATATGGGTGCTGCGTTGGAGTAATGCGGCGTGGCCGACAGAGGAATATGGCTTTCGCCGGTCAGCAGGCCCGAGGTCGGGTCAAGCCCGATCCAGCCAGCACCCGGCAAGTAAACCTCGCACCACGCGTGCAGATCGGTGAAGTCTTTGTCGGTGCCTTGCGGGCCATCGACGGCCACCAGATCGGGTTTCAACTGGATCAAATAGCCCGACACAAACCGCGCGGCGAAGCCCAGATGGCGCAGCGCGTTGACCAACAGCCACGAGGTATCGCGGCACGATCCCAAGGCCAGACCCAAGGTTTCCTCGGGCGTCTGCACCCCCGGCTCCATCCGGATCACATAGCCGATTTCCTGCGCAAGCTGGGCGTTCAGCCGCACGATGAAGTCGATGGTGCGCAAAGGCTCGCGCGGCACGCGGTCTAGAAAAGCTTGCAACAGCGGGCCGGGAGCGTCGCAGTTGCGATAGATCACCAGATCTTCGGCGATCTCGGCAGGATACTCAAACGGCCAAGTTTCGGCGCTGGCTTCGACAAAGAAATCGAACGGGTTGTAGACGGTCATATCGGCGGTCAGATCGACCTCGATCTTTAGTTCCGTCACCGGATCGGGAAACACATAGCGGGCCAGCCAGTTGCCGTACAAATCCTGCTGATAGTTCACGAAATGGTTCGCGGGCGTCACTTTCAGCGCATGGGATACCACCCGCGTGCGGCTGTGCGGCGCCGGACGCAGGCGGATGATCTGCGGGCCCAGTGCGACCGGGCGGTCGTATTTGTAATGGGTCAGATGATAGATGCTGGCGAGGATGGACATGATATTTTCTTTCAGGGATGGGTAGGTTTTTTCACAGCCTGCGGTGATCCTCTAACACTTTGTGCATCAGTGGGCGGTTTCGGCGCAAGTGATGAAGATTTCCGCGAAAGCCGCCTAAAAAATAAGCAGATAGTCAGATTGCCCCATGTTGGGCGCGCAGAGTCTCGGCTGAGAACCGCACCAGCTCAGCTACTTGCAGCAGTTGCTTGGCCAGTGGTGAAGTTTTGCGCCAGACCATGCCGACCATACGCTGCGGTTTCGGATCGCCAAACCGCGCCACCGACACGGACGCCGAACGGGTTTCCACCGCCATCGCCATCTCGGGGATCAGCGTCACGCCGATGCCTGCGCTGACCATTTGCACCAAGGTCGACAGCGAGCTTCCGTCCAGCAATTCACGCGGCGGGGCGGCAGACATGTTGCAAAACGACAGCGCTTGGTCGCGAAAGCAATGGCCTTCCTCCAGCAAAAGCAGGCGCATTTCGCGCAGGCGTTCGCGGCTGGGCACGGGTTTGCCTTCATCCTCGGCGGGGCGGATCAGCACGAAATCTTCCGAGAACAGCGGTACTTCGGTGAGGGACGGCTCGGAGATCGGCAGCGCCACGATCGCAGTATCCAAGCGACCTTCGGCGAGTTCGGTGAGTAATTTCGGCGTGACGGTTTCGCGCAGTTGCAAATCAAGATCGGCGTTCAACCGCATCAGATTGCCGATGATCGTCGGCAACAGATAGGGTGCGATGGTGGGAATCACCCCGATCCGCAAACGGCCCACCAGTTGCGTCTGCGCCGCGCGTGCGATGTCGGCCAATTCATCGACCGAGCGCAGGATATCGCGCACCCTGACCGCAAACGCCTCGCCAAAGCTCGTCAGCCGCACTTGCCGCGCGCCGCGTTCAAACAGATCGGTGCCAAGGGCGGCTTCCAACTCTTTGATTTGCATCGACAGCGCAGGTTGCGAGATGGCGCAGGTCTCTGCCGCGCGGCCAAAATGGCCGTGACGGGCGAGGGCTTCAAAATATCGGAACTGTTTCAGGGTAAAGTTTATCATAAGTCTAACTTATCGGAACAATCAGTATATTCAACTTAAACTAATGCCATCACGTTGTTATAGTGATGCCAGCACAAAGCAAAAGACCGTTCACAGGGGCGGACTTCAGCAGAATCGGAGAGAACGATGGACGGAAACGATAGCGCCAGCGGCGGCAGATGCCCGGTGATGCATGGCGGAAGCCAGCACACCACCCACAAAGCCCGTTCCAACCGTGATTGGTGGCCGAACCAGCTTAACCTGCGGATTTTGCATCAGAATACCCCCATCGCCAGCCCGATGCCTGGCGGCTTCGACTATGCCGAGGCCTTCAAAGCGCTGGATTTGGCCGCCGTCAAGCAAGACCTGCACGCGCTGATGACCGATAGCCAGCCGTGGTGGCCCGCCGATTGGGGCCATTACGGGCCGTTCTTCATCCGCATGGCGTGGCACAGTGCTGGCACCTACCGCACCGGTGATGGTCGTGGTGGTGCAGGCTCGGGCACGCAGCGGTTCGCGCCGCTGAATTCCTGGCCGGATAACGTCAGCTTGGACAAAGCCCGCCGCTTGTTGTGGCCGATCAAGCAGAAATACGGCAACGCGATTTCCTGGGCCGATCTGATCGTGCTGACCGGCAACGTCGCGCTGGAGTCGATGGGCTTCAAGACCTTTGGTTTCGGTGGCGGACGCGTGGACGTTTGGGAGCCGCCAGAGGATATCTACTGGGGTTCGGAAGATACCTGGCTGATCGCGTCGAACGATCCTGCCAACAAGAACAGCCGCTATTCGGGCGAGCGTGATCTGGAAAACCCGCTGGCCGCCGTGCAGATGGGCCTGATCTACGTCAACCCCGAAGGCCCGGACGGCGTGGCCGATCCGGTCGCCTCGGGCCGTGATATCCGTGAAACTTTCGCACGGATGGCGATGGATGATGAAGAAACCGTGGCTTTGGTCGCCGGTGGGCATACCTTTGGCAAGGCGCATGGCGCGGGTGATCCGGCTTTGGTGGGGGCTGACCCGGAAGCAGCTTCGATGGCGCAGCAGGGTCTGGGCTGGCAGAACGGCTTTGGCTCGGGATCTGGTGTTCACACCACCAGCTCTGGCATCGAAGGCGCGTGGAAGCCGAACCCGACGACTTGGGATAACGGCTATTTCAACATGCTGTTCAAATATGAGTGGGAGCTGACCAAAAGCCCCGCCGGCGCGCAGATTTTCCTCGCCCGCGATGTCGAGCCGCAAGATATGATCCCCGACGCACATGACGCCTCGATCACCCATCGCCCGATGATGACGACGGCGGACCTTGCGATGCGGTTTGACCCGATCTACGGCCCGATCTCGCGCCGGTTCCACGACGATCAGGCAGCGTTTGCCGATGCGTTTGCGCGGGCTTGGTTCAAACTGACCCACCGCGATATGGGGCCGAAAGTGCTGTATCTGGGGCCAGAAGTGCCTGCGGAAGATCTGATCTGGCAGGATCCGGTCCCTGACGCTACCGGCACGCCGATTGATGCGGCGGATGTGGCCGCGTTGAAGGCGCAAATTTTGGGCTCGGCGCTGACCGTCTCGGAACTGGTTTCGGTGGCTTGGGGGTCGGCTTCGACCTTCCGGGGCTCGGATAAACGCGGCGGCGCGAATGGCGCGCGTATTCGGTTGGCCCCGCAGAAGGATTGGGCGGTGAATCAGCCCGAGATTTTGGCCAAGGTGCTGGCTGTGCTGGAAGGCGTGCAGGCGTCGTTCAACGCGTCACATCCGGGCAAATCGGTATCACTGGCCGATCTGATCGTGCTGGGCGGCTCGGCTGCAGTGGAAAATGCGGCGGCGGCGGCGGGGCATCCGGTTGCGGTGCCTTTCTCGCCGGGGCGGACGGATGCCAGCCAAGAGCAGACCGATGTGGAAAGCTTTGCGGTGCTAGAGCCGGTGGCGGACGGGTTCCGCAACTATCTGAAGGTGCAGTATTCGGTTTCGGCAGAAGAGTTGCTGTTGGATCGGGCGCAACTGCTGACCTTGACCGCTCCCGAGATGACGGTACTGGTCGGGGGGTTGCGGGCTTTGGACGCCAATACCGGGCATTCGCAGCATGGGGTGTTCACCGACCGTCCCGGCGTGTTGAGCAACGATTTCTTCGTCAATCTGCTGGATATGGGCACCGTCTGGAAAGCCACCACCCCGGCAGAGACCGAGTTTGAGGGCCGGGATCGTGCGACGGGAGCGCTGAAATGGATGGCGACGCGGAATGATCTGGTGTTCGGATCGAACTCGCAGCTGCGGGCTTTGGCCGAGATTTACGGGCAGAGTGACGGTCAGACCGCCTTTGTGCGCGACTTTGTGGCGGCTTGGGTCAAGGTGATGAACGCGGATCGGTTTGATCTGGTTTAAGCTGGGCTAAGATTTGAAGACGCGCGTGGGTTTCGGCCTGCGCGCGCTTTTTATTGGGGCGTGTCCACGCGTGGACAGGGGCTGTGGTTATTTGATTTCAACGGGTTATGGGTGGGGAGTTAAGACTTTGTTAAGCTTTGCTCCAATGGGATTGGCGCGAGTACTCCTCCCCGCGCCAAGCTCGGTTTACATCTTCGGCATCATTGCATCAGTCACCGTGCCGTCAGGATGCATTTTGCAGGCTTCCTCGGCGGCTTTGGTGACGTCTTCGTCGCTCATCGCCATGACTTTGGCATCATCTTTCATCGCTTCCTTCATCGCCATGCCGGCATCCATCATGCCCTTCATGTCCATCTTCATCAGATCGGCACAGGTCATTGTGGCCGCATCCATCTTCATGGTTTCCGCGAAAGCCGGGGCGGAAAGCATGGCCAAAGCTGCAACTGCGAAAGAAATTTTCATGGTGTGATCCCTTGTTGAACTCCGGCGTTGGTGCCGGGTGTTCCGGTTTTACAACGGATGCTTGATCACACGATTTGCCAAGCGCGTGAACTGACGAAAGGGTGAGAGGTTGTAACAGACCTGTTGAAAGCCACGCGACGCAAGCGTCGTCCAACATGCCGAGCGTATCGTTTGGTCAGCATTGCAACAAAGGAAAACGCGCGTGGATTACCGCGCGCGTTTTTGTTTCAGCTTTTACAGGCCATGCTGAAATTACATCTTCAGTGCGTCGATGACTTTGCCGTCGGGATGCGCCTTGCAGGCATCCGCTGCCGCCGTGGTCATGTCTTCTTCACTGAGCGCGCTGAATTTTGTGGAGAGTGCAGCATCATCCTTGAACGATTCTTTCATCGCGATGCCCACCGTGGTCATGTTCTGCATATCCATCATCGTGAAATCATTGCAGGTGACGGTGGATGGATCGACTTTGATATCGCCTTCAGTTTGGGCGAAAGCCGGGGCCGCAAGCATTGCGATGGCTGCAAAAGCGTAAGAAATCTTCATGGGGTGGTCCTCCTCTAACGCCCGGCTTGGTGCGGGCTTGGTTGAGGTAGGCCTTACGCACGATCAAAGAAGGCCAAAAGGCCTGCGTCACGGCAGCGTGTAGGGTGAACAGGCGGAGTGGCGCTGGCAAAAGCAGGGCCTTGCGCAGAAACACGCCAAGAGAAATTCAAAGGCGGCTTGGCAGCATTTTTTCCCGTTTCAGCGGCAACTGAATATGGCCACGCGCGTTAATTATGCCGTCATTGAAAGTTTCTTCTCATCGAGTTTTGACTTGATGAGGATTATGCCCGCTTGCCCACCACTGCGACGCCCAAAGTCTCCAGCACCTTCGCCTCGATCTGCGCGGCGTCCATGCCTGCGCTGCGATACATCGCTTCGGGGCTGGCGTGGTCGATGAAGGTGTCGGGCAAGACCATGCTGCGGTATTTCAGGCCGTGGTCGAAGATGGCTTCCTCGGCGAGGAGTTGGGCGACGTGGGAGCCGAAGCCGCCGATGGCGCCTTCTTCGATGGTGATCAGGGCTTCGTGGGTGCGGGCCAGAGTGAGGATCAGGTCGCGGTCCAGCGGTTTGGCGAAGCGGGCGTCGGCTATGGTGGGGGTCAGGCCTTTTGCGGCCAGCGCCTCGGCGGCTTTTTGGACTTCGGACAGGCGGGTGCCGAAGGACAGTAGCGCCACACGCGCGCCTTGTTGGATCAGGCGGCCTTTGCCGATTTCCAGGGGGATGCCTTTGGCGGGCATTTCTACCCCGGTGCCTTCGCCGCGGGGGTAGCGGAAGGCGATGGGGCCGTCGTTATGGGCGGCGGCGGTAGCGACCATGTGGACGAGTTCGGCCTCATCTGCCGCTGCCATCACCACGAAACCGGGGAGGTTGGACAGGAAGGCGATGTCAAATGATCCGGCATGGGTGGCCCCGTCTGCGCCGACAAGTCCGGCGCGGTCGATGGCGAAGCGGACGGGCAGGCGTTGGATGGCGACATCATGCACCACCTGATCGTAGCCGCGTTGCAAGAAGGTGGAGTAGATCGTGCAGAACGGCTTCATGCCGCCTGCGGCGAGGCCTGCCGAAAAGGTGACGGCGTGTTGCTCGGCGATGCCTACGTCAAAGCAGCGTTTGGGGAAGCGGGCGGCGAACAGGTCTAGCCCGGTGCCGTCGGGCATCGCGGCGGTGATGGCGACGATTTTATCATCGGTTTCGGCTTCGCGGATCAGGCTTTGCGCGAAGACCTTGGTGTAGCTGGGGGCGTTAGAGGCGGCTTTTTGCTGCACGCCGGTCAGCACATCGAATTTGCCCGTCGCATGGCCCTTATCGCGGGCGGCTTCGGCGGGGGCGTAGCCTTTGCCCTTTTTGGTCAGCACATGGATCAGCATTGGCCCGGTGGCGCGGGCTTGGGCTGTGCGCAGGACGGGCAGCAGTTGGTCAAGGTCGTGGCCGTCGATGGGGCCGACATAGGAAAAGCCGAGTTCCTCGAACAAAGTGCCGCCAACGGCCATGCCTTTCAGCATTTCCTTGGCGCGGCGCGCACCTTCTTGCAGGGGTTCGGGCAGCAGCGAGACCATGCCTTTGGCGGCGGATTTCAGGTCTTGGAACGGCTCACCGGCATACATGCGCGACAGGTAGGCAGACAGAGCGCCGACCGGGGGGGCGATGGACATTTCATTGTCGTTCAGGATGACGAACAGGCGCTTTTTCAGATGGCCCGCGTTGTTCATCGCCTCAAACGCCATGCCTGCGGACATCGAGCCGTCGCCGATGATGGCTACGGCATCGCCGGGATCGCCGCCAAGGTTTGCAGCCATGGCAAAGCCGAGGGCGGCGGAGATCGAGGTGGAGGAGTGCGCCGCGCCGAACGGGTCGTAGGGGGATTCGCTGCGTTTGGTAAAGCCCGACAGGCCGTTCTCGGTGCGCAGGGTGCGGATGCGGTCGCGGCGTCCGGTCAGGATCTTATGCGGATAGCACTGGTGGCCGACGTCCCAGATGATCTTGTCGCGCGGCGCGTGGAAGGTGGCGTGCAGGGCTACGGTGAGTTCCACCACGCCAAGGCCTGCGCCGAGGTGGCCTCCGGTGACGGAAACGGCAGAGATGGTTTCGGCCCTAAGTTCATCGGCGAGTTGTTTCAACTCGCGGTCGGACAGCGATTTCAGATCCGAGGGCAGATGCACGCGATCCAGCAGCGGGGTGTTGGGTTTGTCAGCCATGTTAGCCTCAGCTTTCCCGCGCGATGGTGAAACGGGCGCAGTCGATCAGGTTTTGCGCGGATGCGCCGTAGGGGGCGATGTGGTCACAGGCCAGTTCTACCAAAGATTTGGCGCGGGCGCGTGCGGCATCAAGCCCCAGCAATGAGACGAAGGTGGCTTTGCCAGCGGCTGCGTCTTTTTGCAGGCGTTTTCCGGCTTTCTGGGGGTCTCCGGTGACATCAAGGATATCGTCGGCAATCTGGAAGGCGAGGCCGAGGGCGGTGGCGTAGGCGCGCAACGGCCTCGGGTTTTGTTCGGCGAGGATCGCGCCGGATTCGGTGGCAAAGCGGATCAGCGCGCCGGTTTTTCCCGCTTGCAGGGCGGTGATTTCGTCGAGGGTGAGTGGGTGGCTCGCGGATTCGGCGGCAATGTCGAGGGCTTGACCCAGCACCATGCCCTGCGCCCCCGAGGCTTTGGCAAGGCCCGCGATCAGTTTCAGGCGCATATCTGCGGGGCCGAGGGCGGGGTCGGTCAGCAATTCAAAGGCTAGGGTTTGCAGGGCGTCACCGGCGAGGATGGCGGTGGCGTCATCCCATTTGACATGCACAGTGGGCAGGCCCCGGCGCAGGGTGTCATTGTCCATGGCGGGGAGGTCGTCGTGGACGAGGCTGTAGGCGTGCAGCGCTTCAACAGCGGCCGCGGCAGAGATGGAGGTGGTGGGAGGGACGCCGAGCATGCGGGCGGATTCCAGCACCAGAAAGCCGCGCAGCCGTTTGCCCCCCGTGCAGGCATAGGCCATGGCGTGGATCACGGGTTGGTCGGGGAGTTGGGCAAAAGCGGCGTCAAAGCGGGCTTGGATGAGCGCGGCGTCGGCGGCGAGAAGGTCGGGAAAGCTCACATCCCCTCCGCCGGGGTTGCGCCAACCGCGCGGCCTTCGGCGGCGCGGATCAGTTCGACCTTTTCCTCGGCGGCTTTCAGTTTGCGGGCGCAATGGGCTTTCAGCAGTGCGCCGCGTTCATAGAGGGCGATGCTTTGCTCCAACGCCACTTCGCCGCGTTCCAACTGGGTGACCACGGATTCGAGGGCGGCCATGGCGTCCTCGAACGACATATCTGTCACGGGTTTATCGGTCATCGGCCACGCTCCTGCAAAACACCCACATGTGCGGCAACCGAAGCGGTCAGCGCGGGCAGATCATAGCCGCCCTCAAGGCAGGATACCACCCGGCCCGCGCAGAGAGCATCGGCCAAATCGCAGATGCGCTGGGTGAGCCACGCGAAGTCTTCAGTCTGCCAGTCCAGGCCTGCGAGGGGGTCGGCCCCATGCGCGTCAAATCCTGCCGAGATCAGGATCAGATCGGGCTTCCACGCGGCGATGCGGGGGAAGATCAGGCTTTCATAGGCTTCGCGCATCGGACCGCCGCCGGTGTGTTCGCTGAGCGGAACGTTCAGGATTTGGCCATGCGCGCCTTTTTCCGAGGGGCTGCCCGTGCCGGGATAGAGTGGCATCTGGTGGCTGGAGCAGAACAGTGCGCGGGGTTCGTTCCAGAGCAGGTCTTGCGTGCCGTTGCCATGATGGACGTCGAAATCGACCACGGCGACGCGGGGGAGGTTGTGGTGATGCAGCGCGCGCAGGGCAGCGATAGCGACGGTTCCGAGCAGGCAGAACCCCATTGCAATTTCAGATTCGGCATGGTGGCCGGGGGGGCGCGCGGCAAGGAAGGCGTTGCTCGCCTCGCCCGCGATCACGGCATCGACAGCCGCGCAAGCCCCGCCGACAGCATGCAGGGCAGCCTTCAGGCTGCCGGGGGATAGATAGGTGTCAGGGTCAAGCGGCACCCATCCGGTGGCAGGCGAGACGGCGCGGAGTTTCGCGAGATAGCGGGCGGAATGCGCGCGCAGGATGTCGGCATCATCGGCCAACGGGGCGTCGCGGTGGAGCAGATCGGGGCCGTTCAGGCCAGCCTGCACGGCGGCATAGCGGGCGCGTTGCTCGGGGTGGCCGGGTGGGGTGACATGGTTTTCGGACTGGGGGGAGTGGAGGATTAGGGTGGTCATAGGGGGCCTTTGGCTGCGGTAGGCGGAAGATAGTGCAGACCGGGCGAAACGGAAATGGTGGTTTGCTGGGCAGCCCGCCGGGGACGCTTCGCCCCCCGGACCCCCAGAGGATATTTGCGCCAATGTGAAAGCAAATTTTAGATAAATTTTAGATGGTTGCAGAGAGGACGTGCGTTTAGTCGGGCCGGCATTTGACAGGGCGCGAACAGCGCAGGGAAGCCGAGAGGAGAAGATATCTGGGCTGCGGCTGAAAATTCACCGCCTAAATCGGCATCGCACGTTTAACCCGGACTCGTTTGGGCGAGCCCGGGTTTGCAAAAGTGCCGATCAATGATCCTTCATGCGGCGCGATCAGTGGTGATGTTCCGGTAGGTCTTCCAGTTGCTCTTTCGTCCACGAGGTGACGCCGTGCACGTTTCCATCCTCATCGCGCATCAGGTTGAGTTGATCGACGCTGACCAGCACGGGTTTCGAGCCGATGCCGAGAAATCCACCGACATCCAGCACAACATCGGTGACGGCGCCTGCGCCATGCACATGCGAAATTGTGCCGATCTTGCGATCTTCTGCATCATAGATCGGTGCGTCTTCCAGAACCACCGTATTGAATTCGGTGCGGTCCAGCGGGGTGTGGTTGCTGTGGTCCATCTTGCTTGTCCTCCAAAGTTACGGGCGTGAAAGGGGTGAAAACGCCGTCCACAAACGGGATAGAAGCTCGACTGCCGTTGCGTTGGCCAAGGTGAGCAAATCGGGAAAACCACCCTGTTCTTCATGCCGTTGCGCCCGATTGACATGCGGGCAGCGCTTTCATGATGAAAACCCGTAAGGACCGCGACGGTTCCGCCTGCGGTTTGTAAAGTATGGCGTCGGCAGGAACGCGCCGAGGACACGGTGCGCGCGCGCAGTTATCCCGCTTTACCGCGCGGACGAAGCGGAAATGCTTTGCGGACGGGGGGCGTATTTCTGCGCGGGTGGCGTCAGAACTTCGGATCGCGCAGCACGATCTGGGTTTGCGTCACCATCGCGGCCATCTTGCCATCGCTGCGCGTCAGCGTGGTCTGCCAGACCATGGTTTGCCGCCCGCCATGCAACAGAATGCTGACGCCGTGCAGCATGTCACCCGCCGGAATGGCGCGGAAGAAGTTGGTTTTGCTTTCCACCGTGGCGGTGCTTTCGGTCGGGCCGATGTTCATGAAGGCCCCAAGCCCGCCAAGATGATCGGCCATGCCCATCACCGCGCCACCGTGCAAAGTGCCATTGCGGTTGATCAACTGCGGTGAGGCCAGCATTTCAGCTTCTATCCGGTCGGGCTGGGCCGACAGGATGCGCAGGCCCAGATGATCGGCAAACGGCGGCTGGACGCCCAGCAGGGGATGGTCGGGGGTCATGCGCGCTCCGTTATGCGGCGCGGCAAGCCGATGCCCCCCGCGCCAAAGCTGATTATGGGGTCAGCTTTCTTGTTCTTCTTGGCAAGCGATGGTCACGGTGATCGCCTCATCGCTGCCGGAAAGGTCAATCGACATCACATCGGCACCCTCGCTTTGCAGCACCATGGTGTTTTTCGCGGCCAGATCGGTGAGGAAATCGACGCTGTCGAAGGTGACCATCACGCCGGGCAGATCATCCAGATGCAGGCCCTTGGCGCTGCCGTCATATTTCTGATCATCGAGCATGAAGCTGATCGGATAATCGGTGCCATCGGTGATGTCGCCCCAAGCGGTGTTGGCGGCGATCACATAGCCATTGCCTGCGGTGCGGTCAAAGCCGATGCGGACGTGGCTGCCGTCTTCAAAATCCGACGACAGCAGGCAGCCGTTGCCCAGCGTGGTGTCAACTTGCACGGCCCAACCGCCGGCCTCGGAATAGGGCACGAGGTCTTGCGCAAAGGCGGTGGTGGATAGCAAAGCAAAGCTGCAGGCGGCGGCGTATTTCAACAGAATCATGATCTCTCCCAAAAGGTTGTTATTCGGCCTAACTGGCAGGAAATTGTGAATGAACTGTGGCCGTGGGCATCAATCGGTTTGCAGCATGTAGCCTTCACCCCGCACAGTTTGCAGATAGCGCGGGGATTTCGGATCATCCTCGATCTTGCGACGCAGGCGGGTGATTTGAACATCGACCGCGCGTTCCTGGCCCGCGCTGTCTTCGCGTGGCATGTCGCCCACCAGTTTGTCACGCGACATCGGTGTGCCGGGTTGCGCAGAGAATATCCGCATCAGGGCAGCCTCGGTTGAGGTCAGGCGGATCAGATCCTGACCACGCCAAAGCTCGCCCCGGTCCATATCGTAGCGGACCGGGCCCATGTGCAGCACTTTCGGTGCAGGACTGGAAGGTTTGGCCGCAGGCATCCGGCGCAGGATGGCATTGATGCGCAGCAGCAGTTCCTTGGGCTCGAACGGTTTGATCAGGTAATCATCCGCGCCGGCTTCAAAGCCTTCGATCCGGTTGTTGGTCTCGCCCTTGGCAGTCAACAGCAGGATCGGCACGGTGAGAGTGGCACGTAAGGCGCGGGTCAGGCTGATGCCGTCTTCGCCCGGCATCATCACATCCAGCACCAGCATGTCAAATTCCAGCCCAGCCAGCAGGCGGCGGGCCTGGGCGGCGTCGCGGGCGGTCGAGACAAGAAATCCATTGCGGATCAGGAATTTCTGCAACAAGCCGCGGATACGTTCGTCGTCGTCCACAACCAGCAGGTGAGCGGGTAATTCGGTCATGTGCTGCCCTCTTTCAGGCCTTGATACTGGCGGCGTTGCTCGGCGTCCATCATTGCCTCTAGCACGGTGCGAAAGCCCTGCACGGCGCTTGGCCCCGCCGCACGGTAGGCGGCGCGCATGCGGGCACGTTGGGCATCGGACAGGGCACGCTCCAAGCTGTGGCCTTTGTCAGTGAGGTAAAGATGCCGCTCGCGCTTGTCTTGTTTGCCGACGCGGGCTTCCACCAAACCATCTTCGAACAGGGTGCGCAGTACGCGGTTCAGCGATTGTTTGGTCACACCCAAGATGGTCAGCAAATTGCCCACCGTGGTGCCCGGAGAGCGGTTGATGAAATGCACGGCGCGGTGATGGGCGCGGCCATAATCCATGTCTTCAAGGATGCGGTCGGGGTCAGCCGTGAAGCCGCGATAGGCGAAGAACATCGCCTCGATCCCCTTGCGCAGGTTCTCATCAGTCAGGAACAGCAGGCTTTCGCCGCCAGTGCTTTGTTCGGCCATCGAAGTCTCCCCGCCGCATAAGATACGTCAGGGTTGTTGACATTCCAAGACATAAGGTTTAGCGGATTCGCAATTTAGCGCAACATTATGTCCGAATTGGACCTATTTGGCGCAACATTCGCAAATATGGAGGCTGCGATGGCTGGGTATGACGATCGGGACGGGTTCATCTGGATGGACGGCAAGTTGGTGGAATGGCGTTCGGCGAATGTGCATATCCTGACCCATGCGCTGCATTATGCCTCGTCGGTGTTTGAGGGCGAGCGGTGCTATAACGGCAAGATCTTCAAATCGGTGCAACATTCGGAGCGACTGCGGAAGTCGGGTGCTCTGCTGGATATGGAACTGCCCTATTCGGTGGCCGAGATTGAAGCCGCGAAGGCGGCGACGTTGCAGGCGAATGGGCTGAGCGACGCTTATGTGCGGGCTTTGGCTTGGCGCGGGGCTGGGGAAGACATGGGGGTGGCCTCAAAACGCAACCCGATCCGATTGGCGGTGGCGGTGTGGTCTTGGGGCAATTACTACGGCGATGCCAAGACCAAGGGGGCGAAGCTGGACATTGCCAAGTGGAAGCGGCCCTCGCCCGAGACCATCCCGCATGAGGCCAAGGCGGCGGGGCTGTATATGATCTGCACGATGTCGAAACATGCGGCCGAGGCGAAGGGCTGTTCGGATGCGATGATGTTCGATTATCGCGGCTATGTGGCCGAGGCGACGGGGGCGAACATCTTCTTTGTGAAGGATGGCGAGGTTCACACACCGCTGCCGGATGCTTTCCTGAACGGCATCACCCGGCAGACGGTGATCGGGATGCTGCGGGAACAGGGCGTGACGGTGCATGAGCGGCATATTCTGCCCGCCGAGTTGGAGGGGTTCCAGCAGTGCTGGCTGACCGGGACGGCGGCGGAGGTGACTCCGGTTGGGCAGATTGGGGAGTATAATTTTGAGGTCGGGGCGCTGACTTTGGGGATCTCGGATCAGTATGAAAAGCTGGTGCGGGCCTGAGGGGTTCGGGGGCCGGTTTTGGAGAGAATGAGGAAGGTCCCAACTCGGGACCTTTTTTATGTGTTTGGAGTCAGTGGGTTAGGAGTGGGGTTTTAAGGGTTTGTTAAGGATCGGAGTGGTTTGGATGCGTGCGACTACAAGCATTATTCAGTGCGAAACTTATCAGGAGGAGAATACCTGCTTTGAGCTCTTACCCGACCATCGTGCCGCGTGCGGCACATGTGCGGAGCCCGCCCAGAGCAGTCAACCGTGGCGGGTGTGATGGTGTCCTTCGGTGGTAGCGGTTAAGTATCCAGCATGTCCCATTCATCGCCAAGGACCCACCGAATGGCGGAGAGCTTCCCGTTGATCATGCCCCATTCGAAGTCGTCCCACGGGCCCAGATTTTCAATTCCAACTTCGTCTTCCGTCGCCTTTGCAGCCGCCAGTGCCTTTTCCCAAACCGTATCAAGTGTCTGGTTGGAACGTTGCATCGAACCCGAGTATTCGCTTTCAGGGACGACCTTGTGCGTTCCTTGGGCAATACGAAAGCGGGAATTCATGTGTCGGTTATACCAGACCTTCCGGAACAACAGTTGTTCGGCTTCGATCAGATCGGTCAGGGATCGAAACTCAGGGGAAACGCCTTGCTCCAAGTCGAAGATATCCTGAAATCCGGGTGCATTGTCCTCAACAAACTTAGCAATATCTACAACGAACTGGGATTTCTCATTGAAGGCGTATTTCAGGTCTGAGTGAGGGAGTCGATTGTCCCCATTGTTCTCGCTGAAGTCCTTGTAGTTCGTGGTCGCAAACGCAAATCCAACGTGATCTCGGACAGATTCGGCTCTCAATTCATCATAGACTTCAAAAAGAACTGCATCCGCCATGCTATTCCTATCGCGGTGGCAAGGTGCTTGCCTGTCTAGTGCTCGATTTGCTGCGCGGGCTTTCTGGAATACGGAGCACTCAACTTGAATGTTTTCCGGATGGTCGAGAAGTTCCTCTACTTGATCGACGATGCTTGGCGTGCCGCCGGAAATGGACTTGAAATCTAGGCCTTGTATCGCCTGCAAAACTTCCTTCTGGGCCTCAAGATCAACAAACGAAGGCAGGGCACTTTTCAAGGTTTTCAGGGTGGATTGAAGCGACTTCGAGGACTCGGCCAAGACACGTTCTTTGTTACGTGCGAATTCTTCGCGAACAATGTCAGGAATGACAATCTCAAGCTGAGCATTGTCGCACATTTCGTACAATGCTCGGACAAGCGGCGCTGCCCGGTAGCTTCTGGCAAGGTCGAGCCAAATGCATGTGTCGATCAATACCCTATGAAGTGTAGCTGCCATTCTGCTCCCCACCGTTTTCGGGTCATCGTCGCACGATACACACGGGAACAAAATACTCGGATGCCCATTCTCCGTCCTCCGGGTCGGTCGCGTCACGACAGTGAGGCAAAGATTAGGGCAGCAGTGAACGGCAGGAAGGTCCGCATAGCTGCCAGTCAAACCTGAGCGTGCCTTGCCGTTGCTTGGCAAACCACCTGTTGACTGCCCTCTTTTTGCCGGAAATCACGGCGCTTTAGCGCCGCCGGGCCGCGCCCGACCTCCCGCCGGGAGGGCGCGTTTGCTACGGTTGCCAGCAGAAAATCGGGGGGACGGGTTGAGGGATAAAGCGCCTAGAACTGGCGTGGGCGCGTCCTCCCGAGGTCGGGCGCGGCCCTGTGTTGTGCGTCGTCGGGAGGCTGTTTTGGCGGCGGGTGGTTCACGCCTGCTCGCCGCGCTCGATGCGCAGGTAGTGTTGCAGGCGGGGGTTGTCGTCGCTGCGCGATTGCGGGCGTTGGTGCAGGCTGCGGGGCGCTGTGGGGGATTGGCTGCGCTCGACGCGCAGGAAGTGCTGCAAACGGCCACCATCTGATGTGGGGCGGTGATCGGCGAGGTGTTTGGTCATCTTGGCCTCCTGTTGCGCTGTGGCTTTGAGTCTGGCGAGGGTAGCACGGATCGGCTGGGCACCCTAGCGGTTGAGCGGCGCGGGTGCGGGGATTGGCCGATGGCGGTTCTGCAGCGGTGCGCCTGAGGGGAGGTCGGACGCCTCCGGCGGGAGTATTTTTGCCAAGATGAAATTGTTTGGCGGTGTTGGTTGGCTGCGTGCGCGTCGCATCGTGAGACGCTTTGGCAAGCGCAAAAATCTGCTTGGCGCGGCCAAAAGCTGTGCTAGCCTTCGCGCAGTTTGACGGCGAATTTTCACGACCTTTCTTTGACCTTCGATTTGGAGCACTCTGATGATTACTTTGCGCATGGGCAGCCATGATCCCCATGTCGTTTTCCTGCAGCGGATGTTGAACCACGCTTTGGTGCATGACCGCTCGATTGCGGTGCTGGACGAGGATGGCGCTTTTGGCCGTCTGACGGACGGCGCGCTGCGGCGGTTTCAAAGCACCTACACCGGGCCGGTCGGGCGGCTGGTGCCGGATGGCGTGGCGGGGCCGCTAAGCTGGCGGGCGCTGGGGCTGGTGACCGAACTGGTGCATCCATTGCCGGTGATCGGGCAGAATACCGCGATGAGTTGCTGGGTGGTGTCGGGGGGATTGGCTTCGGGGCGGATGACCAGCGCTATTCCGGGGCAGGCGCAGTTTGATCCGGTGACGCCGGATGGCGGTGGCGGGGGATTGCCGCCCAGCATGGCCAATCTGGAGTTGTATGCGATCTCATTGGGGATGCGGCTTGTGCGCAACCCGCCTGCCGAGATTGAGGGGTTGGAGCCGTATTTGCGGCGCGGGCCGCTGATCATGTGCGGCAACTGGGTGACAGGCGGCGCGCATGCTGTGGTGATCAGTGGGTATTATTCCGGGCCAGTGGCGTTTACGCGGATGATCCGGGTGAATAACTCGTTGCCATTGGGGCGCGGCGCGCTGGAGGTGACGGACTATCCCGGGATGAAGCTGAGCGGCAATTTCATCAACGCCTTTGCGCTGATCGTGCGGTAAGGCGGTTTGCGTTTATCTGGCGCAAAAGCATCACAATTTGCACAGTTCGTGATGCGAATTGTGCTTCAAGCGGAAAGCAAACCGCTTTAGGGCGCGTCGCTGCCAGGGCCGAAGCGGCGTGGCAGGGCGGGGGCTTCGGCGGTCGCGCCGGAGGCGAACAGGCTTTGAGTCGTGGTGCGGATTTGGGTGCTGAGTTTGTCCCAGGTCAGGTCGGATTGCAGAAGGCTGGCGGTGGCGATCAGGCCGGGGATGATCAGGACCGACAGGTTTAGCAGGAGTCCGAACGGCTGTTTGCGGGTTTTGTGGCGCAGGCGGTGTTGGGCTATTTTGGCGCCGATCCAGCCGCCCAAGGTGGCAAGGATCAAGAGGCTACGCTCGGGGATGCGGGACTCGGCGCGGGTGGCGCGGGATTTGTCGACGGCGAAGGCGGTGTAGGCGAGGGTATTGGCCAGCAGGATGTAGCCTGCGAGGCAGAGGGCTGCGAAAGCGGTGGTGCCGGGGGTGATGAATTCTGTGATCATGGCGCGGTGTAGCGGGGGATCGTGGCAGGAATTCGGCGATCTGGGGCCAAATTCCTGCCAATGGAGCTAAAGCGGATCGCGGCGCAGCGGGGTGGTCGAGCAATGCAAGCCGCCGCCGTTTTTGTGCAGAGCGGCGTAGGGGAGGGTTGTCCAAGTAACGCCATGGGCGGCGAGGCGGTCTAGCGTGCGGTTGCTGGCACCTTCGGGCATCAAGAGTTTGCCGGGGGCGATGGCGAGGGAGTTGTTGATCCAGGGATCGTCGGCGGGGTCGATCTCGATATAGCGGATGCCGCGGGCGTTGAGCTGTTCGAGGAAGCTGAACGGCAGGCCCATCGGGTTGAGCAGCGCCAGGTCGCGGTCGATCATCAGGAAGGACACATCAAGGTGGATGTCGTAGCCGGTGAGTTCGACGATCAGCAGGTCCACGCCTTGCCGGCGCAGGACTTCGCCGACCTGTTCGGCGCCTTCGCGGTTGACGCGCACACCGATGCCGATGGCGCAGGTTTTCTCGTTCAGCCAGGCAAAGCTGCCGCCCTCCATCACGCCAGAACCAGAGATGGTGCGCAGGATGGGGACGCCGATGCGGGCCAAGGTGCGGGTGGTGGCGAGTTCTTCACCGCGGCGGATGCGTGCGCCCATCCGGCAGATGATTGCGCCGCCTTTGACCATGATGAACGGGTCGCGGGTGTAGACTTGTTTCAGGCGGATGCCTGCGTCGCCGTCGAGATAGTGGACCTCAACGCCCTCGGCTTGCAGTTTGGCCACGAACGCGTCGTGCTGTTGTTGCATCAGCGGCAGGTCGGGGAGTGAGTCGGATTGGAAATACCAGCCGACGGCGGGGTCGCCGTAAGAGCCGATCTCGGGCAAACGGTGCGCTGGATCGACCACGTTCATCTCGGGGCCGGGGCGGTGCATCAGGATGGATCGGATGCGGCCCACGTCGTTATCCAGGCCCCAGACCGCGCCCCATGATGCCATCAATTCGGCGGGGTCTTCAAACGGTGGCTCGGCCCCGGCGGCGAAGTGTTTGACGGTTTGGGTGTAGATCCAATGCGGGTTCGACATGGGGTTCCCTTTGGTTCAGACGGCGGAAAAGCCGCCATCGACAAACAGTTGCGTGCCGGTGACGAATTCGGCGTCGTCAGAGGCAAGGTAGAGGGCCGCGCGGGCGATGTCTTCGGGCTGGCCAAAGCGGCCTTGCGCGGCTGTGATCGCGGTGTCGGAGGCGTCCACGCCTAGGGCGGTGAGTTCGGCGACTTCGCGCAGGCCATGCGGGGTTTCGATAAAGCCGGGGCAGACGGCGTTGCAGCGGATGCCTTTGTCGCGGAATTCGACGGCGATGGCGCGGGCGAACATGTGGCAAGCGCCTTTAGTGGCGTCGTAGAGGACTTCCATTGGCGTGGCGTAGACTGCCGATATGGACGAGGTACAGACGATGGAGCCTTTGCCTTGTGCCAGCATCATCGGCAGCACGGCGCGGGTCATCAGGTACATGCTTTTGACGTTCACATCGAACAGCATGTCCCAATCGGCTTCCTCGGTTTCAAGGAAGGGTTTGATGACGATGGTGCCGGCGTGGTTGAACAGCACATTGACCGGGCCGAGTTGCGCTTTGACCACTGCGACGGCGGCATCGACCTGATCTTTGCGCGACACATCGGCGGTGGCGAAACAGGCGCGGTGGCCTTGTTGCACGAGGTCAAAGGCGAGGGCTTGGCCTGCACCCACGTTGCGGTCGATGATGCCGACAGCGGCACCTTCGGCGGCGAACAGGCGGGCGGCGGCGGCCCCTATTCCGGTGGCTCCGCCGGAGATGATTGCGGTTTTACCTTTAAGCCGATCCATAGAAGCCCCCCTGCCCTGTTGGCCGCAGCCTAGCAGGGCAAGGGGCGCTTTCAAGCAGTTAGACGAGGGTGGGAACGGCACTTCGCCTTTTGGCTTTTTACCTTGCGCAGAGAGAAGACTCTGCGGTGCAGAGTTTTCCGGTGCGTTGCTCAAAAGGCTGAAGGCCGTTGAGCAAGGGGCATGGTGCAGCACGCCGTCGCTACGGAAATCGGGGCGCGCCTGACTGGTCTGGCGCGGCAACGCGCCCGCAAAGGGGCAGGCAGGTGCGGCCCGATTCGTCGCGGGACAAATCGGGCAAAACAAGTGCGGCGATTTTAGACGAGGGTGGTGGTCACTTCCACATTGCCTTTGATGGCGTTCGAATAGGGGCAGATGAAATGTCCACCGTCGACGATCTTCTGCGCGACCTCACGGTCAAGGCCGGGCAACGCGACGGCCAGAGTGACCTGAATACCAAAGCCGCCTTCGGCCCGCGGACCAATGCCGACGGTCGAAGTTACAGTGGCGTTGTCCGGGACGATGCCTAGTTTTTCACTGCTCGCTGCGAAGCGCATCGCGCCGAGGTAGCAAGCGGCATAACCGACGGCGAACAACTGCTCGGGGTTATTGCCCGCGCCATTACCACCCATTTCCTTCGGCACTGCCAAGGTAACGGCCAGCGCGCCGTCTGTGGTGGCGGATTTGCCATCACGGCCGCCGCCGGTTGCGGTGGCTTCGGTGGAGTAGACTACTTTCGTCGGCATGATGTATCCTTTGCGATTAAATCGTGTGCGATGTATTTAGCCTGAGTCTATGGTTACGTCAACCCCTTCAGGCCAACGCGCTTTCGATAATGCTTTTGTGTCGATCTGGTTCCCGCACAGCTTGTGATTTAATCGCGCGCGATTTAACTTGTGGGAAAGGAGACCCCATGGAAACCAAGCCCACTTTGCCGATTGCCGAGATGATCTGTTTCTCGCTGTATTCGGCCACCCATGCGATGCAGCACGCCTATAAGCCGCTGTTGGAGGCTTTGGGGCTGACCTATCCACAATATCTGGCGCTGGTGGCTTTGTGGGGCGAGGACGGTCAGACGGTTGGCCAGTTGGGGCAGGCGTTGCAGCTGGAAAGCAACACGCTGACCCCCCTGCTGAAACGGATGGAGGCGCAGGGGCTGGTTGCCCGTGCCCGCGATGCCAAGGATGAGCGGCAGGTGCGGGTATCTTTGACCGAAACCGGGCGCGATATGCAGGCGCGGGCGGCAAAGATACCGGGATGTATTCTGGAGAAGTCGGGCATGACGCTGGCGGCGCTGACGGCGTTGCGCGATCAGGTCAACGCCTTGCGGGATCAGTTGCGGGCGGATTAGGCTGATGGTTTCCCGCGGGGAACCGCCGCGCGGATGCGGCGGTTCAGGCTTTTTTCTTACGGCGCGGTTTGCGCCGGGGCAGCCGGGGCAGGCGCATCGTCGCTTCGTGGTGCGATAAGTGCGCCCTCACCGGGCGCTGGCGTCACTGGCGCTGCCGAGGTCGGGGCCTCTTGGACCTGGCCTTGCGGCTCTAGCGGCGCGGACGGATCGGATTGGGCGGATTCTTCGAACAGCCAATACACGATCAGCGCGACGCCAAAGAGCACAGCCAATGCCATGCCGATCAGCGGACCACGATGGCGGCGCGCCTGTTTCTCGATATTCGTGTTGGGAGCGGACATCGGGTTTCCCTTCTGATGAACCATTACAGAAAGGCAACGCGGCAGCGGGCGGATCGTTCCAGAACTTCGGCAATGGGGGTTTCACACCCCCACGCGGGTTTGTGCCAAACCCGCTTCCCCCGTGGGATATTTGCGCTCAGAGGATGACGATTTGAGTCAAATTTGACGCAGCTTGGGCTTAGTTGCCTAGGATCGTCGGCAGGCGCAGACCTTGCGCTTTGGCGTGTTCAATGGCGGTCTCATAGCCAGCGTCGGCATGACGCCAGACGCCGGACGCGGGATCATTCCACAGCACACGCTCCAGCCGTTTGGCGGCATCATCGGTGCCATCCGCCACGATCACCACGCCGGAATGTTGCGAAAAGCCCATGCCGACGCCGCCGCCGTGGTGCAAAGACACCCATGTCGCGCCGGAGGCTGTGTTGACGAGGGCGTTCAGCAGCGGCCAATCCGACACGGCATCCGAACCGTCCATCATGCTTTCAGTCTCGCGGTTGGGCGAGGCGACGGAGCCTGAGTCGAGGTGATCGCGGCCGATGACGATGGGGGCCTTGAGTTCGCCGGATTTGACCATCTCGTTGAACATCAGGCCTGCGCGGTGGCGATCACCTAGGCCGATCCAGCAGATGCGGGCGGGCAGGCCCTGGAAGGCGATGCGGTCGGCGGCCATATCCAGCCAGCGGTGCAGGTGGGCGTTGTCGGGGAACAGTTTCTTCATCGCGGCGTCGGTTTTGTAGATGTCTTCCGGATCGCCCGACAAGGCCACCCAGCGGAACGGGCCGATGCCTTTGCAGAACAGCGGGCGGATATAGGCGGGCACGAAACCGGGGAAGGCGAAGGCGTTTTCCAGGCCTTCTTCGAGGGCGACTTGGCGGATGTTGTTGCCGTAATCCAAGGTCGGAACACCCGCGTTCCAGAAATCGACCATCGCGGCGACATGGGTGCGCATCGAGGCGCGGGCGGCTTTTTGCACGGCTTGCGGGTCGGTTTCCTGTTTCGCGCGCCATTCGGCGACATTCCAGCCCTGCGGCAGATAGCCATGCAGCGGGTCGTGCGCTGAGGTTTGGTCGGTGACGATATCGGGGCGGGCGGTTCCCGCTTTCATGCGTTTGACCAGTTCGGGGAAGATGTCGGCGGCGTTGCCGAGAAGGCCGACCGATTTGGCCTCGCCCTTGGCGGTCCATTCCGCGATCATCGCCAAGGCTTCGTCCAGCGTATGCGCTTTGGCGTCGACGTAGCGGGTGCGCAGGCGGAAGTCGATGCGGGTCTCGTCACACTCCACCGCCAGACAGCAGGCCCCAGCCATCACGGCGGCGAGGGGTTGTGCGCCGCCCATGCCGCCCAGACCGCCGGTGAGGATCCATTTGCCTTTGAGGGAGCCGCCGAAATGCTGGCGGCCCGCTTCGGCAAAGGTCTCATACGTCCCCTGCACAATGCCTTGGGTGCCGATGTAGATCCACGAGCCCGCAGTCATTTGGCCATACATCATCAGGCCCTTTTTATCGAGGGCGTTGAAATGGTCCCATGTTGCCCAATGCGGCACCAGATTAGAGTTGGCGATCAGCACGCGCGGGGCGTCTTTGTGGGTGCGCACCACGGCGACGGGGCGGCCGGATTGCACCACCAAAGTTTCGTCGTCTTCCAGCGTTTTCAGGGTGGCGACGATGCGGTCGAAGTCGCCCCAAGTGCGGGTGGCGCGGCCGATGCCGCCGTAGACCACCAGCTCATGTGGGTTTTCGGCCACGTCGGGATGCAGGTTGTTCATCAGCATCCGCATGGCGGCTTCGGTCTGCCAGCTTTTCGCGGTGATCTCGGTTCCGGTGGCGGGGTAGATGTCGCGCAGGTTGTGGCGGGAGTTGTCGATCGGTTTGTTCATGTCAGCCTCGGGTTACAAGGTGGGGAGGGTGAGGGCGGAGGCTTGGGCAAGCGCTCCGGTCGCGATCAGGTTGGCGGCGGCGGCAAGGTCGGGGGCCATGTAGCGATCATCGCCCATGGTGGCGACTTCGATGCGCAGGCGGGCGACGACGGCGCGCAAGGGGGTGGAGGTTTGCAGCGGGGCGCGGAAATCGACGCCTTGGGCGGCGCAGATCGCCTCGACGCCGAGGATGACGTTAAGGTTTTGCACCATCTTGCCAAGGCGGACAGCGCCGTGGGCGGCCATGCTGACGTGGTCTTCTTGGTTGGCCGAGGTGGGGGTGCTGTCGGTCACGCAGGGCATGGCGATGTGTTTGTTTTCCGACATGAGGGCGGCCGTGGTGACTTCGGCGATCATCAGGCCAGAGTTCAGGCCGGGACGTGGGGTGAGGAAGGGCGGCAGGTTGAAGGACAGCACCGGATCAACCATCAGGGCGACGCGGCGTTGGGCGATGGCTCCGATTTCTGCGAGGGCTAGGGCGATCATGTCGGCGGCGAAGCCCACCGGTTCGGCGTGGAAGTTGCCGCCAGAGACGATCAGGCCTGCCTCGGTCAACACGAGGGGGTTGTCGGTGGCGGCGTTGGCTTCGATTTCCAGTGTGGTGGCGGCTTGGCGGAGGACGTCCATCGCTGCACCTGTCACCTGCGGTTGGCAGCGGATGCAATAGGGGTCTTGCACGCGGGCGTCGCCGTCGATGTGGCTTTCGCGGATTTCCGAACCTGCGAGCAGGGCGCGCATGAAGGCGGCGGCTTCGATTTGGCCTGCGTGGCCGCGCAAGCTGTGGATTTCGGGTTGCAGCGGGGCGGTGGAGCCCATGATGGCGTCGGTGGACAGCGCCGATGTTACCAGTGCGGATTGCGCGGCGTTCCAGCCATCGAACAGGCCTGCGAGGGCGAAAGCGGTGGAGAATTGGGTGCCGTTGATGAAGGCCAGGCCTTCTTTCGGACCGAGTTGGAGGGGTTTTAGGCCAGCGGCGGCGAGGGCTTTTGCGCCCGGCAGGATTTGGCCTTGGTATTCAGCCTCGCCTTCGCCGATGATCACGGCGGTCATATGGGCGAGTGGGGCGAGATCGCCGGAGGCACCGACAGAGCCTTGGGCTGGGATTTGCGGGGTGACGCCCTTTGCCAGCATGGCTTCCAGCAGTTCGACGAATTCCCAACGGATGCCGGAGGCTCCGCGACCAAAGCTGAGCAGTTTGAGGACCATCAGCAGGCGGGCGTGGCGGCGGGGGATGGCCTCGCCCACGCCGCAGCAATGCGACAGGATCAGGTTGCGTTGCAGGGTGGCGGTGTCGGCGGGGGCGATGCGCATACTGGCAAGTTTGCCGAAACCGGTGTTGACGCCGTAGACCGGGGCATCGCCTGCGGCTGCGGCTGCGATGGCGGCGGCGGCGCGTTCAATGCCGGGTTTGGCGGCGCGGTCTAGGGTGACGGGCAGTTCCTCGCGGTAGATCCGAACCAGTTGTCCGAGGGTGGTTTGGCCGGGAGTTAGGATGAGTGCGGTCAAAGCGCGCCTCCGATGATGCGTTGATGAAGGGGGTTGAAGCCGATGCGGTAGGCGAGTTCGGCGGGGTGGTTTGCGTTCCAGATGGCGAGGTCGGCGGTTTTACCTGCGGTGAGGGTGCCGTGAGCGGGGAGGTTTAGGGCGCGGGCGGCGTGGGTGGTGGCCCCGGCCAAGGCTTCGGCGGGGGTCATTCGGAACAGGGTGCAGGCCATGTTCATCGCCAGCAGCAATGAGGACATGGGGGAGGAGCCGGGGTTCATGTCGGTGGCGACGGCCATCGGGACGTTGTGTTTGCGTAGCAAAGCGATGGGGGGTATTTGGGTTTCGCGCAGGGTGTAGAACGCACCGGGCAGGATCACGGCGACGGTGCCGGATTGGGCCATGGCAATGACGCCTGCTTCGTCGAGATATTCCAGATGGTCAGCGGAGATTGCGTTGAAGCGGGCCGCGAGGGCTGCGCCGCCGAGGTTGGAGAGTTGCTCGGCGTGGAGTTTTACCGGGATGTTGAGGGCACGGGCGGTGGTGAACAGGCGCTCGATTTGGGCCGGAGAGAAAGCGATGCCTTCGCAGAAGCCGTCTACCGCATCGACAAGGCCCTCGGCATGGGCGGCGTGGAGGGCGGGGATGGCGACTTCGTCGATATAGGCGTCGGCGCGGTCTTTGTATTCGGGGGGGATGGCGTGGGCGGCGAGGAAGCTGGTTTTGACGGTGATCTTGCGCAGGGTGGCGATTTCACGGGCGGCGCGCAGCATGCGGAGTTCAGTTTCTTGGTTCAGGCCATAGCCGGATTTGATTTCGATCACCGCGACGCCCTCGGCGATCATTGCGTCGACGAAGGGGAGTGCTTGCGCCACCAGATCGGCTTGGCTGGCGGTGCGGGTGGCTTTGACGGTGGAAATGATGCCGCCGCCTGCGCGGGCGACTTCTTCGTAGCTGGCCCCTTGCAGGCGCATCTCAAATTCAACCGCGCGGTTGCCGCCGTGTACGACATGGGTGTGACAGTCGATCAGGGCTGGGGTGATCAGGCGGTTGCCCATGTCTTGCTGCGGCAGGTGGGCATGTTCGGCGGGCAGGTCAGCGCGCGGGCCGATCCAAGCGATTCGGCCTTCGGCCAGCACCAAAGCGGCGTCTTGGATCAGGCCGTAGGGGTCTGATTCTTCCTGCATCGTGGCGGCTTGCAGGCCAATGAGGATGATGGGGGAAGGATGCACGGGATGCCTCGTCAAAAGCTATTGCCTGAAGGTTGTTTATGCGAGTATGTTTATTATGTCTACACATAAGGAGTCGCCGCTGTGATTTTTGCTACCCGCGCTTTGCTGCCCCTAGGTTGGGCCGAGAATGTCAGGATCACTGTGGCCGATGGCCATATTACTGGGGTCACGGTGGGGGCTAAGGCGCAGACGGGCGATGTGCTTGTGTCGGCCCTGCTGCCCGCTTTGGCGAACCTGCACAGCCATGCGTTTCAGCGCGCGATGGCGGGGATGACCGAGCACCGCATCGCCGGGCGGGATAGTTTCTGGACATGGCGCGATTTGATGTATCGGTTTCTGGACCGTTTGACGCCCGAGCAGATGCAAGCGATCGCGGCACTGGTATTTATGGAGATGCAGGAGGCCGGGTATGCCTCGGTCGGTGAGTTCCATTATGTGCATCATCAGCCGGGGGGGGCGGTTTATGCGGATATTGCCGAGTTGTCGGAGCGGATTTTTGCAGCGGCGGATCTGACCGGGATCGGGCTGACGCATCTGCCGGTTTTGTATAGCTATGGCGGCGCGGGCGAGCAGCCGCTGGCCGCGGGGCAGTTGCGGTTTGGCAATGATGTGGATCGGTTTGCGCGGTTGGTTGAGGCGGCGCGGGGCGCGGCGCGGGCTTTGCCGAGTGATACGAAGGTGGGGATTGCGCCGCATTCGTTGCGGGCGACCAATCCGGGGGATCTGGCGCGGGCTTTGCCGATTGCGGCGGGTAATCCGGTGCATATTCATGTGGCGGAGCAACCGAAAGAGGTCGCGGATATTTCGGCCTGGCTGGGGGCGCGTCCGGTCGAATGGTTGCTGGCGAATACGCCGATCGGGTCGGATTGGTGCGCTATTCATGCGACGCATATGACGGCGGATGAAACTTTGCGGTTGGCGCAATCGGGCGCTGTGGCTGGGCTTTGTCCGATCACCGAGGCGAATTTGGGCGATGGGCCGTTTAATGGGCCGGGGTGGCTGGCAGCGGGCGGGGCGTTTGGCATTGGCTCGGACAGCAATGTGCGGATTTCTTTGACCGAGGAACTGCGGACGTTGGAATATAGCCAGCGGCTGCGGGATATTGCGCGCAATGTGATGGTTGTGGGCGAGGGCTCGGTTGGGCAGTCGATCTATCTGGGGGCGGCCAAGGGTGGCGCGCAGGCTTTGGGGCGGCAGTCTGGAGCGATTGCGGTGGGGATGTTGGCGGATGTGGTGGCGATCGATCTGTCGCACCCGGCTCTGTGCGCTTTGCGGAACGATCAGATTTTGGATGGGCTGGCGTTTGCGGCCTCGGATGCGGTGATCAGCGATCTATGGTCGGCGGGGCGGCATCAGGTGCGGGGCGGGCGGCATATTCAGCGCGATCAGATCATTGCGGGCTGGCGCGTGGCTGTGCAGGGGCTGTTGGACGCGCTATAGGGGCAGCATGGCAGAGACGACGACCTTTCGCGAGGTGATGGCCGAGATCGTGGCGCGCATCACCGAAGGCCCCTGGGGGCCGGGCACTCTGCTGCCCGGAGAGGTGGAACTGGCCGAGGAGTTCGGCGTCTCTCGCACCACGATGAACCGGGCCTTGCGCGAGGTGTCGGAACTGGGGTTTCTGGATCGGCGGCGTAAGGCGGGGACGCGGGTGCGGATGGCGCCGATACGGCAGGCGCGGTTTGAAATGCCGGTGGTGCGGTCGGAGATTGAGAAGACCGGGGCGGTTTATGGCTATCAGCTGGTCAGCCGTGAGGTCTTGGTGGCCCCGGATTGGCTGCGGGTGCGGATGGGTTTGAAGGCGCGGGCAAAGGTGCTGCATCTGCTGTGTCTGCATTTTGCCGATGGGGTGGCATTTCAACTGGAGGATCGCTGGATCAACGCAAGCGCTTTGCCGCAGGCGGTCGATCAGGATTTTTCGGAAGTGGGCCCGAATGAATGGCTGGTCGCCACCGTGCCGTTCTCGGAAGTTGAGATCAGTTTTATGGCGCAGGCGGCGGATGCGGCGATGGTGGCGCATCTGGATCACGGCTTCGGCGATCCGGTGTTCTGCGTCGAGCGCGCGACCTGGTGGCAAAATGCCGCCGTGACGCTGGTGACTTTGGCGCATCGGCGCGGCTATCGGATGACGACACGGTATTGAGCCGGACCCCAGCCGATAGAAACGCTCCCGGCGAGCGTTCAGGTATCGGAAAAGATTTCCAACGGTGCGCTTTAGGCGTTCACATCAATCACGCAGCGGCCCTTGATCTGGCCCGCCAAAATCTGAGGCCCCAAGCGCGGCAGGTCGGCCAGACCCGCCATCGTCACCATCGACTCCAGCTTGTCCAGCGGCAGATCGGTGGCAATCCGCGCCCATGCGGCTTGGCGGTGGGCAAAGGGTTGCAGCACCGAATCAATCCCCAGCAGGTTGACGCCGCGCAGCAGGAAGGGGATCACACTGGCTGGCAGTTGTGACCCGCCTGCCAAGCCGACAGCGGCAACCGACGCGCCGTATTTCAACTGGCCCAACACGCGGGCGAGCATCGCACCGCCGACCGCATCAATGCAGCCTGACCAAATTTCGGTTTCCAACGGGCGCTTCACCGTCTCATTGATCTGATCACGCGGCACGATTTGGGTCGCGCCCAAGGCCCGCAGATAGGGCTCGGTTTCAGGCCGCCCGGTGACGCCCGCAACCTCATATCCCAGATGTGCGAGGATGGTGACGGCGACCGAGCCGACACCGCCCGCAGCACCCGTGACAAGAACTGGCCCCTGCCCCGGCTTTAGCCCATGCGCTTCCAAAGCCATCACCGCCAGCATGGCCGTCAGCCCCGCCGTGCCAACGGCCATCGCGGCGCGGGTGGTCAGCGCTTGCGGCAACGGCACCAGCCAATCGGCTTTGACGCGGGCTTTTTGGGCGTAACCGCCCCAATGGGTTTCACCCACGCGCCAACCCGTCAGCACCACTTTATCACCGGGTTTGTAGCGGGCATCGTCCGAGGCCTCGACCGTGCCGGCAAAATCAATCCCCGGCACATGCGGATAGCTGCGCACCATGCCGCCGCCCGCGCCCATGCAGAGGCCGTCTTTGTAGTTAACGGTGGAGAATTCGACCGCCACCAAGACCTCACCGCTGGGCAGATCGGCCAAAGTCAGGTCTTTCACGGCGGCATGGGTGGCCCCTGCGGCGTCTTTCTCGACAACCAGCGCTTTGAACGTCATCTGCGGTCCTTTCCTGCGGTGGCCAATCCGGCCTTGGCGGGATGCGACACCAGGACGGCGGCGGCGTCAAGCCGCGTTGGGGGCGCCCAGCGGCATTGGGGCCGAGTAATTCTCTTGCATGAAGGTCAGGAAGTTGTCGCGGTATTGCCGGGTGTGCGCAGCCGCCAAGGTATCGGCCCGGTTGATGTCGCGGGCGCGGATGGCTTCCAGCATTTCGACATGCTCGTCGGTCAAAAGGTAGCCGTCATGGGTGCGCTCAATATATTGAAAATGCAGGTGCAACATGCGGCGACCTTGATCGAGCAGGCGTTCATAAAAGCTGGTCAGATAGGGGTTCTTGCCCGCCTCGGCGATCGCCATGTGGAACAGTTTGTTCCCCTCGGACATCGCCAGATGGTTGCCGGTTTTCACCGCCGCGACAAATTCGCGCTGCCGCTGGGCGATGGCGTTCAGATCAGTGTCGGTGCGCAACTCCGCGGCCAAACGGGTGTTCATCCGCTGGGCGATATCCAGTGCTTCGATGTATTTCGGGAAGCTGATCACATCAATCGGCGCGACGATGGTAGAGCGGTTGGCCAGCATCACCACCAGATCTTCGCCAGCCAGCCGGATCAGGGCTTCGCGCACCGGAGAGCGTGACATGGTTAAGCGCTCGGCCAGTGAGGTTTCATCCAGCAGCGCACCGGGCCGCAGCGCCAGCGACAGTATTTCATCGCGGATCGTCTCATAAGCGAACTTCGCGCCGGTGCCCTTGGCGCGCTTGATCTCGATTTCGTCCATCGCGGGGCCTTTCTGTGGTTGGTTCAGCGATAGCGTTTCATCTGCGTTGTGTCGACACAGATTATTTTTGATTTGACGTGTCGGCACGCTGTCGCCATGAATTGTGGCAACGCTGCGCATCGCGTGCGGCCTCGATTCGTTTGCAAAGGATTCCCAATGTTGAAACTCTCTGGCGTCATGCCCGCCTTGGTCACGCCGTTTGATGCCGCTGGCCAGATCGACTTTGCCGCGTTCAAAACCCATCTGCAGGGCCTGCGCGCGGCAGGGGTGACCGGCTGGGTGCCGTGCGGGTCATCGGGCGAATATAACCTGATGTCGGATGCGGAACGGGAAGAAGTGCTGCGCTTCGTCAAGGATTTCGCCATGCCGTCCGAGACACTGATCGCAGGCACCAACGCCCCGCATACCGCCGGGGTGATCGCCAATACCAAGCGCGCCAAAGAGATCGGCTATGACACCGTGCTGCTGGCCACGCCATTCTACACCAAGCCAACGCAGGCCGAATTGATCAAGCATTTCAACGCAGTGCTGGATGCGGTGGACGTGAACATCGTGCTGTATTCTTATCCTGACAAGGACGGGGTCGAATTGGGATGGGAGGTGCTGGATGCTTTGGCAGATCATCCGCGGGTGATCGGGATCAAGGAAAGTTCTGGTTCTTTGCAGCGGGCGATTGGGATTGCGACGCGCTATGCGGGGCGGATTCAGCTGGTGTCGGGGTCGGATGATATCGCGCTGGATTTCATGTTCTGGGGCGCGGATTCGTGGATTTGCGGGCCTGCCAACTGCATGGCGCAGGCGGTTTGTGATCTGGACCGGACATATCGCTCGGGTGATTTGGTCCGCGCCAAGGCGCAGATGGCAACGCTGTATACCGCAATGAATATCCTTGAGTCGGGGAAATTTGTGCAGAAGTTGAAATATGGTTGTGAATTGCAGGGGGTTTCGGTCGGCGAATGTCGGATGCCGCTGGGGCCGTTGACGGCTGAGGAAAAGGCCGATTTCGCGGCGGCGATGCAGCCGATCATCAACTGGAAATAGGCCATGGTCACGGTTGTCATTGGCGCGGGGATCATCGGCACCGCGATTGCGCATGATCTGCAAAAGCGCGGACGGAAGGTCGTGCTGTTGGATCGCGATGCGCCGGGGCGGGGGGCGTCGTTCGGCAATATGGCCTCGATTGCGGTGACAGAATTCATGCCCGCCTCGCGCCCCTCAATCTGGCGGCAAATTCCGGGCTGGATGCTGGACCCGGAAGGCCCCGTGCGGGTGCGACCGGGGTATATGCCGCGTTTGGCGCCGTGGTTTTTGCGGTTTATTGCGGCGTCGCGGCCTTCCAAACTGCGGGCGTTGGAGGCGCAGGGGGCGGCTTTGTGCGGGCGGGCGCTGGCGGATACGCAGGCTTTGTTGGCCGAGACGGGGCTTCAGGATCAGATTTCCGATGTGGGCTGTTTGTCACTCTACACTGATGAGGCAGAGTTCAAAGCCGACCGCGAGCATATTGAAATTCTAGAGCGGTTTGGCTTTGCGCATGAGGTCTTGGATGGCCGCGCGGCGCGGGCGCTGGAGCCTGCTTTGTCGGATAAGATCGGCAAAGCGGTGCGGTTTCCGGACAATCGCTCGATGAAAGACCCCTATAAGCTGGTGCTGGCTTTGGCTAAGCGGTTTCAAGGTTTGGGCGGGCGGATTGAGACGGGCGCGGTGGTGGGGTTTGGACGCGGTGACAAGATCACCGGCGTCAAGCTGGCCGATGGCCGCGAGATTGCGGCGGATGAGGTGGTGATCTGCGCCGGGGCGTTCTCGGCGCGGTTGTCGAAGCTGCTGGATGAGCCTATCCCGCTGGAAACCGAGCGCGGCTATCACACCCAGATCATGGCACCGGGGATCGCGATGCAGCACTCGATCATCTGGCCCGCGCGGGCGTTCATGGTGACACCGACGGCGGGCGGTATCCGGGTGGGCGGCACGGTCGAGATGGCGGGGCTGGAGGCCGCACCAGATTACAGGCGGGCAAAGGTGACGGTGCGGCGGGCGCAGACGGCTTTGCCTGGGCTGCGCTGTGAGGATTTCACCGAATGGATGGGGCATCGCCCTGCCCTGCCCGATACGGTGCCGATCCTGTCCGCCTCGGCCAAGGTGCCCGGTGTTTTCTATGCAGTGGGCCATGGCCATTTGGGGCTGACTTATGCCGCGACCACGGCCAAGCTGATGGGCGATCTGATCACCGGAGCAGCACCTGTGCTGGACCTGCACCCCTACCGCGTTAACCGCTTTTGAAAGGCCCATCATGCAGTTTGGAAACACGCTTGATCTGCTGCTTGTCCATGCGCAGGGCGAAATCGGCAAGGTGATCATTGGCGGGGCACCGGAGATTCCTGGGGCCACGATCCTTGATAAGATGTACTATATCAATACGGTAGATGACAGCCTGCGCCGTTTTGTGACGTTTGAGCCGCGCGCGGGTGTGGCGATGAGCACCAATCTGCTGTTGCCGCCGACCCGCCCGGATGCCGATGCGGCCTTCATCGTGCTGCAACCGGATCGGGCCCATCCGATGTCAGGGTCGAACTGCATTTGTGTGGTCACCGCGCTGCTGGAAAGCGGGCGGGTGGCGATGGTCGAGCCGGAGACGGTGGTGCGGTTGGATACCGCGGCGGGGCTGATCGTGGCGCGGGCAGTTTGCAAAGATGGGCGCTGTCTGTCGGTGAGTTTGGACAACGTGCCGGCCTTTGTGCTGGCTTTGGACGCGCAGGTGAAGACCGCCGATTTCGGGGTGATCCGCACCGATATTGCCTTTGGCGGGGTGTTCTATGCCTTGGTCGATGTCGATCAGATCGGCATGACGATTGTGCCGGAAAACGCCCGCGCTTTGGCCGAGGCGGGAATTGCGATCAAGGCGGAATTGAAGGGGCAGATAGAGGTCAGCCATCCCGATATTCCGGGGTTGGATGACGTCGCCTATGTGATGTTTCGCAGTCGTGAGGCCGATGGCAGCATCCGCACCTGTACCACACTCAAACCGGGGCGGGTGGATCGCTCGCCTTGTGGCACCGGGTCTTCGGCCAATCTCGCGGTGATGTTTGCGCGGGGGGAGGTGGCGGTGGGCGATGCCCGTGTTTCGAAGTCGATCATCGGCGGGACGTTTACGGCGGAGGCGATTGGTGAAGCGGTGGTGGGGAACCGTCGCGCCGTGCTGCCGCGCATCACCGGGCAGGGCTGGGTTTACGGGCGCGAGCAGCTGCGGATCAGCCCGGATGATCCTTTTGCGCGCGGCTTCGCGCTGTCGGATACATGGGGCTCGCAGGTGGGCGAGCTATGAACCTGTCGAGGCGCAACGTGCTGGTGACGGGGGCGACTGGTGCGATTGGGCAGGCGATTTGTGTCGCTCTGGCCGCCGAGGGCGCGAAGGTTGTGATCCACTACGGGCGCAATCAGGCTGCTGCCGAGGCGCTGTTGGCGCAGATCGGCGGCGCGGGTTGGTGCGTGGGGGCGGATTTGGCGACACCTGAGGCGGCGACGGGGCTTTGGGATCAGGCGCAGGCTTTGGCAGGGCAGTTGCATGGCTTGGTGAACAACGCTGGCATCCGGTCTGAAGTGGCGATGGATGCGCCGTTGGATCAATGGCAGGCGGTGTGGGAGCGGGAGTTTCGGGTGAATTTCCTGTCCGCCGTCGATCTGACGCGTGCGGCGATCCTGCATTTTCGGCGGCACCGCGGCGGGCGGATTGTGAATATGGCGAGCCGGGCCGGGCAGCGCGGCTATGTCTCCAACGCGATGGCATATGGGGCGAGCAAAGCCGCGCTAATCAACCTGACGAAATCGGTGGCGCAAAGTCACGGTGCCGAGGGGATCACGGCGGTGGCGATTGCGCCGGGCTGGGTGCGCACTGAGATGGCCGAGGCGTTTATTGCGCAGCATGGCGCGGCTGCGGCACTGGCGGGCATCCCGATTGGCACGATGGCCGAGGCGGCGGAGATCGGCGAGTTGGTGGCTTTTGCTTTGCGGCCTTCGCAGGCGTCGCTCAACGGGGCGGTGCTGGATGTGAACGGCGGCAGTTATTTGCGCTAGGGGGGGCAGGATGCGGTTTCAGGATAAAGTGGTGGTGGTGACCGGGGCGGCTGGCGGCATTGGCTCGGCGATTTGTCAGCGGTTTGCCTCTGAGGGTGCCTTGGTGGTGGTGACGGATGTGAACGCTGAAGGGGCCGAAGCGGCGGCTGCGGATATCCGCGCGGCGGGTGGTCGGGCGCGCAGTTTTGCGGCGGATATTGGTGGGGCTGAGGGCTGTCGTGCGGTGATCACCGATGTGATCGCGACGGAGGGGCGGATTGATGTCCTCTGCAACAATGCGGGCGTCAATCGGCGGGGCAACCTGTTGGCTTTGATACCCGAGGATTGGGATTTATCCTTTGCGATCAACATCGACGCGATGTTTCACCTGTGCCAAGCCGCGTTGCCACATATGATCGCGGCAGGGGGTGGGGCGATTGTGAACACTGCTTCACAATGGGGTTTGCACCCTGCGCCGAACCACATTGCCTATAACGTCACCAAAGCGGCGGTGGCGAGTTTCACCCAGAACCTTGCGCGCGATTATGCGCCGCAGAACATCCGGGTGAATGCGGTCTGCCCCGGTGAAATTCACACGCCGATGCTTGAGGCCGGGGTGAAGCGTTCGGGCCGGACCATTGCCGATCTGGACAAGATGGTGCCGTTTGGGCGGATTGGGAAACCAGAGGAAGTCGCGGCGCTGGTGGCGTTTCTGGCCTCGGATGAGGCGGCGTTCATGTGCGGGTCTTTGGTGGAAATCACCGGGGCGCAGGCGGTGGCTTAGGGCTTACGGGGGAATGATGCGGTTAGGGTTTATCGGCACCGGCACGATCACGGCGCATATGGTGCGGGGGCTGAAGGCCTCGGCGCTGGCGGAATGGCCCATTGTGATCTCACCACGCAATGTCGCAGTGGCGGCGGAGCTTGCCCGGTTGCCGGGCGTAACGGTGGCGGACAGCAATCAGGCGGTGATTGAAGCATGCGATCTGGTGATCCTCGCGGTGCGCCCGCAGGTGGCAGAGGCGGTGATCAAGCCTTTGGTGTTCGCGCAGGATCGCCCGGTGCTTAGTCTGGTGGCGGGGCTGCATAGCGCGACCTTGGCTGAGTGGACGGGAGCCAAGGATATCGCTCGCGCCATCCCGTTGCCGTTTGTCGAGCGGCACGAAGGGGTTACCCCAGTGTTCCCGCCGCAGCCGCAAGCGATGCAAATCTTCGCGGCTTTGGGCACGGCGCTGCCGGTGGATGATCTGGCGGCTTACGATGCCTATGCTGCGGCAAGTGCCCTGATGGGCAGCTATTTCGGTCTGCTAGAAACCGCTGTGGCCTGGATGGTGGCGCAGGGCCATTCTGCACCGGATGCGGCACGGTATCTGCGCGGCTTGTTCGGCAGTTTGGGCGATGTTCTGCGTGAAAAGCCAACCTCGTTTGAACAGTTGCGGGAAGATCATTCAACCAAGGGCGGGCTGAATGAAATGATTTTTCAACGCTTCGTCCAAGGTGGCGGCGGCGATGCGATGCAGGCGGCTTTGACCGCCGCCTTCAAGCGCGTGCAAGGCTAGGCGTAGATATAGCCCCCCGAGACAATGATGTTTTCGCC
>JBKJTI010000345.1:0-15893 GCA_046590425.1 Cypionkella sp. | reverse complement strand
GCCTAAAGGGAAGGCGCAGAACGAACCCGGATTCGGAGGCTCCATGCAACCCTTCTATGCCCATCCTTTTGACGATGATAAGCTGAAGGAGGAATGCGGCATTTTTGGCGTGATCGGTGTGTCCGATGCGTCCAACTTTGTGGCACTTGGCCTCCATGCTCTGCAACACCGCGGCCAAGAAGCTGGTGGCATCGTCTCATATGATCCGAATACCGGCTTCAACTCGGCCCGTCGCTTCGGTTATGTTCGCGACAATTTCACCAAGCCCGATGTAATGGAAACCCTGCCGGGGCATCTTGCCATCGGACATGTCCGCTATTCCACCGCCGGATCCAAAGGGGCCACCGCGATCCGCGACGTCCAACCCTTCTTCGGTGAATTCTCAATGGGCGGTGCCGCCATCGCCCATAACGGCAACCTCACCAACGCCGCCGCCCTGCGGCGTGAGTTGATCGAGCGCGGCAGCATCTTCCAGTCGTCTTCAGATTCCGAGTGTATCATCCACCTGATGGCCCGCTCGATCCAAAAGAACATTTCCGAACGCATCAAAGACGCCCTGCGTCGCGTCGAAGGCGCATTCTCGGTGGTCGCGATGACCCGCACCAAACTGATCGGCGTCCGCGACCCCTTGGGTGTGCGCCCGCTGGTTCTGGGCCGCATCGGCGACTCGGCATGGGCGCTCAGCTCCGAAACCTGCGGCCTCGACATCATCGGCGCCGATTTCGTGCGTGAAATCGACCCCGGCGAAATGGTGGTGATCGAAGACGGCAAAGTAAACTCCACCCGCCCCTTTGCCCCGTCAAAATCCCGCTTCTGCATCTTCGAGCACGTCTATTTCTCCCGCCCCGATAGCATCCTCGGCGGCCGCTCGGTCTACGAGACCCGCCACGCCATCGGGGTTGAACTCGCCAAAGAAGCCCCCGTCGACGCTGATCTGGTCTGCCCCGTGCCTGACTCTGGCACCCCCGCCGCCATCGGCTACTCCCAACAATCCGGCATACCCTACGCGATGGGCATCATCCGCAACCAATACATGGGCCGCACCTTCATCGAGCCCAGCGAATCCATCCGCAACATGGGCGTCCGCCTGAAGCTGAACGTCAACCGCGCCCTGATCAAAGGCAAACGCGTCATCCTCGTCGACGACTCCGTCGTCCGAGGCACCACCAGCCGCAAAATCAAAGACATGATCCTCGAAGCCGGTGCCGCCGAAGTCCACTTCCGCATCGCCTCCCCCCCCACCGCCTGGCCCTGCTTTTACGGCGTCGACACCCCTGAACGCAGCAAACTCCTCGCCGCCACCATGACCGAGGATGAAATGCGCGACTGGATCGGCGTCAACAGCCTCAAATTCATTACCCTCGACGGGCTGTACCGCGCCGCAGGCGAAGCCGCAGGCCGCGACTCCAAAGCGCCGCAATACTGCGATGCCTGCTTTTCAGGCCAATACCCGATCACCCCGTCCGATAAGATCGAAGAGGGTTTCGAGATGAAAGCCGCGGAATGAGCGCAGAGGTAGAAGCCTACCTTTCCGCCCTCCGTACCTCGTTCAGGGCTGCGGCCCAGTCCCTGCGTGCCGAGTTGAAAACCCTGCTGCCCGACCATATCGAATGCCTCAGCTACGCCATGCCCGGCTTCCGTGAACCCAAACCTAAAGGCAAAATGGTCGCAGGCTATGCCGCCTTCACCCATCACCTCGGCCTCTACCCGCATTCCGGCAAAATCATCCCCAACGTCGACTGCACCCCGTTCAAGACCTCAAAATCCGGCGTGCTGTTCACACCCGAAACACCCCTCCCTCCGGCGCTGATCGCGCAGATCATCCGCGCCCGCCAAGCCGAACTCGCCAAATGACCCAAGTCCTCGTTCTTTGCAAATGACTCAAGTTCTCGTGCTCTGCACCGGCCGCTGCGGCTCCAAAACCTTCACCCGCGCGTCTGAACATATGACCAATTTCACCGCCAAACACGAATCGCGCACCCATCTTCTCGGTGCCAACCGCTTCGCATACCCCGACAACCATATCGAGATCGACAACCGCCTTGCGTGGTGGACGGGGAAGCTGGACGCCACCTTTGGCGACACCCCGTTCTACGTCCACCTCACCCGTGACCGCGACGCCGTGGTGAAATCCTACGTCGCGCGCAAGAATTACGGCCTCGTCAAAGCTTACCGCGAAACCATGCTGTGCAACCTCGTGCTGCGCAAACCCAAGACCGACATCACCGCCATCGCCGAGGATCTGGTCGATACCATCACCACAAACATCAGCTATTTCCTGCGCGACAAAACCCGCGTGATGCAGATGCGGGTTGAGACCATCGAGCAAGATTTTCCGAAATTCTGGGACTGGATCGGTGCAGAAGGCGACCTTGACGCTGCGATGACCGAATGGACCGTGCGCCACAACGCCACCGAATAGCAGCAGCCTCTTGCCCTTTCACATTGGCTCAAATACTCCCGCCGGAGGCTTCCACCGCCACCGCCAAACGACCGCCCAAAGGACAAAACCATGACCGAACGCCTCGCCCTGATCACCGGAGCCTCGCGTGGGCTTGGCGCCGCCATGGCCGAGCAACTTGCCTCACGCGGTTGGCATGTCGTGGCCGTAGCCCGCACCGTCGGCGGCTTGGAAGACCTCGATGACCGCGTCAAAACCCTGAAACTGCCGGGTTCCGGCGGGCTGACCTTGGCCCCGATGGACGTGACCAATGACGACGCGATGCGGCATCTTTGCCTGTCGATCCATCAACGCTGGGGCCAGCTTAACCTTTGGATTCACACCGCAATCCACGTCGCCCCCCTCGCCCCCGCAGGCTCTCTGGACGGGAAAGACTGGGACAAAAGCATTGCCACCAATGTCCGCGCCACCGGCACGCTGATCCCGATGATCGAACCTTTGCTGCGCGCAGGCGACGGTACCGCGATCTTCCTCGATGACCCCCGCGCAGGCGAGAAATTCTTCGGCGCTTACGGTGCCACCAAAGCCGCACAAATCGCGCTTGCCCGCAGTTGGGCCGCCGAAAACGCCAATATCGGCCCGCAGGTCCGCATTGAGACCGTAGCACCAATGCCCACAGCCACCCGCGCCCGCTTCTTCCCCGGCGAAGACCGCACCCCCCTGATCCACCCGCGCGACGAGGCAACACGATTGATCAATCTGCTGTAACGTCGCCCCACAAACCCCGGAATTTTAAAAAAAATTCCGTTCACGATTTCCGCTGCGGAAATCGCCTTGCCTCAACCATTCAGCGCAACCTCCATCACCGCCCACAACGGCTCCAGCGGCTCAATACCCACCGACAACCGAATAAACCCCGGCGCGACCTTATCGCCCCAGCGCGCGCGCCGCTCGCCTGATGTATGGGTGCCGCCAAAGCTGGTCGATTGCACGATGTAAGGACATTCTCTCAAAAACCGCTCCGCCCGCGCCTCGTCCGCCAACTCGAAGCCGATCAGAAAGCCGAATCCGGCCATCTGAGCTTTGGAAATGATGTAGGACGGGTCGCTCTGCAAACCCGGATAGCGCAAGTTCGTCACAGCCCGATGCGCCGTCAATCGCTCGGCAATCACCCCCGCTGATCCGCACATCCGCTCCAATCGCAATTCAAGCGTCTCGATGCCGCGATGCACCTGCCACGCCTCAAACGGCCCCGGCACCGCCCCGGAAAGCCTGCGCCAATCCCGCACCCGCGCCATCAAGCCCGCATCGCGCCCCGCGACATGGCCAAACAGCACATCGGAATGACCGCCGGGTGCTTTGGTATCCGCCGCTACCACCAAATCCGCGCCCAAATCCAACGGCCGCTGCAACAGCGGCGTCATCGTGGTGTTATCAACAATCACCAAAGCCCCCGCCGCATGGGCGCGCGCCGATACCGCTGCAATATCAACCACATCCAGACCGGGGTTCGAGGGCGTCTCAAGATAGACCACAGCCGCCCCTGTGAAATCAAAGCTGGCATAAGCCAAGGTTGCAATCTCGACCACCTCGACCCCGAACGGAGCTAGAAAGCCTTGAGACAAAACCCGCGTCACATAATAGCCATCCGCTGGAATGATCAGCTTGGCGCCGTGCTTCAAAGTCGCCATCAAAGCCGCAGAAATCGCCGCCATCCCAGACGGAAAGCTGACACAAGCCGCATCCTCCAGCAGGGTAAGCTGATCCTCCACTGCCTCCCAGGTCGTCATGCCATTGCGACCGTAGATATGGCTGGCACCCGCAACCTCAGGCAGATGAAACGTTGCGGCAGGCACGATGGGCAAACTGATCGGATCGCCCTTTTTCAGGCCCGCGCTGCGGTGATGCAGCAGATCAGCCGCTCGTGTTTTCATGCCATCCGTCATCATCGCGCCCCCATATCCAAACCCATCCTGCCCGCAAGCGCCGGCAATGACAACTGTGGGCAAAGATTAACAAGACCTTACCTCGGATACGCTAACCTATTGATTTCTTGTATTGGGGGCAGATGTCCACGCGTGGACAACCTCATTCCAGCCGCGCCGGGAAGCCTTCGGCGCGCAGATCGGTGCCCAGAAGGTCTTCCAGCAGCTTTGCGATCATCGGCGACTGCGCCTCGCCGCCGTAGGCGGCTTTGGCGGCGATATAGGTCTGGTTGGTCACTCCCGCGAGGTCCAACGGCACGCCAAACTCGCGGCCAAAGCCCAAGGCAAAACCCAGATCTTTCAGCGCCAGATCGACATTGAACGCCACGTCATACGACCCGTTCAGGATCAGCGCCCCTTCGGTTTCATGCACAAAACTGTTGCCTGACGAGGCCGCAATCGCGTGCCACGCCTGCGCCAGATCAAGTCCGCCACGCTTGGCCAGCATCAACGCCTCGGACGTGGCCTTCAGGTGGATGAAGGCCAGCATGTTGGTGATCACCTTGATGATGCAGGCTGATCCCAGCGGCCCCATGTGAAAAATCCTGTCGCCCATCGCCTGCATCGCGCCAAGATGCAGATCGAACAAGTCTTTTTCACCGCCCGCCAGCATGGTGATCTTGCCCTGATAGGCCAGATGCACGCCGCCCGTGACGGGAAGCTCCATCATGCGCACGCCCGCGTCAGCCGCAATGGCGGCGAGTTTCAGCACCTCATCCCGGCCCAAGGTGGACATCTCAAGCCAGGAGGCGCCTTGCTTCATATGTGGCAGGATGCCCCGCAGCACGTTTTCCGACACAACCGGCGACGGCAGGCAGGTGATCACATGATCGACCGAAGCGGCCAAAGCCTCGGCGCTGGTGGCCAGAACCGCACCTTGGGCGATCAAGGGTGCTGCAAGGGCCGGGTTCAGATCATAGACCGTGACCTGAAAGCCTGCTTTCAGCAAACAGCCCGCACAGGCGGCCCCGAGGTTGCCAAGGCCGATGTATCCGTAATGCATGGTAAGTCCTATGGAATGGGGGGCGGCAGCACCCGCCCCCGGTTTAAGCCCGTCAGTTCAAGCCGGTCAGTCGCCGTAGCCGACGATACCCTTGATTTCGCAGAAGTCGTGGATTCCCCAATCGGCATATTCACGCCCGTTGCCCGATTGCTTGTAGCCGCCGAACGGGGCAGAGGTATCCCAATCGGGGTAGTTCAGGTTCACCGTTCCTGCGCGCAGACGACGGGCGACGGGTTTGGCTTCTTCCACAGGGCCTGCAATATAGGCGGCAAGGCCGTAAACCGTATCGTTTGCCATCCGCACGGCGTCATCGACGGTGTCATAGGGCAGGATCGACAGCACCGGGCCGAAGATTTCTTCCTTAGAGATCGTCATCTCATTCTGCACATCGCCGAAGATCGTCGGTTGTGCGAACCAACCACGGTTGAGGCCAGCCGGGCGGCCCAAGCCGCCTGTCACCAGTGTGGCACCCTCGTCAATTCCGGCCTGGATCAGGCGCTGCACCTTCTCGTATTGGGTTTTCGAAATCAGCGGCCCCATCGTGGTCGTCTCAAGCGTCGGATCGCCGGGGATGATCGCCTCGGCGGTTTCTTTGGCGACCGCCAATGCCTGTGCCTGTTGATCGCGCTGCACGAACATGCGGGTCGGCGCATCGCAAGATTGACCGGTGTTCGACATGATGGCGTTTACACCAGCGGCGACGGCTGCAGCTATATCCGCCGAGGGCAGGATGATATTGGCGGATTTGCCGCCCAGTTCCTGTGCCACGCGCTTGACGGTCGGGGCAGCGGCAGCCGCCACGGCGGTGCCTGCGCGGGTCGAACCGGTGAAGGACACCATATCGACCTCGGGGTGCGACGACATCCGCGCGCCAACCTCTGGACCTGTGCCGTTCACCAGGTTGAACACGCCCGCAGGAACGCCCGCCTCGTGGCAGACTTCGGCAAACAGAACGCCAGACAGTGGCGCAATTTCTGAAGGTTTCAGAACCATCGTGCAACCCGCTATCAGCGCGGGTGCCACTTTGCAGGCGATCTGGTTCATCGGCCAGTTCCACGGCGTGATCAGCGCACAAACCCCGATGCCTTCATGCACGATGCGGGTGGTGCCGCGCGAATATTCCCACGCCATCTCTTCGGCGGCCTTGATGGTGGCCTCGATATGCACTTGGCCTGCCCAAGCCTGCGCGCCGCGCGCCCATTCAATCGGAGCACCCATCTCTGTGCTCATCGCCTGCGCGAAATCTTCGTAGCGGGAGTTGTAAACTTCCAAAATCCGCTTCACGAGGTCGATGCGCTTTTGCACCGGCCAGACAGTGTAGGCGTCAAACGCCGCCCGCGCCGCTGCAATCGCCGCGTCAATATCGGTCTGGTTGCCCAAGGCCACCTCGGCCACAATCTCCTCGGTCGCCGGGTTTTCCACACCCATCCGCGCGGCAGAGTTCGGCTGAACCCAAGCGCCGTTGATGTAGAATTTGGTCATGTTGGCAGAAATCATGGCGTCCTCACTTGAAGTGGATGTTGTATTTGGCGCGGATGATGGCGTCGATCTCGGGATCAATCACGTTTCCGGCCTTGGCGAGGATACTATTCTTGCGCGCGATGGCGGCGTCAAGCAGCAGCGGCTTGCCCGCCTCATTCCACTCTTTTGGCGACATGCGATTGCCGACGGCGGGGTAGATGTATTCGGTCTGCATCAGCTTCAGGGTCTGATCGCTGCCCAGGTAATGCCCCGGCCCACCAAGGCACACCTGCTTCATCGCTTCGATGCTGGTGCTATCCGGGGTCACATCAATGCCGCGCACAAGACGCATAGCTTGGCCGAGAAGGTCATCGCCCAACACAAGCGATTCAAGGCAGAAACCGAGCAGGCTGGCATGCATCCCTACCGCCTCGTAGCACATGTTCAAGCCCGCAAGACCCGCGAGAGAGTTGGTGATGCCCTGCTCCCATCCGGCCTGCATATCCGGCAGTTTGCTGTCGGATATGCCCGAAGCAGCGCCCCCCGGCAGGTCGTAGAAATGGTGCATCTGCGCACAGCCAGCGGTCAAAAGCGCCTGCTCTGCCGAGCCGCCGGACATCGCCCCGGTGCGCAGGTCAGACACAAACGGCCAGGTGCCGAAGATGCACGGCGCGCCCTTTTTGATCGCATTGGCATAGACCACACCCGCGAGGCATTCGGCCATCGCCTGCACAATCGTTAGCGCAATCGGTGCTGGAGCCGTCGCTCCGGCCTGCCCCGCCGAAAGCAGCAACATCGGCATGCCGCGGCGGATGCAATCCTCCATCGTGATGCAGGATTCCTCGGCGAATTTCATCGGCGGCACGACGAAGCAGTTGGAATTGCTGACGAATGGCCGCTCCAGCCATTTCTCTTCACCGCCCGCGACGGTGTAGATCATATCGAAGCAAGCCGCGACATGTGACGGATCAGAGAAGCTGGTGCCGACATGTTTCTTGGTTCCCGCAAGGCAGCCATAAAGCGTGTTCAGGTCCATATCCTGATTGTCGAACACGTCGCGGCAGACCATGGTGCGCTGGTAGAAGTGGATGTTATCAAGGTTATCGACCAGTCGCGCCGCATCGTAGAGGTCTTGCGCGGTGCTCTCGCGGTAATCCAGACTGATCGGGTCAACGATATGCACCGCCGCACCCGCTGTGCCAAAATGCACCTTGTTGCCGCTCAGATGCAAGTCGTGCTTTGGATCACGCGCGTGCAAAGTGATATTGCGCGCGGCCACCGCCAGCATATCCTCGACCAAGGCACGTGGGAAGCGGATGCGGCCATCATCGCCTTGGATGGCTCCGGCCTCAGTCAGCAGCTTCACCCCCGAAGGGGGGGCTTGGCTGAGGCCGATCTGCTCCAAAGCCTGCAACGCGGACTCGTGGATTTGCGCGATGCCCGCGTCCGTCAGCGGTTTGTATTGCCCGCCCGACATACCGCCGCGCACCGGGCGCACATCATCGGCCAAGGGTGCCGAGCGCAGCGCCACGCGTGCGGTGCGCCCGCCTGACCGCCGCGCCCGCGCGGGCTCACAAACTTCACCGATTTCGCTCAGATCGCTCATTTTCGTCATCCTCTGTGCTCACATATCCGCGGGAGGGTCCGGGAGGGCCGATGGCTCTCCCGGCGCTTATCAGGCGCGCACCCGTTCGGATTTTGGATCATACATTGCCGCAAGGCTGGCCACGGCCTCATGCCGCACCCCCGCCACTTCGATTTCATATTTTGACGCCAGGATGTCCGCGTCCGACTGCCCTCTGCAGGGCACGTAGCCAAGACCAATTGCCCCGCCGAGGTGATGGCCGTAATTCCCGCTCGTTATCGGCCCTACGATCACGCCGTCGCGCACCACGGCTTCATTGTGGAACAGCAAAGGTTCGGGGTTTATCAGGCGGAACTGCACCAGTTTGCGATCCAGCCCCGCCTCTTGTTTGCGCAGCACGGCATCATGGCCGATATAGTCCGGTTTTTTCTTCGACACCGCAAAACCAAGGCCAGCCTCAAGCACATGATCTTCATCGGTAATATCGTGGCCGAAGTGGCGATAGGCCTTTTCGATCCGGCAACTGTCCAGAGTGTGCAGACCACACAGTTTCAGACCAAGATCGGCGCCCGCTTCCTCTAAAGCTTCAAAAACATGAGCGGTTTGATCGGATGACACATACAACTCCCATCCAAGCTCGCCCACATAAGTCACCCGATGCGCGCGCGCGATCCCCATGCCAACCTCGATATGACGCATGGTGCCGAACGGGTGTGAGGTGTTGGAGAAATCGTTCGGCGAGAGCTTTTGCATCAGGTGGCGCGATTTCGGCCCCATCACACACAGCACCGATTCTGCTGCTGTCACATCGGTGATCACGGCGAACGCCTCGCCCAGATTACGCCGCAGCCACGCGAGATCACGCTGCAACGTCGCCCCCGGTACCACAGCCAGGTAGGCTGTTTCCGACAGCCGCGTCACGGTCAGATCACTTTCAATGCCGCCCTTCTGATTCAGCATCTGCGTGTAGACGATGCGCCCCACCGCTACATCTATCTCAGCCGCACACACCCGGTTCAGGTAGGCGCAGGCGTCGCGGCCTTCCACCCGGATTTTGCCGAATGATGTCATGTCAAAGAAGCCGACACCGTTGCGCACCGCCAGATGCTCGGCCTTCTGGTTGTAAAACCAGTTCTGCCGCTTCCAGGAATAGCGATATTCCCGCTCTTGCCCTTCATTGGCGAACCAGTTTGCGCGCTCCCAGCCCGCCACTTCGCCAAACACCGCACCACGGGCTTTCAGATGCTCGTGCAAGGGCGTGCGCCGAACGCCACGCGCTGTTTCAACCTGACGGTATGGGAAGTGATCGGCGTAAAGCAGGCCCAATGTCTCGGTTACGCGTTCTTTCAGATATTTGCGGTTCTTCTGGAACGGCTGGGCGCGGCGGATATCGACTTCCCACAGATCAAACGGCGCTTCGCCCTCAACGATCCAGTGCGCCAAGGCCATGCCCGCGCCACCCGAGCCAGCGATGCCGACCGAATTGTAGCCCGCCGCCACCCAATAGCCGCCGAGTTCCGGTGCTTCGCCAAGGTAATAGCGGTCATCCGGTGTAAACGACTCCGGGCCGTTGAAGAAGGTGTGAATCCCCGCCGTCTGGAACAGCGGCATGCGGTTCATCGCGTCTTCGAGGATCGGCTGGAAGTGATCCCAATCTTCCGGCAGCGTGTCGAACATAAAGTCTTCGCGGATGCCATCCATGCCCCAAGGCTTGGCTTTCGGCTCAAACGCGCCGATCATCATCTTGCCCGCGTCGGATTTGTAATAGGCACATTCATCCGGCACCCGCAGCACCGGCAGATGGCCAAGCCCCTGAATAGGCTCGGTGATCAGATAAAAGTGCTCACAAGCATGCAACGGCAAGGTCACGCCCGACGCTTCCGCAAGGTCGCGCCCCCACATGCCGCCGCAGTTCACCACCACATCAGTGGCGATATGTCCCGCCTCGCCTTGCGCGTCGATATATTGGACCCCTGTGACGCGGCCACCTGTCTTGGTGACGCCCACAACCTTGGTATGTTCAAAAATCTGCGCGCCGCGCATCCGCGCACCCTTTGCCAACGCCATGGCGATATTGGCCGGATCGCATTGGCCGTCCAGCGGCAGATGCACAGCGCCGACCACATCGGCGACGTTCAGATGCGGATACATCGCCTTGACCTCAGACGGCGAGATTTCGGCCACATCGACATCAAAAATCCGCGCCACGGTGGCTTGGCGCAGCAATTCCTCATGCCGCGCTTCGGTCAGTGCCACCGAGATGCTGCCGACCTGCCGCATTCCGGTCTCAACCCCGGTTTCCGCTGCCAGCTTCACGTAGAGGTCCGCCGAATATTTCGCCAAACGGGTCATATTGGCCGAGCCGCGCAACTGCCCGATCAATCCCGCCGCGTGCCATGTGGTGCCAGAGGTCAACTGCTTGCGCTCCAGCAGTACAATATCGGTCCAGCCCAATTTTGCCAAGTGATAGGCGACAGAACAGCCAGAAACCCCGCCACCAATCACCACCGCCCGCGCTTTATTCGGAACCTGAGCCATCACTTATCTTTCATCTTGGCAAAAATACTCGGGGGGTCCGGGGGGCTAGCCCCCCGGCTTGGTCGCTCACGCGCGGATGCGCTCGTTCTTCGCATCCCACAGCGGTGCATCTTCCTGCACCACCGCCGGATAGCGTTGGCCGAAAATCTCAACCTCCACCGCCTGCCCCGGCAGGTTCAGATCGGCGCGCAGCATGCCAAGGCCGATGCAGGCGCCAACCCGGTGGCCGTAATAGCCACTGGTGACTTCACCGACGACCGTGTCGCCCGCCCAGATCGTCGACATATAGGGTGGGTCCTGATCACCCGCCTCGATCAGCAAGGTGCAGAACCGCTTGGCCACGCCGCGCTGTTTTTGTGCCAGAAGCGCTGCCTTGCCGGGGAAATCCTGCGGTTTGTCAAACTTGATGAATCGGTCGAGGCCACCTTCCAGCAGGGTGTAATCGGTGGAAAGATCGCCCTTCCACGCGCGATAGCCCTTTTCCACACGGAGGGAGTTCAGGGCGAACATGCCAAACGGCTTTGCCCCTGCGGCCAGGATTGCATCATAGATCGCGGGCATCCGGGCGGGTGTGGCATGAACCTCCCAGCCCAGTTCCCCGGCAAAGCTGACCCGGAACAGCGCACAACCCTGCCCTGCCACCACGGCGGGCTGCACGGAAAGCCAAGGGGCGGTCAGGTCTGCATCGGTCAGCCCTGCCAGCAATTCACGCGATTTCGGGCCGGTCACGATCAGGCAGCTGAAATCATTGGTGCGGTCGCGGAAGGTCAGCCCCGCAGGCATGTCGCGGCGCAGCCAATCGGCGTCATGGCTTTGCGCCACGGCGGCGGTGATCAGGGTGAACGCGTCTTCCTCGCGGCGCACCACCGACATTTCGGTGACGATGCGGCCCTTGTCGTCGGGGAAATAGGCCAGACCCATGCGACCCACTTTCGGCAAAGCGCCCGAAATCCGCCCGACAAGCCAGTCCGCAGCCCCCGGCCCCTCAACCTCAAACCGAGAGAACCCCGGCAGGTCCAGCACGCCCACGCCATCGCGCACGGCTTCGCATTCCGCCTTCACGGCGTCAAACCATGGGCCCTTGCGCGCCCAAGTGCGTTGGGCCGCTTCCGAGGTGTCATCGCCCGGGCGGGCATACCACAACGGGCGTTCCCAGCCGTTGAACGGGCCGAACTGCGCGCCCAAAGCCGCGGTGCGGTCATGCAGCGGCGACAGTTTCTTACCGCGCCCCTCACCCCAAACGTGATGTGGGAAGTGGATAGCGTATTCGTGGCCGTAAACCTCCATACCCTTCTTCACACAGTAATCCTGATCCTCAAACCCGGTGAAACGGCGCGGATCGCAAGACCACATGTCCCATTCCGTCGCCCCTTGGGTGATCCACTCGGCCAATACTTTACCAGCGCCGCCAGCCTGACAAATGCCAAAGGTGAACACGCAAGCCTCAAACGCATTCGGCACACCGGGCATCGGGCCGATCAGCGGGTTGCCATCGGGGGTATAAGGGATCGGGCCGTTGATCACTTTGGTCAGCGGAGCGGTTTCGAGCAGCGGCACACGGGCCATGGCGTCAGTGATATACCATTCCAACCGCTCCAGATCGTCGGGGAACAGTTGGAAGCTAAAATCTTCCGGGAACGGATCGTCCTTGGTCACCCAATGCGCCTTGCAGTTCTTTTCATAAGGGCCAAGGTTGAAGCCGTTTTTCTCTTGCCGCAGGTAGTAGCTGCTGTCGACATCGCGCAGCAAAGGCAGCTTGTGACCCACCGCTTTGGTGCGCGCCTCGACCTCGGGGATGGTGTCAAACAGCATGTACTGATGGCTCATCACCATCATCGGCACCTCGCGGCCAAACCATTTGCCGACCTCGCGGGCGTAATAGCCCGCCGCGTTGACGACGATTTCACAGCGAATCTCGCCCTTATGGGTTTCCACCACCCATTCATCGCCCTCCCGCCGCACGCCTGTTGCGGGGCAGAACCGCTCAATCCGCGCACCCATCTGACGCGCGCCCTTCGCCAAGGCTTGAGTCAACTGCGCCGGGTCGATGTCGCCGTCATAGGGGTCATACAAAGCCCCCACGAGATCATGCGTGGCGATAAACGGATAGACCTCGGCGATCTGATCCGGCGTCAGGATCTTCAGATCCATACCCTGATAGCGCCCCATCCCCACAACCCGTTGAAATTCCTGCAAACGCTCTTGCGTATGCGCCAACCGGATCGAGCCGGTGACGTTGTAATTCATCGGATAGTCGACTGTCTCGCCAAGCCCGCGATAGAGTTCCGCCGAATAGCGCTGCATGTTCATCAGCGACCAAGACGACGAGAACGTCGGCACGTTGCCGGCCGCGTGCCAGGTGGAATCCGCCGTCAGCTCGTTCTTCTCCAGCAAAACGCAATCGGTCCAACCCGCCTTGCACAGATGGTACAGGCTGGAGGCTCCGACAGCACCGCCGCCAATGATAACAACGCGCGCGGTTTTGGGAAAATCAGACATGTCTTGCTCCGGGTCTTTACCCCCTTCTTATCAGGCGGCGGCTTTCGGCTTTCAATTCCCCCAAAGCCGCGCTATTGATCGAGTGAACCGATCAGGCGCATAATATCGGACGTATTACAGCGGAGCAGAGCATGCAAATCGAACTTCTTGATACGTTCCTTGACCTCGTGGAAACCCGCAGCTTTCACCGCACCGCCGATCGGCTGGATGTGACCCAATCCACCGTTTCGGCCCGCGTTCAGACGCTGGAAGCCGCTGTGGGCGCGCGATTGTTTACAAGATCGCGCGCGGGCACGGATCTGACAACCGAGGGCCTGCGGTTTGAAACCCACGCGCGGATGCTGCGCCGCGATTGGAATGAAGCGAAACGCGCCGTGGCACCCACGGGCGAATCTGCCGCCATCATGCGCTTGGGCATTCAGAACGATCTGGCGGATGCCTATATTGGCGATCTTCTCGCCGATTTCCGCCGGATGTTTCCGCAGATGGCGTTTTATATCGAGCCGGATTATTCCGCGCAGATGTGCGCCGATATTGTCGCAGGCGTGCATGATTTCGCGGTGCTGTTCACGCCGAAACCGCATCCCGATCTGCATTTTGTCACCCTTGCCGATCTGCCCTATCGGCTGATCAGCTCGGATGCCGAAACCCGCGCCGAGATCAAAGCCGAGACATATATTTCCGGCCATTTCTCGCCCGCGTTCGAATTGGCCCACCGCACCGCTTTGCCCGAATTGATCGGGGCCCCGCTGTCGGTTGGCCAAAGCTCGACCATCGCTTCGCTTTTGCTGGCGATGGGGGGATCGGGGTTTGTGATGGCGGAAAAAGCCGCCGAAATGGTCGCATCGGGGCGGTTCAAATATGTTGCCGATGTCGAGCCGATTGATCAGCCGGTGTTTGCCGCGATGCACTTGCGCCAGCGGGTGTCAAAAGCCCACCGGAAACTTACCCGTATGCTGGCGAAACGCTTTATCCGCAGCGATCCTGCACGCGGCTAAGTGCTGCCACAGGTGCAAAGCCGCCCCGGACTTGATCTGGGGCCTCATGGTGTGACCGGAGGCCCCGGATCAAGTCCGGGGCGACGTGGGTTGCTTTGACCTCGCGCTGTTCTAATCCGCCACGCGCGGATTTTTCGCCAAAGCGCCCTCTACCCAAATCGGGTTAGACCACGCCCGCTTGCCCGCCGCATCAATCACCGCCACCCGCAGCCACGGCGAGTTGTTCAGCCGTGCCAGCGGCACTTCGGCGCGGGTCAGAGAATGGCCATGCACGGCCTTCGCCCCGGTGCCATGGCCAATCGCCACCACCGACACCACAGCCGAGCATTCAACGACGATATGATCGCCCTCAATCCGCACATCGCGCAGCTCTGGCCCTTGGCTGGAGTAGAAATGCCCGGCCTTCAGCGCAGCCAGCAGGGACTCTGGTGTGTTGGCCTCGGATTTCACCATCACCCAGCCGCCGAAATGATCGGGCTCGGAAAAATGTGCATCATCGGTGGCGATCATGCTCAGGCGGCGGCCCTCGGTCAGCAAAAGATCAGCGATGGCAAAGCCGTCCGGGCGATCACATCCCGTTGCACAGCCGTGGTTATAAATCTCAACCGCATGAGCGGCACTGATGCTACGCGCATCGGCCAAGGTCAGGCCAGACCATTGCGGATGCGCAATGGCAACGAAAGCCCCTGCCGCCACGGCCCGCGCAGCAATCTCGGGCCCGGTTTCCTGCCCTGCGACGGGGATAAAGCTGGGGCTGTGGGAGGGCATAAAATCCGCGGGCAGGCCCACCGCCAGAATATGCCAGAGCTCACCATTGGCCATAGCGCCGGAATGAAGTTCTGCGCCCAAAATCGTGGTGAAACCTGCATCGCGCATCGGGATCGTATCCACGATCGGATAGCCATAAATCCCGACAAAATGGTCGGTCAATGCGATGAAATCATAGCCCTCGGCCTTGTAGCGCCGACACACTTCTTCGGGGGCCAGCACACCATCGGATCGCGTAGAATGGGTGTGCAGATTGCCGCGCAAGAATTGGCCGGGGGCGGTGAAAGCGGGATCGCGTTGCATCATGGGCTCCTTGAAGAATTTTGCGGCAGAGTAGCCAAGCGCGCGTGACAGTCCAGTGACGGCGCGCGCCGGGTAGACATATTCCTGTTAACCCATATGTTACCATGAACGGCAGGAGGCCGAGAGTGAACAAGCGTATCGACATCGAGCCAGCCCTTGCGGCGGATGACATGGCCGCGCGTGCCGCCGAGGCCGCAAGCTTTCTGAAAGCATTGTCGCATGAGGGCCGGCTGATGATCCTGTGCCATCTGTCGGCTGGCGAGAAATCGGTCACAGCGCTTGAAGATCTGCTAAGTGCCCGGCAAGCCGCTGTCAGCCAGCATCTTGCCCGCTTGCGCACCGAGGGGTTGGT
>JBKJTI010000130.1:0-6175 GCA_046590425.1 Cypionkella sp. | reverse complement strand
CTGGTCGCCCGCGTTGTTCGACAGCATCACGGCACCCTGTTTCTGGGTGCCTGCGGTGGTCATGATCTCAATTTGGCCAGCGGTGGAATTTTCCGGCGTAGGGCCGGTGAATTCCAGTTTGCCGGGGTTGGCGAGTTCTTTGTGGGCTTCCTGCGCGCCCTCATTGGCCTGATCGAACACCAGAATACCAAGGAATTTCGGCAGCAGAACCATGTTGGTTTCCTTGCCGGGCTCGAGTTTGATGGTGTCAGCATAGGCGAAATTGGCGGTGGTCAGCATCAGTGCGGCTGCGGCGCCAAGTAGAACGAGTTTCATTGTAATCCTCCCAGATTTGGTGGCACGAACCCCGTGCCGGGTTATTTCCCTTGGTTTCCCGTGGGTTAACGTGGAACAGGTTTGCGCGGGTCTTGGCCTGCAAGCGCGCGGGTGATGTCTTGGGCGACCAGATGTTGCAGCTGATAGATTGCGGCCTCGGAATACCAAGCGGCATGTGGGGTCAGCAGCAGGTTCGGGGCTGTGCGCAATGGATTGTCCGCCTGCAAGGGTTCAACATGGAACACATCCAGCGCTGCGGCAGCGATGGTGCCATTGGTCAACGCCTGCGCCAGATCGGCTTCGTTGATCAACTGCCCACGGGCAGAGTTCACCAGCATCGCATGCGGTTGCATGGTTTTCAGCCGTGTGGCGTTGAAATATTCGGTGGTCTCGGACGTGGCCGGAGCGTGCAGGCTGATGATATCGGCCTCGCGCAACAGGGTGTCGGGGGTGACTTTGCGGACGCCCATCTCAGCCGCTTGCGCTTCGCTCAGACCGGGATCGGCGGCGAGGAACTGAAAGCCGAAGCCTTTCAGCCGGGCATGGACGGCGCGGCCAATATTGCCCAGGCCAAAGAAGCCGAAATTGGTTTTGTTGAAGGGTTTCATTGGCTTGGCGATTTTTACTGCTGCCCATTCGCCTTGGCGCACCGAATTGTCCATCGCCACGAGTTTGCGCAGCAGGGTCAAAGCGGCGGCCGCGGTGTGGTCGGCGACCTCATCGGCGCAATAGTCGGGGACGTAGCCGACTTTCAGGCCATGCTGGACGCAGGCGGCAAGGTCGATGTTGTTGTAACCGACGCCGTAGCGGATCACGGTGGCCCCCGGCTTGACGGCGGCGGCGGCTTCGGGGCCGAAGCTGGCGAATTGCACGACGGCCACGTCAGCACCCGCGACGGCGCTTGCCACGTCCTCGGCGGATTTGCATTGAAAGGATGCGAAACTTGCACCAGAGGCCTGCGCGGCGGCGGATTCTTGGTCCAGCGTGGGGAAGGTGTAATCCGTGACGACGACTTTCATGGCGCAACCTTCAGGTAATCATGGATAATCTCGCCGGGGACGAGGGTGAAATCGGCACGCCAGTAGAAGCCTTGCAACGGCTCCAGTACGGGCAGGCGGAAGATCGGCATCTGTACATTGGCGCGCAGTTCCACCGTGCAGGGGCCTTCCCAACATTCATGCACCACCACATCCGACAGGCGGCGCGAGGTGAGTTGCCGGATCGCCGGGGTGCCGTCGATATGGTCGATGGCTTTCAGGTTCAAATTGGTGGCAAAGTCGAAATAGGGCTTCAGGCGGGCCGGATCGCAGGCGTGCTGTTTGTAGGCCAGGGTGGCGGTCAGCACGTCGATGCCGTTGCGTTCAACGGTGCCGACGAACAGATCGCCGCGTGCCTCAAGCGTTGGTTTTCCCAGCTTTTTCGGCTGGCCGTGAATTTCGCGACCATGGGTGACGCCCACGTCGGACGATAGCACCAGATAGGGCGAATAGGCGCCTTGGCGCTTGCCGAAGGAGGCGGCGAACATCACGTTGGCTTCGGCATAGGCGCCGAGCCAGTCGGTGTCGTTCATCTTGTAGATATGGCAGCAGACGATATCACCCTCGGGACGCAGGGGGGGCGGCACAAGGTATGCCATCGCGGTGGGGTCTGTGCGCCAATACACCGTCAAGATCTCGGCATTGCGAAACCGGAACGGAAACGGCGGTATCATCGGCGCATCCCATGGGGTGGAAAAGCCGCCTTTGCGGATATCGTCCTCGGTGGGTGGTGTCAGGGTCATTGCATCGCAATCCGGCGCACGACATGTTCTTGCACCTCAATGCCCAGACCAGGCGCGTGGATTGGATATGCCCAACCGTCTTTGTGCCAGATTTTTTCGGCCAGAAGCTCGTCTTGCACGATCACAGGGAAGGGTTTGAATTCAAAGACTTCGGTGTTGGGAGATGCGAGCGACAAATGCAAAGAGGCCGCCGTGGTGATGCCCGTGGACCAAGCATGGGCGTTGACCGTCTTGCCGTATTGCGTGGCCAAAGCATCGACGCGACGGAAGCCGGTGATGCCTTCAACGCGGGCGGGGTCGACGCCGTAAACGTCGACGGCTTGCACAAATTCCATCTGGCGGCGGTAGCCTGCTTCGGTGAATTCACGCTCGCCGGACGCCAAGCGCACCGATGTATTGGCGCGCAGTTTGCGGTAGCCCGCGTCGTCCGTCACATACAAAGGTTCCTCATACCAGCCAATGCCCAGATCGTGCATCCGGTTGGCGACGCTGATGGCGGTGTCGACATCCCAGCGCACGCCGTTGCCAATATCCACCAAGATGCCTGCATCTGGGCCAAGGGCGGAGCGCAGGGCGCGGATGAAGGACACATCGGTATCGGGATCGCCGCCGATATTACTCTCGCCCTTTTTCGCAAAGCCCAGCTTGGTCGAGCGGAAGCCGTTGGCGAAAAAGCCTTCGACATCGGCCACACATGCGGCCTCGCCCTTCTTGTTGACATGGCTGGAGGCATTGGCAAGCAGGCGGTCATGCTTCAAGCCGCCGAACAGCTCATAGAGCGGTTTGCCTTCGATCTTGCCGCGAATATCCCACAACGCCATGTCGACGCCAGAAATTGCCAATGATGCGACGCCGCCCTCGCCATACCACCAGACATGGCGGCGCATTTTGAGCCAAAGCGTTTCAATATCAATCGCTTCGCCCAGCAGGATCGGTGTCAGCCCTTCACGGATCACCAAGGCGGTAGCTTTGCAAGCTTCGGGCCACATCGCAATACTTTCACCCCAGCCGACGATACCGTCGTCCGTCTGAACCCGCACCAGAACCGTGCGGCGGATGGTGCCGAAATCATTCGGATCGGGGTATTCAATCGGGATCGGCTCGATCCGCGCTATTTTCGTCATATTCCCCCCTCGTCCCGCGTTTGGCTTTATCTTTGACTTGGCCGCCAGATCGCGATACTTCGATAATTGGTAAGGCCAATTAACAACGCTTAACAATCTGAGGTCAAGAAAAATGTTCAATCTAGCTCCTGTTCCCGTGCCAGATCTCACCGGACGCACCGTTTTAGTGACCGGGGCGGGCAAGGGGATTGGCGCGGAATTGGTAAGGATTCTGGTGGCTAACGGGGCGCGGGTGTTCGCCGGGGTGTTCTCGGGGGAAAGCGCGGAAGACCTGCCGAAGACTGCCACTGTTCTGGAATTGGATGTAACCAAGCAGGCCGATGTGGATGCGGCGATGGCGCGGATTGCTGCCGAATCGGGACGGCTCGATGTGTTGGTGAACAACGCGGGCATGATCACGCCGATCGGGCCGCTGGCGGAATTGGCAAGTGATGCCCTAGCTCCGGCCTTTGCGGTCAATGTGATCGGCGTACACCGGATGGCGATTGCGGCGCTGCCGTTGCTGCGGGCCTCGCAAGGGGTGATTGTGAACGCAGGCACCGGGGCGGCCACCACGCCGATGGAGGGGTGGACGGTCTATTGCGCCACCAAGGCGGGCATGCGGATGCTGACGCAGATGATGGCGATGGAACTGGCACCGGATGTGAAAACGTTTTTCGTCGGAATCCCGCCCACTGATACCGCCATGCAGGGCGCGATCCGCGATGCGGGGTTCAACCCGATCTCGAAAATCCCGCAAGACAAGCTGGTGCGCCCGGCGGTTCCGGCATCTGTGATGGCGTGGATGTGCGGACCGGATGCGCGCGGCATTGAAGACGTGTTGCTAGACGTGCGGCAGGATATTTTCACCAAGATGATGGACCTGCCCGCCTAAGGGCGGCATGGTGCGGGCAAAGCGGAGGATTGTATGGGACGGCTTCAGGATAAGCGCGCGCTGATCACGGCGGCGGGGCAGGGCATCGGGCGGGCCTCGGCGTTGATGATGGCGCGCGAGGGGGCGAAGGTTTTGGCCACCGATGTGAATGAGAAGGCTTTGGCGGAGTTGGCGGCAGAGGGGATTGAGACGCAGGTTTTGAACGTGCGAGACCCTGCTGCGATTGCCACAGCCGCCAATTTGGGGCCGTTTGACGTGCTGTTCAACTGCGCGGGCTTCGTGGCTGCAGGCTCGATTCTGGACTGTGATGAGGATCAATGGGCGTTCAGTCTCGATCTGAACATGACGGCTATGTACCGGATGTGTAAAGCGTTTCTGCCGGGAATGATTGAGAACGGCGGCGGGTCGATCATCAACATGGCCTCGGTGGCCTCATCTGTGATCGCGGCCCCCAACCGCTTTGTTTACGGTGCGACCAAGGCCGGGGTGATTGGCCTTACCAAATCCATCGCGGTGGATTTTATCGGCAAGGGCATCCGCTGCAACGCGATCTGCCCCGGCACGGTGGAAAGCCCCAGCCTTGAGCAACGCCTGCGCGATACTGGCGATTATGAAGCTGCGAAGGCGGCCTTTATCGCCCGCCAACCGATTGGCCGGATTGGCAAAGCCGAGGAAATCGCGGCTTTGGTCACCTATCTTGCTTCCGACGAATCCACCTACACCACCGGGGTCGCGCATGTGATCGACGGCGGTTGGGCCAACGCATAAGGATCAATCATGAAACTGCTTCGTCATGGGCCCGCAGGGGCTGAAAAACCCGGTATTTTACACAGTGACGGCACGGTGCGTGACCTGTCGGCGATCGTGTCGGACATCGGCGGCGATGTTCTGTCGGACGCTGGCATCGCCAAAATCCGCGCCGCCGATCCGGCACGGCTACCAATCCTGCAGGGCGCCCGTCTGGGGCCCTGCGTCGCGGGCACTGGCAAGTTCATCTGCATCGGGCTGAATTATTCCGACCATGCCGCCGAAACCGGGGCTACGGTGCCGCCGGAGCCGATCATCTTCATGAAAGCCACCAGCGCCATTTGTGGCCCCAACGATCCGATCATCATCCCGCGTGGCTCTGAAAAGACCGATTGGGAGGTCGAACTGGCAGTGATCATGGGCAAAAAGGCGAAATATGTCAGTGAGGCCGAGGCGATGTCTTATGTCGCAGGCTATGCGGTGACCAATGACGTGTCGGAGCGCGCGTTTCAGACCGAGCGTTCGGGCCAATGGACCAAGGGCAAATCCTGCGACAACTTTGGCCAGATCGGGCCGTATCTGGTGACGCGGGATGAGGTCGTCGATCCGCAGAATCTGTCTATGTGGCTGACGGTCAATGGCACCAAAATGCAGAACGGTTCCACCAAGACCATGGTCTATGGCGTGCAGTTTCTGGTCAGCTATCTCAGCCAGTTCATGACCTTGCATCCAGGCGATGTGATCTCGACCGGGACACCTCCGGGCGTTGGCTTGGGGATGAAACCGCCGAAATATCTGAAATCCGGGGATGTGGTGGAACTTGGCATCGAAGGCCTCGGCCAGCAGCGCCAAGACGTGATCGCGGATTGATTTTCGGGCCCGGCTGCAACGCCGGGCCTACTCTTTGGCGGGAGGGCCGGGATGGATCTGATTGACACCCATCAGCATCTGATTTTGCACGAGAAATTGGGCTATGCTTGGACTGACGGCGTGCCCACCTTGCAGGGTGATTTCACCCCTGCGGACTACGCGCGGCTGGTGGCGGGCAAAGGCGTGATCGGCACGATTTTCATGGAAACCGGGGTGGATGACGCCGACTATCAGGCCGAGGCGCGACTGATCGCGGGGCTGGTGGGCAAGGGCGGGATGCTGGCGCAGATCGCGTCTTGTCGGCCTGAGCTGGATTTGGGGTTTGACGATTGGCTGGCGGAATGTCGCGGGTTGTCGGTGGTGGGGTTCCGGCGGCTTTTGCATGTCGTTGACGATGCGATGAGCCAAACTGACGGTTTTCGCCACAATATCCGCAAGATCGGGGCGGCGGGTTACACTTATGAC
>JBKJTI010000329.1:0-5499 GCA_046590425.1 Cypionkella sp. | reverse complement strand
CCCCATGAAAGCGTCGGCAAGCCTGCCCACGATCCCGTGAAATGGCTGCCCAGCATGGCGCGAAACGCGTGCCCACGATCGCGCGAAATCAGCGCCCATTCTTCGCGAAATCCGCATTGATGGCAGTGCGCGTGGTACGGACAGGAGTTCCCGGGAAGAGGGAAGTGGGGAATTGGGCTGCCGCTGTGTCCGGGTCCAGCGCGAGGCGCGGGGGGACATGGGTGGTGATCAGGGACATCAGGTTGACAACATCGGGCGACAGTGCGCGCGACAGATCAGCCGTGATGCCGCCCCGTTCGCCGCCCCGGCATTTGTCGAAGACCGACAGGCGGGTTTCAAAGCTGGTGCCGTGCTTGGCGAAGGCGGCACCTGACACAGCACCTGTGAACACCAGATACGCGGTCTCGGTCAGGCGGGTGAAGGTCTCGGCCCAAGCGGGGGCGTCGGGCGCGAAACTCGCACCCGTGATCGCAATCAGGCGGCCGCCGGGGGCAAGGCGGGCGAGTGCCGAGCGCAGATGCCGGGCCGTGGCTTCGGTCGTCCGACCATCCACATTGGCCACAGCCGAGAACGGCGGGTTCATCAGGATGACGCTCGGACGAACACCCGCGTCCAGGTGATCGTCGATCTGCGCGGCATCAAAACGGGTGACGGGGCGGCCCGGGAACAGCAGGCGCAGAAGATCGGCGCGGGTATCGGCCAGCTCGTTCAGCGCGAGGTTGCCGCCCGCGATTTCCGCGAGGATCGCCAGAAGCCCTGTCCCGGCCGAAGGCTCGAGGACCAGATCAGACGGCGTGATCTGTGCGGCGGCCAGGGCCGCGAGCCCCATGGGCAGGGGTGTGCTGAATTGTTGGAACCGCTCCATCTCCTCCGAGCGCCGGGTATGCGTGGGCAACAGGCCCGCCACCTTGGCGAGGATCGGCATGAGTGCTGCGGGCGAGCCCGCCCGGGCCAGAAGCGCGCGGCCGAACTTGCGCAGAAACAGGACCAGCGCCACCTCGCCAGCCTCATAGGCCAGTTTCCAGTCCCAGTCGCCGGTCGCATCGGAGCCGCCAAAGGCGCGCTCCATCTCGATGCGCAGGCGCAGCGCGTCGATCTGGAAACCCTGCGCCAGATCAGGCTGCAGCGCCTCGGCCACGGCAAGGATCGCGGCGGCCGTATCTGGGGACGGGACGGGGAAAGTGGGCGCAAGCGCGCGCTCGGTCGAAAAAGGGGCGTGATGGGTCATCGGGAAACTCCGGAATGAGGGACAGGGTCAGGCCCGGGCACCCTCTTTCGGGCATCCTCGGACCTGATCCTCCCCGGCCCTCCTCTTCCTCTCAATCCCCATGATCTGCGCAGGCGGCTTGTTTTTGTTCCTGTTATGTTCTATATAGAAACCCAAGCTAGGAAGGGAGATCCCCGATGGAAAGCACCACTTATGCCCTGCCCGCCACGCCAAAGCAGATCGCCTATGCGCGGGCGCTGGCCTTGCGCAACCAGACACTTCTGCCATGGGAGGTGCAGCAAGACCTGCGCGCACTCAGCGCCTGGATCGACGCGCAGTCCAGGATGAAGCCGGGCACGCAGGACAGCCGCCCGACATCAAAGCAGGTCGCCTTTGCCGAACGCCTCGCCCGCATCAAACGGCGCGCCGTCCCCGACGAGTGCTTCCGCGACAAGGGGCTGATGTCGAAGTGGATCGACGGGAATAAGTAACGAACGTCAGTCGTTGGCTGGCTTGGTATCGTGCAGATCAGCAGCGAATTGCTTTTGCCTGCGAAAAGCAGCACGCAGCGCCTCGGTCGGTGAAGCCGGAGACTCCAACGCGTCAAAGACCGCCTGATGGTCGCAGGGCTTCAGGTTCGTGAGCTCGGGGCTATCGCCGCTATCTGTTTGCATTTCTTCGGACCTCCAAGGGCGGATGCACTGTAGCCGGTCAGCCGACAGCCGTAACCGAGTAGTGCGGCGTACCATCCCAAGCAAGATCCCAAGACGCGCCAGGGCGGACGTTCTGGATGGCATGCGGCTCGAAGCAGACCAGACAACTCCCACCGGGGGCCGGCGCCCGGACCGACGGGTAAATCAGACCGCGGGATTCTGATCGGCGTAGATGTTCTGCGAGGCTTTGTCCCTCAGGATATCCAACCGCCGGATCCGGATGCAACGCTGGATGTTCCGGCTCATCGGTCAGGTCGTCGAACACCCCGATGAAATCCGCAAGCAGTTCCACATAGCGGGCACTGTCATGGTAGCTGCCGGTGAAACCAAGTTCCCGCGTCCGATGCCAGGCCACTTCGCTGACGGAAACCATAACGTCCCATGCGCAATACCAGGCACCGCGCGCCTCTGTGTTAAAGCGGTTTCCGTTCGCCCGCGTATAGGTGAAAGCCGCGTTGACATGACTGTCGCCGTAGATCCGCAGATCGCGGCTGCGGCGCTGCCAGGCGAGCTCTCGCGGGTCAAGATGCGGATTGCGCCCGCGTTCGGCCAGAAGACGGCCGCTGGTCAGGCCCTCGATCTCTGCCAATATCTCCATCTCGTCATCGGTATCGACAAGACCGCGCAGCGATGGCGGCTTGTGGTAAGTGGCAGGGATCAGGCGCACAAGACCGCGATCGGAAATCTCGGTCTGCTTCATGCCCCACCACGCAAGGCGTCAAGATAGGTCCGCACCGCGAGGATCTGCGGCAACCCCCCCTCGATGGCTGTGTCGACTGGTCGGCTGCCACCAAACAGCGGACCTGTGTTCGGCCGGGTGATCCAGCTTCGCCCGAGTGGCTCGGAAAAATAGAGTTGGAGCGATTTGTAGATGCCGATCACTGCGCTGAGCCGCAACAATTGGTCCTTGGTCAGTTCCCCCGCGAAATCCGGCTTCTTCGCACGCTTCCACGTGCTCTCTGACATGTCGGCAAGGCCCGCCGCTTCCTTGAGGCTGAGACCCCAGGCATCGGCCACGCGCGCGTAGGCCTTCAACGCGACGGCGTTGACCTGTGCGGGTTCTCGAATTTTCTCTGCAACTTGCATGTCATCCTCCATTGGCCTCAAGATAGATCATATGGACCGAATGTAAAGATCAGATGATCTTTGCGTTTCCTCACCTTCACCCGAACCGTCGCCCGGTTTCCGTGAAGGTGTATTCATTGGCGATGATGCCGTCCTCAAGGGCCTCATCAGAGGTCAGGTGGTCGTATTCTGCCTGAAGCTGGCGATAGAGCCAGCGGGCCAGATCGCGGATCGCCTCAAGCACGGCCTCTTCGGCATCCTCGGTGGCCGGCTGCCAGGTGGGGCTGTCGCGCGTCACATCCACCGACATGCAGTATTCGTGGTAGTAGCGGCCCCGATGGCTGACCTCGGCGGCAAGCTGGTAGAAGTTGCGCCGCTGGATGGACTGCAGCCGGTCGGCGATGCCGTGCAGCGTTGCGTCCGTCGCGGCGTAGTCCCGGATGCGCGCTGCCGCGCCTTTGGCGTGGGACCAATAGCCCTCCAGACAAGCCCCGCCCCCCTCGCTGCAGAACCCAGAGAACCAGATGCAGGGCTTTTGGCGCGTGCCTCCGCCCATCAGGCGCACAGGCATGGTCTTGAGGCGGATGCCGAGGATGTCGCAGACCTGCTCAAAATCCTCATAGACCGCATCCCACCATTCATCATGGGGGCCGAGTTCGCGATACCAACTGCGTGCCTTGTCCTTGGCGGCGTCGGAGAGTTCCGGGAACTCGTATACGGTCGTGCAGATGACTTCAGGCATGGAAATCCTCCCCGTTCAGAGCCGCAGCCAGCCACTCTTGCGTGCTGGTCCAGCCGATTGTTTTGCGCGCGCCCAGATCGATGACATGCGCGCCGCCGCCGAAGGCGTCGAGGCGCGGACGGGAACAGGTCAGACCGTACTGGAAACCCCATAGGCCGGTTAGGTCGAGGTTTTCGGCAAGGCGCAGCACGAAGCGGATGACCGCCTCGACATCGCCATGTTCGTCGTCATGGATCCAGAGGGTGCTGCCATCAGGCGCATCCTGGCGAACGAGATCGAAGCCTGCGAACGCCGGGTCGTCGGCATCCTGATCCGCGGCGCGCAAGCTCTGGAACAGCGCGAGTGCGCGGGTGGCCTTGTCGGCAGTGCCAACGTCGATCAGGCATGAGAAATGAGTGAAGTAATCCGCCATGGGGACCTCCTGAGATTGAGAAACCCGGCCAAAGGGCCGGGCGCTGGATTGGAATATGGGGGTGAGTGACAGCGATCAGCCGGATGGCGGATCGCCCGCGGCTTGACGTGCGGCGTGTGCGCAGAGCATCTGCCGGTAGAAGCGCTTGCGCGCCGTCCGAAAACCGCGAACGGCGCGCGTGTCCGGATGCAACGCCCGGACCGCCGCACGCAGAACTGTCAGGGACGACGCCGTCGGCGGCAGGCCGAGGCGCTGATAGGCCGGATCGGTCATCTCAGCTGACCTCGACCACGGGCGAGGCGAGATGCGGATCGACCAATGCCTCGATCCGCTCGGTCCGGCCCATCCAAGGCTCGGGGCGGATGGCCTTCACCCAGTCGGCAAAGCTCGGGATAAAGCCGAGATCCTCCTTCACATGCTGCTCGCCGACCCATCGGGTCGGGATGACGCGCCCGGTCGACAGGGTGATGGTCGGACCGAAAATCGTCTCGGATTGCCAAATTCCTTGGGCGTGGTGGCGTAAAGCGCGATGCCGAAAGTCCGCAATCAATTCCTTGCTCTGGTCGTACCAAGAGTGGACTTCGATATAGTCATCTACCGTGCCGCCCCATTTTTTCACTGAGGACAGGGCGTGGTGATAGGGATGTGCCATCGCCGCCTCCTCAGAAGTCATGGGTGAAGAGTTCGGACGAGGTGAAGCGCTCGTTGAACTCGAGGTGGATGCAGCGGGCCGCGGCGTCGAAGCAGAACTCACCGTAAGCGCCGTCGTTGTTCTCCCAACCGCCATGGGTGTCGGAGAGTAAGTCGTAGGCAAGCTGTTCGACGACATCTTCCAGCGAGAGCTGCCGCATCTCGACCTCGGGGTCGTCCCAGGTCAGCGCAGCATAGGCGATCTCTGTCGCGGGAAACTCGACGGCGGACTCAAAGGACCAGGCGCCGATGCTTTCGATCTGACCGCTGTCACCAGCACCGTCGAAGGTCACCGTGACATGGGTGATACCGGCCGCCATGAGGCCGTCGAAGAGGCGGTCCTTGTTGCCGGGGCGCAAGGCATCAATCCGGGCGGTGCGTTCATTATGCGCTGCAAAGATCTGGGCCATGTCTATGGTCGGGGGCGGCATCGGCGGCGCGAGGGTGGGTTCTGTCAGGTTCATCTGGAATCTCCGGGAAAGGGAAAGGATCGGAGCCGGGCCGGGTGATCTCTCTCCCCCGGAACAGCTCCAAATCCCCCCTGCCCTCCTCTGTCTCTCGGGCGTCACGCCGCGACCTGCAGCGCTCTGGCGCGCCTTTGCCGCCCGGGCGCTGCAGGTCGCGGCGTGACGCCCGAGAGACAGAGGAGGGCAGGGGGGATTTGGAGCTG
>JBKJTI010000025.1:0-6049 GCA_046590425.1 Cypionkella sp. | reverse complement strand
CCTGTCTCTGGGACCGTCCCTTCGACAAGACCCGAATGAAGCCTGTCGGGTGAGGCGTGCACGGTGGCCCCTCAAGCCACCGGAAACCCCCAAAGGGCCGGGGTGGAGCGGGCAGGTACAGCGATCCTCTTGGATAGCCAACCAACACGGCCCGGACTGACGCGGGGTTGCGCGCCAGAGGCCGAACAGGCTTAGGGGATTGTCAGTCGAAGGGGGGACACCGGGGATAGGAGCGACCTGGGGCACTTGCAGAACAAAGATCTTCCTTGCTGGGGCAACAGGGCAGACGCCTCAGAGCCGCACTGCAGCCCTGCGGTGGATCACCCTGCCCCCCTGCCCCACCACGCAGCCATTGCCCGAAGGCAGTTGCGATACGCTGACCAGACGGTTATCCCGGATTGATCATTCTGGACACGAGGCACGCATGGCTGATTTCAATCTCGAGGCACTGTCGCTTAAGGAACTGCGGCAATTGCAGAAGGAGCTCGCCAAGGCGATTTCCTCCTATGAGGACCGTCACAAAGCCGAGGCCCGCGCCAAGCTGGACGCGATCGCCAAAGAGATGGGCTATTCCTTGGCCGACCTGATCGGCGCCGAGGTAAAACCCACCCGTACGCCCGCCGCCGCGAAATACCGCCATCCAGAAAACCGGAGCCTGACCTGGTCCGGTCGTGGGCGTAAACCGCTATGGTTTGTGGCAGCCTTGGATGCAGGCAAAACGCCCGAGGATCTGGCAATCCGCTGAACCTGAGCCCCCTGTCAGCGCTGGAAGTCCGGATCATGCGTCTGGTCTGATCGTACGCACAAAATGCGTCGGAATACCCTGCCAGTCGCAAACCTGTCGGGCGGCTTGTTCTGCCGTGCTGGCCCAGGTGCGGACGGTCCAATCTGAGCCAGCATCGCCCGGAAGCGTCACGATGAAGGCGCGCACCGTGGTGGCCTCGGCGGCGTTATCCGCCTGCCCCATCGTCGGCAATGCCTGCCAATCGGAATACCGCTGCGCCTCAGACCCATGCGCCTTGCAGGTGGCACAGAAACAAGACTGACCTCCATCCGCCCTTGAGCCGATAAAGCCCGCCGCTTCACCACATTCGTGGCCGTAGCTGCCGGGCTCGGCGTTCGTGCAACGCGGCCAAATCCGCGAGCTGCCCCTCGGTGAAGGGGCATAGCCCGTGGGGAAGCCGTAGGGAAAACATGTCATGGACATGGTTGAGCTCCTTTCTTGTTATTCTGCGAGTGTGCTGACGGATTGTCGGCGCGTTATCTGGGCGGCCAGAATGGCTGACTGGCGAGAGACCCGGGACGGCGCGTATTCGCCGTGCCCGGGCCGTCTCCAAAACCGTGGGCTTAGGCGGCCCAGGGGTCGTGCTCGGCAATAATTTCGACCTCGTCATCGTCGATTTCATCGGCGCGGACGGCACCGAACGATCCATCTCCTGCCTGGAAGACGACAATGGAAACCATAAGCGTGGCGGCGAGGGAGGCGGCGAAGGCGTGTGCATCTTTGCGGGACATTTGTTTTGGCTCCTGCTGGGAGGCGAGGGACCATCCCCCGCGCTGACAGGAACCCGAAGGACCAAAGACAGGCTGACATCACCGGGTGCGTTCGGGTCCGAGCTCTTGAAGCGGCCCCGAATCCGGCCGGCGGCACGGGCTTGCCCGTAGTCCGAGCCCTTGTGGCTTGATCTCGAAGACTGGGTTTGGGCCAAGGAAGGGACTGGCAAGCGGGGGTTGGTGCTTTGACGCAAGGAGCCGAATTGTCCCGCTGATGCTCACCCCGCCCGCGCCTCGGACATGCTTGTGGTTGAGGGCATCTTCCTTGGAGATGGAGCTTTTGGTGCCCCGCGCATCGCGGGACGAGGTCATGTTAAGGGAGAGTTCCGCCAGCAGCGGGCCCCTCGGGTTTTGCGAAGGCTCAGGCGGCGATGTCCGCCTCCCCTGCCCCGCTTTCGCTGACGTCTTCACCGACCATCTGGAGCCACGCATTGCGATAGCCCTCCCGCGCAATCCAAAGCTCGGCCGCGGTGATGGATTCCGCCAGATGCAGCAGCTCGGTGTTGCCACCGAAGTCCAGCAGTACGCGCACCTGCCCGGCTTGAGGTTCCTCGGCCACCTCGAAGATCAACACGCTGTCGGCCGAATGGCTGCGCATGATCGTGACAAGAATGACCCCGTCGGAGGAGAAGTTGCCCTCATGCAGCGTGAAGGATGCCGGTGCCGTCCAGGTTGGATAGGACCGGGGTGGTTCCTTCTTGACAAGACGGCCGACGCCGTTCGATCGTTCCCAAGCCGCGAGCTTTTTGGTGAACCGTGCTGGCGGCTTAGGGCAACCGTCGGTATAGCGAATAAGCGCGCCCAAGGGCGCGGTGTCGATGATGTTTGTTGCAGACATGATTCCTCACTTCGAATGCGAACGTTCGCATTCATCCTATTGATATTGTTGCGTTATATGTGAATTGAGGGCGGGTTTCCCCGCCCTCGGATGGCTTAGATCACTCAGCGGCCATCATCGACGCGACGCTGTCAGGCAGATCGGCCGTCAAGAAGGCGGGCAGCGCGATCTCTTCAAGCTGAACAGCGTCATCCCCCTGCCCTTCGGCACTATCCTCGCCGTCCAGCACCACCTGATCGGCGCGGCGCAGAACCTCAGGCAGCCAGCCGGTGTTCTTGAGCAGCCGCGCGGCCTCCACGGCCATCTCGCCCTTCTTCAGATGATCGAGCAACTGCGCTGTGCCTTCGTCCTTGGCCTCGCGCACGGCCTCAAGGATCCGTGCCTTCGGCACGCGGCTGAGGTAGTTATCGACGGTCGGCTCCCAGCCTGCCTCAACCATGTCGAGATCGACTGCCTGCGACACGAGATCAGCCTGCGCCATGCGCCGGGTCAGACCGCCCGAAGTGATGCCCGCGCCGTAGGGGTTCACCTTCTCATGCAACGCGTTAATGCCGAAGCTGAGGCAATGGGCCAGCAGGGCGAGACGGCTGCCTTGGTCGAGGGCGGACAGGTAATCCCAGAGTGTCGCATCATCGCCAAGCGGCAAGTCTTCCTCCCAAGCAGCGTGACGCGCGTCCACCGACTTTGCGACCGCGCTGTCCTTCAGTTCAGGGGACTGTGCCGCCATGTAAACGTGGCGCACGGAAACCTCAACGCAACTGCCTGAAGCACCCGACGTGCGGAATGTGTCGGTGACGAGTCTCAGGAGCAAGAGCGTCAGCGCGACGTCAGGCGAGCGCCCGACTGCCTCACGCAATGCCAAGGTCCGGTGAGCGGTCAGCTCCATAAGCAGCCGCTCAGGCAGCGGCTTCAGCGCGCCGTCATCTTCATCCTCGGACAGATCAGCACCGATCGGCTGGCCGCCTGAGGTAATGACGGTTCCTGCGGATGACACCGCCGAGGGCTGCCAGCCAGAGGCACCCACATCAGCCCCCTGCCCCACGGCTTCCAAGCCACCGACATTCTGGATAGCGGACTCATCGCGCGGTTCATCCTCGGGCCGGATATAGCCACGGTAGACCGCGAGGCAGCCATCCCGATCAAGTGTCACAAAGACCCCAGCGAATGCGACTTCAGTCGTATCGAAGATCAGCGGCCGCTGCTCGAGGGCCTCCATCGCGGTCCCAAGTTCACCGAGCCGAGTGTCGATCTCCTCCGGATATTCGTCCTGGCCGGAGTATTCCTCCTCCAGCGCACGGTACTCAGCAAGGTGTCTGGCATGATCGGCACCCTCGTTGTCCGTCATCGGTGTCGGCTCGCCTTTCAGCCCCCGCATCGCGTGGCTGTAGCCGTAGGGCAGGTCGACTGAGATCTCGATCCACTTCCAGCCTTCGGTGGCGACGGCCTCAGCTTCAGCCTGAAGCTTTTGAGCGACCAGTCGGTCAAGCAGGGCAAGGTCTTCGAGCCAACCGCCATCATCGCCCTGGAAGAGATCGCGCAGGATGGTTCCACCCGCCGCCTCGTATGCCTCAACGCCCACGAACACGGCACGCCGGTCGGATGCCCGGACCGAGGTCTCGGTCAGCATGCGGCGGATTGAGTAGGGCTCCTTGTTCCAAGAATCCTTCACCGCATCCCAGACCTGCACCTGACGCGCATGATCGGCGCTGACCGTGAAGGCCATCAGCTGTTCCAGTGTCATGCCATCCACGGCATAGACCTCGAGCAGGGCAGGGGACACGGAGGCGAGTTTCAGGCGCTGCTTGACGATCTGCGCCGTCACGAAGAAGGCCGCCGCGATCGCTTCCTCGCCCTGGCCCTTTTCGCGCAGGGCTTGGAAGGCGCGGAACTGGTCGAGCGGGTGCAGGGCCACGCGCTGCATGTTCTCCGCCAGCGAGTCATCCTCGGCGAGGATCTCGGACGCGGCATCCCGCACGATGCAGGGGATCGGTGTGGTCTTCGCCAGCCGTTTCTGCTTCACCAGCAGCGTCAACGCCTGGAAGCGACGGCCACCGGCCGGGATTTCGAACATGCCGGTCTCAACACCATCGGCATCCAGGACTGACCGGACATTCAAGCCTTGCAGCAAGCCGCGCCGCGCGATGTCTTCAGCCAGTTCCTCGACCGAAACGCCCGCCTTGATACGCCGCACGTTGGACTGGCTCAGCACGAGCTTGTCGAAGGGGATGTCCCGCGACGGGGACAGGGTGATTTTCTGGGCAGCTTTCGTCATCAGATCTTCTCCACGACGGGCGCCGGGAGCCACTCTCCCGATCTCACTTCCCGTCACCCCTCAACCTTCAGTCCTTTCCCTCTCGAACACCGCATTGCTGCTAAGGGCTGACTTAACAGCTGTTAAGTCACGCGTGCGGGGCTTGCACCCAGAAGGCACTTAACAGCTGTTAAGCCGCACTCGGTCGGCCGATCAACGCCATGACCATCGGCCCGCAGGAAAACTCACCCGCCGCAGCCTTTGACGTCAGCGCGCGAAGGTACCCACCGGGCGACCTTAGATCCGCAAAGCGTTCCAGCATGGCGACAACGACGATTGAGGCTTGCTCTGGCCCCATACAGCGCTGCGCTTCTTCCCAAGCCGAGACGCTGATCCCCATCGCAGGTCGCACATGACAGGCAGCATCAAAAAGCTGGTGCCAGTGTCGGATATCACCTTGGTAGAATGTCTTCAGCGACGGGCATCCCGCGATAACCAGGTGGAGCGGGATCTTTGGCACGCGTCTTGTATCTGGCTCTTCTACGTCAGCCTCAGGCTCATCCGTTTCGGTTTCAAGCACGACGGCCGCCGCCCCGCCTTGTTCTAAGGCAGGTTCAAAATCTATAGAGTCTTTATTTGAATTATGATGATGACGCTCAAATCGGGCATCATTGGTGTCCATTTCTTCTGTTTCAGGGCCATCAATGACGTTTCGCGCCTGGTCGAGCATGGTCTCAAGGTTGGACCTATAAGCCGAAAGATCCTCGAGTGAGAGCTTGCGGCGAAGCGCGCGCGCCGTGAGAACGGCGGTGTCGCGCAGTTGGTCCCAGAGGCCAAGTCCAGGCTGCATCTCTTCGCCGAATTCTGCCAAGGCGGCCAAGTCGCGCCGCATGAGGCTCACGATCTCTCTGAGGCGGCGCACACGGTCATCAGCCTCACGTACGGCCTCCGCAGCCCGTGCGATCTCCTCTGCCCGGCAATAAAGCGGGGAGAGGTCGAAACCGAAGGCCACGCGTTCCTCGCCACGCTTGCGGACATAGCGCTTCCCGTTGGGGCTATCGCGACGCATAAGCAAGCCTGCCTCTACCAAGCGGGCCAAATGACGGCGCATCGTAGAGCAAGGCATGCCGTTCAGACGCTCACAGATCGCCTTGTTGGATGGGAAGACGACCATTTCGGCGTTTCCGCCAAGCGCATCGTCGGGAAAGAAGCTGAGAAGCCCCTGCAAGACGGTCAGATCGCGCTCAGAGACCCCAAAGGCCGCCTGCGCCTTGGCCAGATCGCGCAAAAGCTCCCACTTGTTGACGGGCCTGGCCGGAACAGAAGCCTCAGGCCGCTCGATCACCCTCAAATGGCCATGCGAGATCGGCCGCATAAACGGCGAGATTGGTGTGTAATCCATGATG
>JBKJTI010000249.1:0-6423 GCA_046590425.1 Cypionkella sp. | reverse complement strand
CGCCACAGCGCCCGACAAAAATGACCGCCTGCCCGCTATCGTCGCGGGCATCAAAGGCGCCGATCCCAAGATGACGCTTCAAGCCCTCTGCGACCGGCTGGAGGCGATGCGTGAACGAACACCCAGAGGACGCAGCAAGTGGGAGCCGTCGTCGGTCAGGATGATCTTGGAGAGGGCCAAGAAGTTGGGGCTGCTGTCCTGAACTTCGATTTATCCTTGCATTTCATCCTTAGCGTGGAGTATTTACATAGTTATGTACCAACGCCTCGCAACTCATTCCGTTATCGCAGCCCTCGACGAGCAGTCTGCCGTGGTCCTTCTTGGTCCCCGTCAGGTTGGAAAAACTACGCTTGCGATGCATATTGGAGATCAAAGACCATCTGTCTACCTCGATCTCGAACGAGAGTCTGACAGGCAAATCTTGAGTGAGCCTGACCTCTACCTCGACGAACAAGCTGGGCGTTTGGTCATCTTAGACGAAGTACAAGTCATGCCCGACCTGTTTTCAGCCCTGCGAGGCCAGATCGATGACCGGCGCCGCAAAGGCTTTCGGACGGGGCAATTCTTACTGCTAGGCTCAGCAAGCAATACGCTTTTGCACCAATCGGCAGAGTCGCTTGCAGGACGCGTGCGGTATCTTGAACTCTGCCCGCTTCTGTTGGACGAAGTTGGCAATGAAGCGCTCAATACGCTCTGGCTGCGCGGTGGGTTCCCCGACAGCATTCAGGCACCCAACGATTCTGCAAGCCTGCGCTGGCGCGAAGATTTCCTGCGCACTTATTTGGAGCGGGATATCCCCTCTCTTGGACCGCGGATTCCTGCAGCAACCCTGCGACGGTTCTGGACAATGTTGGCCCATGTGCAGGGCGGTATCTTGAATGCCGCAGCCCTGGCCGAGGGGCTTGCCGTTTCTGGCCAGACCGTAACGCGCTACCTTGACTTACTGGTCGATCTGCTTTTGGTCCGGCGGCTGATGCCGTGGCACCAAAATGTTGGCAAACGGCTGGTGAAATCGCCCAAAATCTTCGTGCGCGACAGCGGCCTTGCGCACGCACTCCTCGGACTCGAAACCCAAGAGGCACTGTTGGGCCATCCGGTTGTCGGCGGCAGTTGGGAAGGGTTCTGCATCGAACAGATGATCGCGGCAGCTCCAGCTGGAACAGCGCCCTACTTCTACCGCAGTTCAGGAGGAGCAGAGCTGGATCTGGTCCTTCGCCTGCCGAATGGGACAATCTGGGCACTTGAGATCAAGCGAACAACAACTCCGAAAGTTTCGCGCGGATTTCACCAAGCAGCCCATGACATAGGCGCAGAGCGCCGACTCTTGATCTACTCAGGCGCTCACGAGGTCCCGATGCAAGACGGCCTGCGCGCTGTTCCTTTAGCGTCAGCGCTTTCGTTGCTGCGGTCGGTCTAAAAAGCGGCCTGAGGTGACCGCGATTCGGCTGGGGTGCGTGACCTACTCTCTGGCGCTCCACAGGTAATCCAAGCTCCCTCGGTTGGTCGCCTTTGGTAGTCTGACAAGAGCACGCGCCCACTTTTGATAGTCTATGTCTCAAAGGGAGCAAATCGAAACACAATCTTTATATATCAGTGACTTATCCGAAACACTTGTTCCGTCTTCCCGTATATCTTGTAGCCATCACAAGAATTTTCTCCATATCTAGTGACAGAAAAAACTTGTCACAATCACTCATTCCTGTCATTTCTCCGGATGAACGCATAAACAGCAAAAAGCGGCTTTTAGCGTTCCCAGAACCAAGAGACCCGAAATACGGGCGTGAGGGCAGCGGATGAACGAGCAGACGACCCGAATTGACCAGAAAATCCAGGCGATGGCCACCCGCCTCAGCCGATCTCTGGACTCGAATATGCGCAAGTCATTCTTGCCCGACAACACCAAGGAACTGCGTCACTTCAACGCCGCCGAGGCAGCTGAACTAATCGGGGTGTCCTTGGACCACCTTCGCAAACAGTTCTTCAACGACAAAATCGACATGGACGTCGAAACTGACAGCCGTGGCCGCAGATGGTACACTGCCGAGCAAATCGACTTTGCTCGCCGCGCGATTGCGCAAGACAGTCGTGCCAAGAAGTTTCAATACCTTGTTCCAGGCCGCAGGCCTGATGACCGCATCCAGATCATTTCGGTCGCAAACTTCAAAGGTGGCGCAGGCAAGACGACGACGGCAATCCATCTGGCGCAGAAATTGGCTTTGGATGGTTATCGTGTTCTCGCGATCGACATGGATCCTCAGGCAAGCTTGACGAGTATGTTCGGTTTACGACCGGAGATCGAATTCACTGAGGCTGGAACGGTTTACGATGCCATTCGTTATGACGATCCTGTTCCGTTCCGTGATGTCGTCCGCAAGACTTACTTTCATAATCTGGATCTCGCTCCTGCTGGCCTACTGCTTTCGGAGTTTGAAACGGAAACCGCTCATGCCCTGCACAACAACATCCAGCCGCCCTTCTATCAGAGACTCGCACTTTGTATTTCAGAGGTCGAAGCGAGCTATGACGTCGTCATCATAGACTGCCCGCCGCAACTCGGCTTTATCACACTGTCTGCTTTGGTAGCATCGACCGGGCTGATCGTTACCGTGGTGCCCAGTATGCTGGATGTGGCGTCGATGGCGCAATTCCTGCAACTGGCATCTAGCTTGATGGCAACCATCGCAGATGTGGGGGGAACGCCTGACTGGGATTTCATGAAATTCCTTGTCACCCGGTTTGAGCCGAACGACAGCCCACAAACACAGATGGCAGCATTCTTGCGGACCATGTTCGGCGATGATGTGCTGACGCGGACCTTTCTGAAGTCTTCCGCCGTCTCAGACGCCGGCCTAACGCAGCAAACGCTGTTTGAAGTCAGCAGAACGGATTTTACCCGCCAAACTTATGATCGTGCGATCGAGTCCATCAATGGAGTCGTAGCCGAGGTTGAGGGCCTGCTTCAGGCTGCTTGGGGCAGGAAGGAAGTATAGCGATGGCGCGCAAAATTCAGTTCGACGTGACGGACGAAGACAAGGCGACAGCTAAGTCACCCGCTGTCATGCATGCAGAGCCTGCTTCGCGTGCTCCGTCGCTCTCCGGCATGGCCAAATCCCTTCAGGCGGCAGCTGCAGCGGCTATCAGGGAAATTGAAACACGTCTGATTGACGACTCCCAGTTCAAGGATCGCATCCAAGTCGATGACGACGAGGTGGTCGAACTGGCCGAAAGCATCCGTAGCCAGGGACAGTTAATCCCAATCCTAGTCAGCCCGATCCAGGGCGGGCGTTATCGCATCGTTTATGGCCGTCGGCGACTAGCGGCGTTGCGCAGTCTTGGCCTTCCGGCAAAAGCCCTCGTGCGGGAGCTGGACGAGGATCAGGCAATTATCGCTCAGGGGCAGGAAAACTCCTACCGGAAAGATCTCTCCTGGATCGAGAAAGCAGTCTTCGCCAAACAGTTGATCGATGCTGGGAAGTCAGATCAACTGGTCTGCGATGCCTTGAACATCGACCAAAAGGCCCGCAGGGACGGCGAAAAACTGACCGGGCTTTCCCGTATGCGGCAAGTGACGGCGCGCCTTTCCCCGGATCTGATCGATGCAATCGGACCTGCACCAAAGGTGGGCAGAGATAGATGGTATGAAGTTGCGCAACTGCTTGAGAAGAAAGAGTTTCCGCCCGGAAACCAAGCTGATTTTTCGGCCGAGATTGCTGCCGCAGCCCTGCGCGGGATGTTGAGTGACGAGCGGTTCATGCTGCTTGAAACCAATCTGCGCCAGATCAAAACCTCGGCGCCGAGACTGTCAAAATCCGCGGCGGCCGTTGGCGAAACTATCACAAGAATCGGGGCCATCAGAGTAAGCCCACGGCTGGCCACGATCATAGTAACCCGCAAAGACGCGGCAAGCCTGCACCAGTGGATTGCCGAACACCCGAATGACGCGCTGCAAGCGCTTCATGATGCCCAAATGAAATCCGAGCAGCAATAAGGAGCACAAGTCAGAACGGAAAAGGCCTCCCGAGAAAGATCCCGAGAGGCCCTGCGCTAGAAAGGGCGCCAACCCTTTTCACGCTCTCTACACAGCGAAACTCTAGCTCAGGGCTGATTCGACTGCAACATCGCTTTGGCGGTGATCAGGTAAGTTTTGCCTTTTGTAGGCAAGAAGTGACCCGCAGCTCGGATTGCACGTGGATCCTGCAGCCAAATGCTCTGGTCTTGGAACGCCAAATCCGTCTGTGTGGCAAAAAAATGTACAAGACAACCTTCAAGACCAAAGCCCCGCCTGCCCCACCCCACAAGCAAGACCCGCGCTGGAACGCCCTTAACGCAGCGCAAGCCGCAATGGGAGCACTCGGCTTGCGGGACCGTGACATCGCCGTTCTTCGAGGCCTTCTGACGTTCATTCAACCGGATCGGTGGCTTGAAAAGCTCATGGTTCATGCCGCGAACACAACACTACAGGCACGTTGCGATGGAATCGACGAGCGCACCCTTCGACGCAGGTTAACACGCCTCTGCGAAGTCGGGTTGATCGTACGGCGCCAAAGTCCGAACCGCAAAAGGTATGTCGTTCGGGACGAATGCGGGAGCAAAGTGTTGAGCTACGGCTTCGACCTTTCGCCGCTGCGTGAGAACCTTCGCCAACTTGAATCTATCGCGGAAGAACAGCGCACCACAGCTCTTCGTATCAAAATGCTGAAGGCCGTTTTGCGGGATCGCCTTTTCAGACTCCAATCATCGGGTTTCCGGGAGGAAACCGACGACACCAATATGGCTTCACTGCAAAAACTGCTCCGTCAAAAGGTGGACATTTTAACTTTGGAAAACGCCATCCAGACGGTGGAGAACGTTGCCTCGAGCAATGTGGATGCGTCTATCGATGGATCACAAACAACGAAAATGTCCGACAGCGTCAGTCAAATTGACCGAGACATTCAGAGTTCAGAAAAAGAATGTATTGAAGAATCTTGCGGTACCGAAAAACTGAAGGCGGACCGCCAAGAGAGCTCGCAAGCCGACCTAGCATTGGACGATTGCATCAACGCTGCAAAATCAGCGATGGATTTCAGCCTTCATCGCCCTAGAACCTGGAAGGAACTCGCGCATCTGGCTGACCAACTTGCGCCAGCCATCGGTGTTCAGCAGAAACAGTTGCTAAGAACCAAAGAAGCCCTGGGTGAGCGTGGTGCGTGTCTGGCAATTCTTGGCCTCGTCGAAGCTTTCACACGGATCCGAGAACCTAGCCGATATCTCAATGCATTAATCAACAAGGCAGGAACGGTCGGCTTAGACCTTGTTCGAATGTTCCAATCCCTCACGGCAAATGCACGGTTTCCGGCCGGAAACCAATCTTCGCTCTCAGCCTAGAGTTTGAGAAGGGTTGGTTTGAGGGCGACGGGAAGTGAGATCGGGAGAGTGGCTTCCGGCGCCCGTTGTGGAGAATGTCTGATGGCTCAAGCTGTCCAGAAAATCACCCTATCCCCCTCGCGGGACATCCCCTTCGACAAGCTGGTGCTGAGCCAGTCCAACGTGCGGCGCATCAAGGCAGGCGTCTCTGTTGAGGAGTTGGCCGAGGACATCGCGCGGCGCGGCCTCCTGCAAGGCTTGAATGTTCGGCCTTTGCTGGATGAGGCTGGCGTCGAGACCGGCAAGTTCGAAATCCCGGCCGGTGGGCGGCGGTTCCAAGCGTTGACATTGCTGGTGAAGCAGAAGCGTCTGGCGAAGTTCGCGCCGATCCCCTGCATCATGCGGGATGCTGCCTCGGGCATTCTTGCTGAGGATGACTCGCTGGCAGAGAACATGCAACGTGTGGCTCTGCATCCGCTGGATCAGTTCCGTGCATTTGCAGCGCTGCGTGAGAAGGGGCAGAGCGATGAGGAAATCGCAGCGGCCTTCTTCGTCACGGCGCAGGTGGTGAAGCAGCGTCTGAAACTCGCCTCCGTGGCCCCTGCCCTGCTCGAGGTCTATGCCGAAGATGGCATGACGCTGGAGCAGTTGATGGCGTTCACGGTGAGCGCTGACCATGCGCGTCAAGTGCAGGTCTGGGAGGCTGTGAAGAACTCGTGGAACAAGGAACCCTATTCCATCCGCCGCATGCTGACGGAAACCTCGGTAAGGGCATCTGAACGTCGCGCCGTCTTTGTTGGCGTTGATGCCTATGAGATGGCGGGCGGCGCTGTTTCGCGTGATCTCTTCCAAGGCGATGATGGTGGTTGGCTCGAAGACCCTGCCCTGCTTGACCGCCTCGTCGCGGACAAACTGCAGGTTGAAGCTGAAGGCATTGCTTCCGAGGGTTGGAAGTGGATCGAGGTGGCGACAGACCTGCCCTATGGCTACAGCCACGGCCTGCGGCGTTTGGCTGGGCAGCAGGCCCAATTGAGCACGGAAGACGGCGCTGCCCATGCTGCGCTCTTGGCAGAGTAT
>JBKJTI010000238.1:0-7159 GCA_046590425.1 Cypionkella sp. | reverse complement strand
GAGTTTCCTCGGCATGGGTGGCGTCGATAAGCATTTTCTTTGACATATCAATCCATTGCGCCTGTCATGCGAACACCCGCTTGGGTTACCAAAGCGGGTGTTTGACACAAAGAGGCGGCTTGTTCGGGCGGCTGCGCGCAACGCAAATAGGCGGGCTGTGCCCGGTGGGCACCCCTCGCCTTGAATTGCCAATGTCGCGCACATCATCGCGGTTCACGTTTGGACAGCTTGCGCCGCCCACCTAAAAAAGCCCGGTTTGATCCTGTGTTATCAGTCACTTACGAGCAATAATCCGACCTTGCGGCCGATCCGACCACCCCGGTTTTCGGCGCGGCAAGCGCGCCAGATTGCTGAGGCAGAGAATTCTTTGGCGATATAAATCGCTTGACTATGACCCTAACGGGAAACGGGCGGCGATGACAATGGGTGATTTGCGTTGGATTTAGGGTGAGTGGCTGGGTGAACCCCGCGATTGATGCGGAAGGCGGGGTGAACCCCGCCCAACCCGTCAGACATAATCCTGCCGCTGCAAGCCATATTTCGCCATCTTCTCGTTCAGCGTCCGGCGCGGCAGGCACAGCTCATCCATCACGCCGGTGATGCTGCCCTTGTGGCGGCGCATGGTGTTGTCGATCAGCATCCGTTCAAACGCTTCAACATAGTCTTTCAGCGGTTTGCCTTCGGTGGTCAGCGCCGGCCCCGAAGCTTCATTGTCCGCCATCAACAGCGAGGCAATCGAACCCGAGCCACGCCTATTCTGTAAAACCGCGCGTTCGGCGATATTGACCAACTGCCGCACATTGCCCGGCCATGGCGCTTGCAGCAGTTGGGCGGCTTCCTGCGCCGTCACCTGAGGCGCATCACAGCCGTATTCCTCGGCAAATTGCTCTGACGACCGGGTGAACAGCGTCAGAATATCCTCGCCGCGCGCGCGCAAAGGCGGACAAATGATGGTCATCGCCCCCAAACGGTAGAACAGATCCGACCGCAGCACATCTTCCAACGTCTTATCCGGCGCGTGTTCGTTGCAGATCGCAATGATCCGGGTTTCCGGCGGCGTGCCCTGCTCGTTGATCAGCGTCAGCAGGCGCGATTGTAGCGGATGGCTGAGTGCTTCGATATCCTCAAGACACAACGTGCCGCCACGGGCTTCTTCCACTAACGGCAGGTTGCCATCATCCGACGGGCCGAACAGCTTGGCCGCAAGTTGATCTTCGCTCCATGCCGCACAGGACACGGTGACGAACTTCTTCGATCCGCGCGGGCCGACCGCGTGCAAAGCATGGGCGACTAGGGTTTTCCCAGTGCCTGTCTCACCATCAATCAACACATGACTATCGGCCTGACCGAGATCAAGGATATCCTCGCGCAGCCGCTCCATCGCAGGGCTGGCACCGACCAACTTTTTCATCAGGATAGAGCCATCCGACAATTCGCGCCGCAAAGCCCGGTTATCGAGCGTCAACCGCCGCGCCATTGTGGCGCGTTTGGCAAGTTCGGTCATCCGGTCCGGGTTGAACGGTTTTTCGAGGAAATCATAAGCCCCGACCCGCATCGCCTCAACCGCCATCGGCACATCGCCATGCCCGGTGATCAAGATCACCGGCAGGCCGGAATCCATCCCCATCAGCCGCTTGAGAAACGCCATGCCATCCATGCCCGGCATCTTGATATCAGACACCACAACCCCTGGCCATTCCGGCCCCAGTGCCTTCAACGCTTCTTCCGCGCTGGCATATGTCTCGGTGTCAAACCCAGACAGGGCCAGCCACTGGCTGATCGAGGCACGCATATCCGCCTCGTCGTCCACAATCGCCACTTTCATCGCCCGTGCCATGCCGTCCTCATTCCGCTGCTTTTGCTTCTTTGCCCAACAGGGGCAGTTGCACCTCGAACACAGCACCACCGTTTTCGGCGTTATGCGCCGTCAAACGGCCACCCAAATCGGTGACAATGCCCGAAGAGATCGCCAGACCAAGGCCAACGCCCTCGCCCGGCTTTTTCGTCGTGTAGAACGGCTCAAAGATCGAGCCGATATCGCCTATGCCAATGCCGTTATCGCGGACGCCCAACGTGGCGCTCTCGCCCACCGTCAACAAGAGGTCGATCTGCGGATCAGACATGTCTTTGGTCGCATCCAGCGCATTTCTCAACAAATTGATAATCACCTGCTCCAACCGCAGCCGATCTGCCATCACCATCACCGGTTGACGCGGCACAGTACGGGTTATCTTCACAACGCGCTGCTTCAACTGTGGTTCCATCATCGCAAGCGCGGATGAGATGCAGGCACGCAGATCAACTGGCTCAAAGGCCTCGCCCCCCTTGCGCGCGTAAGATTTCAGTTGCCGGGTGATAGCACCCATCCGGTCGATCAGATCGTCAATGCGCTGGAAACTGGAAAGCGCTTCATCCGGTCGTTTGCGCTGCAACAGCAACCGCGCACCGGCCAGATAAGTTTTCATCGCGGCCAGCGGCTGGTTCAGCTCATGGCTGACCGCCGCAGACATTTCGCCCAAAGCCGCGAGTTTCGAGGATTGCGCCAAGGTCAACTCCGCCACTTCCAGCGTTTTCTGCACCTTTTCCCGCTCGGCAATCTCGCGCGAAAGCCGCGCGTTCAGCAACCGCAGTTCCGCCGATTCGCGCTGGAATGACACCGATTGCGACCAGGCCCTACGCGACAGCACATAAAACGTCAAAGCGGTGAAAATCGCGAAGCCCATGATTTCCAAGGCAATCACGCCGTTCACCCGTTCGCGCACAGAATCGTAGGCGGTGAAGGTCACCATCTTCCAACCCTGAAACGGCACGCGCGCCTCGGTGCGCAACACTGCTTCGCCCGACACATAAGCGTCGGGCGGGTTCTGTGCCCAATCCGCAGCCCCCTTCAAGGCGCGGTCCAAGGCCGAGGGACTGTCGGTCGGCGAAAGCGCCTGCGCCACCGGTTTGCTGCGCCACGAAGGCTCGGTCGCCAAGATCACGGTGGCTTCGGAATTGGCCACCAGAACCGCATCCTGCAACCCCGCCCAAGCGCGTTCGTGCTTCATCATATCGACCGCCACCACGATCACGCCCAGCACCTGACCATCCGCCTCAATCACCCGCGAATAGGTGAAATCATAGGCCCCACCCGCTTGCGGCGTGACCGAGAACACCGTGTCTTTGGTGCGCTTGGCATCGACGAAATAACTGTCATTGCGGTGCGAGGTGCCCAGCAGATTGCGATTGGTCGCGCCCACCGTCCAGCCATCTTTATCCAGCAACAGGATCGAGGCGACGCCAATTTCCTTTTGCACTTCGATCAGCCGCAACGTGGTGCGGGAAAACGAATTCTTCTTCAACGAGTCGCGAATCGCCGGATCATCGGCCAGCAACAGCGGCACGACGGCCGTGCGCTGCACTTCTGACAGCATGTTGCCGGAGTACAGCGCAAGCCGCAGTTCGGCCCGGTTACGGGTGGTCTCAGTAAAGCGTTCTGACAGCCAGCGGTTGGTGATCAGCACAACGCCGATTGCCAGCAAGATCAATAGGGTGGCAGCCAGTCTGATCCGCCAGGATTTCCCCGGCGCGGCATCTGAAATACGTTTGGATCGGCTGCGGCTTTGCATCAGTTAAGTTTATGCCTGCCCAAGCCCGGCCTCAAGCCGAACGGACTCAGGCCAGCGCCATCCCGCCCATCAGGCTGGCAAACAGCGCAGCACCATCGGTGCCGCCAGTGCGGGCATCCACCACCCGCTCAGGATGCGGCATCATTCCCAACACGCGCCGGTTGGCCGAGAGCACGCCTGCGATGTCAGCCGCAGCGCCATTGGGGTTTTGGGTGTAGGCGAAAGCGATGCGATCTTCGGCCCGCAAAGCCGCCAAACCTTCGGCATCAACGGTGTAGTTGCCGTCGTGATGCGCGACGGGCACGGCAATCTGCTGGCCCTTGGCATAGGCCGAAGTAAAGGCGCTGTCGGTCGTCGTGACGTTCAGACCAATGGTTTTGCAAATAAACTTCAGCCCGGCATTGCGCATTAACGCCCCCGGCAAAAGCTGCATCTCGGTGAGAACCTGAAAGCCGTTGCAAATCCCCAGCACATAGCCGCCGCGGTCTGCATGGCTGCGAATGGCCGCCGCGATCGGCGACTGCGCCGCAATCGCCCCGCAACGCAGGTAATCGCCAAAAGAAAACCCCCCCGGAACGCCGACCACATCCGTGCCCGCAGGCAGGCCCGTGTCCTTGTGCCAGACCCGAGACACCTCAAAGCCTGCAAGCTCAAACGCCACGGCAAGATCACGGTCGCAGTTTGATCCGGGAAAGGTGACGACAGCGGCTTTCATGGGCAGCACTCCGAAAGTTTGGGATGCCCGGCGCATAGCGCAATCCGGGCGGTGCTTCCAGCCAAAAATCCCTTTAAGGTAGCAGCTCGGAATTCGCGCGAATTGTGTAGACGATTTTCGCTCGAAAATCGTCTACCCGGTAAAGTCGGTGATCACCGCCACACCGGGCGGCATCGGGGCGTTGAACATCCGCAACTCGGCGCTCGCCTGCGAAAGCCGCACCTGCCGCGCCACAATCGGGCGCACGTCGATCCGGCCCAGCTCAATCATCGAGAGCAGCGACGGATAGCGCCAGCTTGGCATGCCGCGCGTGCCATATAACGCCAGTTGCTTCATATAGACCGCGTTCATGTTGATCTGCATCCGCGCGGTGTGACCCGTAGGCAGCCCAACCTGCACATGCCGCCCCAGCGGGCGCAGACATTCTATCGAGCCGTTGGTGGTGGCCTCGATCCCCAAAGCTTCAACGCTGACATGCGCGCCGCCTTGGGTCAGTTCGACAATCTGCGCCGCCGCATCGCCTTCGCGGGAATCAATCGCGGCTTCAGCCCCCAAAAGCAGCGCGTGGGCAAGACGTTCCGGCACCACATCGACCACGATCACCCGCGCGCCCAAAGCTTTACCGATCAAAAGCACCGACAGGCCGATGCCACCGGTTCCGTGGACGGCCAGCCATTCGCCGGCCTGCACCGCCGCACGTCCGGTCAGAGCGTGCCAGGCGGTGGTGACGCGGCAGCCCAGACCTGCGGCCAAGGCGGGCGGCAGGCTTTCGGGCAGGCGGGCGAGGTTATGGGCGTGCGGCGCGCTGACATATTCGGCATAGGCGCCGGGTTCTCCGAAACCGGGGACGCGCTGGTTCTTGCAGATCGTAGTCTGGCCGGACTGACACTCCGGGCAGGCCCCGCAGGACAGGATGAAAGGGGCGATCACGCGGTCGCCGATTTTCCACTTGGAAAGCGGGCCGGATTCGACCACTTCGCCGCAGTATTCGTGACCGGGGATGGCGCCGGGTTTCACCTTGGGGTGTTCTCCGACCCAGCCGTGCCAGTCGGACCGACAGATGCCGCAGGAGAGGGTTTTCAGCACCACCCCATCGGCTTCACAGGTCGGATCGGCGACGGATTCGATGCTGAGATCGGCGTTATAGTCTCGGATGATCGCGGCGCGCATCGGGATGCCCTTTTTGCCAAACAGCTGACTTTGGGCGGTTGTCCACGCGTGGACACAGGATCGGCCCAAGCAAATTCAATATCTTACGGGATGCCCGTTCATCAGATCTTAACACTCACCCGCCAAGAGCGGCGTTAGATCAACTCGACGCGGTAGCTTTCGATCACCGTGTTGGCCAGCAACTTGTCGCACATGGTCTTCACCGCAGCCTCTGCCGCCGCTTTATCGGTCTCGGCCAGATCCAGCTCGATCACCTTGCCCTGCCGCACGCCATTCACCCCGGCAAAGCCCAGCGTGCCAAGCGCGTGGCGCACTGCCTCGCCCTGCACATCCAGAACGCCAGATTTCAGCATGACCGTTACGCGCGCTTTCATAGCAATCTCCGAAGTTGCAAGGTTGCGCCCCCTTAGCGCGCCCCACAAAAAACAGCAATAGATTGGGCTCAGAAACGGGGTTTGGCCAGCTTTCTCTGGGAGCCAGCACAGCACAGTTTCAAATTCTTGGACGCTGACCTAGAGTTAGTAACCTAAACGGTGTTGTGATCGACAAAGGGACTTTGATGCAGCCACTGAAATTTCTCAAACGGATGTTCGGCAATGCTTCAATGCCTGCTGCAGAAGAAGGATTGGTGCCACTCTTCATGCCGCCTTTGGTCGTGCTGCTTATGGCAAAAGAAAGTGCAAAGGGTGCTCCGCTGTCGGAAGCCGAAGTCATTGCAATTCGTGACAAAGCACCCTGCATCCTGATGCGCAAGTCTCACGCGGCAGAGATGCATGAAAAGCGCGGCGGCGATATATGCCCCGAAACCGTTTGGCGGGATTGGCAAGCCTATAGATCAGAGGCAGCAAGCCAGGTCGAGACCTAGTTGATCAACGTCGGCTTCACCGTATGCGTGACGTTCGAGGGCAACACGCCCAAGCGCCGCGCGAGTTCGGTGTAGACATCGGGCAGCGGTCCCGGCTCGGGAATCGGCTGGCCGTCGCCACGATCGACCAAGCCACGCAGATCCCACAAGCGGCAACTGTCGGGGCTGATCTCGTCGGCGACGATCAGGCGCATGTAGTCGCCTTCCCAGATCCGCCCGACTTCGATGCGGAAATCGACCAGACGGATGCCAACGCCCAGCATCACGCCGGACATGAAATCATTCACCCGCAAGGCCAGAGCGATCACGTCATCCAAGTCTTGTTGGGTGGCCCAGCCGAACGCGACGATATGTTCCTCGGCGACCATCGGCAGCGACAGGCGATCATCCTTCAGGTAATATTCGACAATCGGGCGCGGCAGCGGCGTGCCTTCGGGGATGCCCAAACGTTCAGAAATCTCGCCCGCGGCAAAGTTGCGGACCACGACTTCCAGCGGGATGATCTCGGCCATGCGCACCAGTTGCTCGCGCATGTTGACCCGGCGGATGAAATGCGTCGGAACCCCGATGGCATTCAGCCCCGACATGAAAAACTCTGACAGACGGTTGTTCAGCACGCCTTTGCCTTCGACCGCCGCCGGGGTTGCCTCGGCTGCGGTGGGCGCGGAATCGTCCTTGAAATACTGGATCAGAGTGCCCGGTTCCGGTCCTTCATACAGGATCTTCGCCTTGCCCTCGTAAACCTTCTTCCTGCGCGCCATGAATGCTCCGATGCCAAACGGGCACGGGGGCGGCCAACGC
>JBKJTI010000149.1:0-16229 GCA_046590425.1 Cypionkella sp. | reverse complement strand
CCCCATGAAAGCGTCGGCAAGCCTGCCCACGATCCCGTGAAATGGCTGCCCAGCATGGCGCGAAACGCGTGCCCACGATCGCGCGAAATCAGCGCCCATTCTTCGCGAAATCCGCAGCCACAGCGCACGCATCGCAGGCACCGAGGGCAGGGGGGATGCATTGAGGGATCTACCTAATTTTCGTCTAAATCGCTGGCTCGGCGGATTGGAAGCCGCATACCTTTAAGCAATGCGGCACCTCGACGACATCGAAGTTTGGCTAGTGGGGGCGAAGACTGAGTTGACGCAGCGGTCGGGCAAAACGTCCCAGCGCTGCACACAGTCCTGACCGCTTGGCCGCCGGTGTCAGCATTGATGGCCGAGGGCATAACCGGGTCAAGTCGAGCGGCTGTCCAGCGCAACCACGCTGTGACGGAAGCCTAGGGTTTAATCCGGGAGACCACTGGGCTGGGCGGTATCGGGTGTAGCGCACGGCAAACTAAAGGCCGCCGCGATCTGCAATGTCTTTTTCTGTGACGCAGGTGATCGCCGAAACCTGAGCCGGCGTCATAGTTCGCCGCCAGATATCACCTTCCGCTCTGCGAAGGGCAGGACGATTTTAGATCAGCAGCACTTGGGTTCCGACTTGCGCCATATCGTAAAGTTCCACCACATGTTCGTTGTAAAGGCCGATACAGCCATTTGATGACATGCGTCCGATCTTGCGGGTGTCGTGAGTCCCGTGGATCAAATAGGCTGGCCACGAGAGATACATCCCGCGTACGCCAAGCGGGTTGTCCTTGGCGCCACCTTCAACCATTTTCGGCCACTCCGGGTTGCGTTCAAGCATCGAGGGGGTCGGGCGCCATGGCGGATTGACGGCCTTGCGAACAATTTCGGTCCGGCCGCGGCGTGTCAGTTCCTCTGACAGCGGGACAGACGAGGGATACAGGCGATAGGTCGTTTGATCTTCCGACCAGAAGTGTAACGCGCGTGAAGTGATGTCGACCAGAATTACCCCGCCCCGCGTGTTCTCGAAGTAGTCCTGCCACCGCAACATGCGGAAGCTGGAGGCGTTGTTGCGTACACTACCGGAAATGGGCTCCTGAAATACGGTGCTGCCCTCCTGCGCAAATGCGGGCAGGGCAGCCGCTGCAGCCGCTCCGATCGCGCCACTCATCAAAGCTCGTCGATTGATCAGATCGCTAGACATGGGAACTCCACGAAATGCCTGTTTTTTCAGGAGACTATCGTTTTCTACTTGGCGGAGGAAATCAAACTGGCGTTAGTTGCAGCGGATTGGGCACGCTTCTGCCTCAGGGATGCCAATTTTGTCGCATCAAGTGTTAAGCACATCAAGGACAAGCTTTTCGTTCTCGGATGCGAGGTGCTCTCGAAGGGCTTGAAAGCCCGCACTTGCTGACTTCAGCCATATGTGCACTGGCACTGCCAGTCACGGCATCAGGTAGATCGGCGTTCCAGTCTCAACCATCGAGTAGATCACCTCCATCTCGCGGTCAGTCACCGCAATACATCCCCAAGTCCAATCACGTTGTGTAATCGGGTCTGTGGGGCCGCCGTGAATAACGATCTCGCCCCCCGGACTCTTCCCTTGCGCTTCGGCAAAGGCGATGTCGGTTTCGTTCGGGTACGAGATGGCAAGCGACAGATGGTATTGAGACTTCGGGTTCTTGTAGTTGATGACATAGGCTCCCTCGGGTGTCTTTCCGTCACCCTCGAACTGTTTGTGACCCACAGGCGCAAAACCGAGAGCGATGTCGTAAGATTTGAGCACGCGGTCTTGGCTGATCAGATACAGTTTCCGATCAGCCTTGTGAACCTGAACCTGTGTGACTTCGGGGCCATTGTAACGCCGGAACTTGGGGTCACCACAGGCAGCAAGCCCAAGTGCCAACACGGCGACAGTCAACGCGCGAAGAAGCCTCATCTGATTTGCCTACCTTTGTTTTCGGAGCTTTTGCAGAAAGAAGCGCTGTCTGCCAGTGCCCTGTGCTGTGCTTCTGCCAGCAGAGCGGGTGACTTGAGCGTGCCCACGCTCAAACGCCGCGCGGGGCGAAAAGAATCAGGCTCGCGCCAACCAGTACGACCACATCGCCGACCAAGTCCCAACGGTCAGGACGCGCTCCCTCGACCGCCCAAAGCCAGGCCAGCGAAGCAGCGACGTAGACGCCCCCGTAAGCTGCATATGCACGTCCGGCGAAATCCGAAGGAGCCAGGGTCAGAGCCCCGGCAAAAATGGCAAGCGACACGATGCCGGGCACCAGCCAGAGTGGCGAAGCTCCGAGCCGCCACCAGGCCCAGACCGCAAAGCACCCGGCAATTTCTGCAAGCGCCGCGAGTGCATAGATTGCCAGGGTCGATAGGGCGGTCATGGTGATCTCCAGATTGTTGGGGTCCCGACAAGCCGAACCTTCGAGGGTCTGATCATCGATGTGATCCTGCAGCCTTTACAAGACGGTCACCACCGTGCCGACCGCAACCTGCTCGTAAAGCTGAATGACATGATCGTTCACCATGCGGATGCAGCCGTTGGAGACGGAACTGCCGATCGTCCAAGGCTCGGTCGTGCCGTGAATGCGGAAATAGGTGTCGACCCCATCCTGGTAGAGGTAAAGGGCACGGGCACCCAAAGGATTGCTTGGTCCACCCGGCACCCCGTCGGCAAACTTTGCGTAGCGGTCTGGATCACGCTTTATCATCGCATTTGTCGGCCGCCATGAAGGCCATTCGGCCTTACGCTCGATGATGGCTGACCCCGTGAATTCAAGGCCGGCCCGCCCAACGCCGACGCCGTAGCGCATGGCGCGTTCTCTCTCAATGATGTGGTAGAGGAAGAACTGCCTCGGCATCACCAGGATCTGTCCCGGGGCGTGGTGTTCCCGAACGCGAACCTCACACGGTTGGAATTCCTCGGCAAGGACGAAAGGCTCTTTGGTGTGCGCGCGCAGGATGGCGGGTGTGGTCAGGAAAGCGGCTGTTGCGCCGCCGATGGCGAAACGACGAGTGATCATGCTGTCTCCGAAAATCAAACCGAGAGGGGTATGTTCGTTCAGATCAGCGGTCGCGGAGATGGTGGATTAGGTGCATAGGCCCTGCCCGTTGCCCGCATCGGGTCGATTGCAAATGAAGCTTGACCATCTTTGGAACTTGTAAAGGTGGCCGTCTCCGACACCGGCAAGTTCCAATGGCAGAACCCGTGGGCTGATCCCCCTGCACAATCCATGCTCGGTTCAACCTGCTCGAAGGAAGCCAGAGCCTCGAACTGCTGACGTGACGAAGAGTGATCTGCAACGCTCGAAGCGGTTGCAAAAATCAGGAAGAGGCTTGCAAGCAGATAAAGGCATTTCATTCCTGGCTTATAGCAGAATCGCTTTACCTCTTTTGTAGTCACAACGCAGTGATCGCGTTGTTTTTATGCGTAAGCGGGCTCAATCGAGCACTGTTTCTCGCCCAGAAAATGCCGGTTGTGATGTTGAACTCCTACTTGTGCGCGCGGTCGCGCATCATCCGGTCATTTGCACTGCAACCGTCATTTTTCGCTTGAACCTCTAGTAACTGGAGGATGTATGCGCAGCAGGAAAGACAATTGGTCAAGGAACTTCCTCAATGATGCGTGCGCTCTGCCTCTCGACAGTCCTGCTTTTCGGTTTCCATCTGACGGAGGCCGCGGCGCAGGATCTGACCGAAGATCGGGTCAAGGAGCTGGTCGCAGAAACACTGCGCGAAAACCCCGAACTTGTGCTCGAGGCACTCCAGGCACTCGAGCAGCGCCAAGCCGAAGAACAGGCTGCAGCAGCCGCAGCCGCGTTGATGGCCGACCGGGAAACGCTCGACCGCGACCCGAACGCACCCGTGATCGGAAACCCTGATGGGGACGTCACGATTGTGGAGTTCTTCGACTACAACTGCCCCTACTGCAAACGTGCCATGCCCGAGATCGAAGCGCTTCTGGCCGAAGATCCGAACGTCCGGATCGTGCTTCGCGAATGGCCGATCCTGAGCGAAGGGTCAGCGTTCGCTGCGCGCGCGGCACTCGCGGCACGCGCACAAGGCAAATACGCCGAAATGCACGACGCGCTTATGAATATGCGTGGTAAACTTGAGGCTGACACTGTGCTGCGAGTTGCTGGCGAACTTGGCCTGGATGTCGAAAAGCTGCAGGCCGACATGAAGGCGCCCGAAGTTGAAGAGCATCTTGCGACATCAATGCGTCTGGCGGAGGCTCTTAACTTCAGCGGAACGCCGGCCTTCGTGATAGGCGATCAACTGCTTCCCGGATTTGTTGAGAAGGCCGAATTGGTTGAGGCAGTCACCACCGCGCGGGCCGCAGAATAGCAGCGCGCCATAGCGAAGGTTATCCGGCGGATCACGCCGCCGGATAACTTGTGTAAACACTGAAACTTCCGTCGCGCTGAACAAGCAGCACATCGTAGGCGTCGCGGCTGTCGTCCGAGCCCATACCGGGTGATCCTTACGGCATGCCGGGTACTGCGAGGCCGACGGCGTCTGGTCTTTCTTTTATCAAACGCCGGATATCTGCTGCAGGAACATGACCTTCGAGGGCATAGCCATCAATCGTGCCGGTGTGGCAAGAGAAGACCTTGGCCGGAAGGCCCTGATCCATTTTGTACCGGATCAGCAGTGTACCCATCGAAATCTCGTCCGTCACCGTAAAGCCTTGCTCGCGCAGATAGTCGACCCAAGCCTCGCAGCATTCGCAGCCGCGGCCCTTGACCACATGAATAGGTGGCTCCTCTTCTGCCCTAACGACTGTTGGCACCGAGGCCGCAAATGTAGCGGCCGAAAGCATCAGGTTCCGACGATTGATCTGCATCATTCCTATCCCTTCTGATCTTCGTTCAGCGGCGAAAAGCCGGTCAGTCGCCGCCAGTTTCCAAGCAGTTCCATGTCGGTAGCCGACGCGAGGTCTTGTTCCGGAACAACCTCGGCTTCTCTCGGATCGACCGGCTGACCGTCCAGGCGGACTTCGTAGTGAAGGTTCGGGCCACTCACGAGCCCCGTTGCACCAACGGCACCGATCTGGTCGCCGGCCTTGACCCTTACACCATTTTGCAAGCTTTCTTCGATTTCTGACAGATGCGCGTAGCGCGTGACCACTCCACCGCCGTGGTCGATGTCTACCGTCAGCCCATACCCGCGGATCGTCCCCGCAAACACGATTCTCCCGGCGCCGGTGGCAGACACTTCTGTGCCAATCGGTGCCGCGTAATCGATCCCGGTGTGCATCCGTACGCCACCGAGAACGGGATGGTTCCGGCGTCCAAACACCGAGGAAAGGCGTGCGCCAAGAATTGGTGGAGCAGAGCGCTGAACGGCCTCACCATCTTCGAACACGATGACCGGACCAGCGGCGTCGGACGCGACCAGCTCCAGCACGCGTCCAGCAAGTTCCAGCCTCGCGTATTTCAGGCGAGGCTCGCCGGCGATGCTTCCATCTGGAAGTTGGTCTTCCTGCCAGACAAGCGCGAAGGTCTCACCACCTTTGATGTCCCGGCGAAAGTCGATCTGTCCGGCAAGAATGGCTGTCAGATCAACAGCGAATCGCTCGGGCGCATTGCGAGCCACCAAGGCATCAAAGAGTGAACCCTGCAGCGCCAACGTCTCCCGCCGATCCACCTCGCGAATAGGGGGATCGAGGCGTTCGGCCTTCACCGGACCATCGAAAGACAAGGCGATTTGGACACCGTCTTCGATGAACAACGACAGACTCAAGAGCCGTGCCGCATCGGATGGGTCTGCGATCCACTCGAGACGATAGCCAGGGCGCAGGTCGGTAAGATCGTAGACACCAGACAGAGCCAGCGCCACTTCCGCCCGCTGCGTGGGTGGCAGGCCAGCGCGACCAAGAAGGCTGTCCAAGGTGTCGCCAGGTTCGATGACCGCCGACGATTGCGAGATCACATGCAGATTCGGCGGGTCCGCGAAAACTGCGGTTGGAACCGAAAGCGCGAGGGCGAGAGACAGGAGGGTGGCATGTCGGATCATCTGGCAGGATGGCCTTTCAGCAGAGAGTTGGTCAGATCATGGGGGACAGGCAGTAACGTCGATCACCGTGATGGCGTGCCTAAAACCTTGAGGGGCTAGAGGTTCAAGCGACATCGGCGTGAGTTTCTGTCGCAGGCAATGTTCCGCCGATCAGTGCACCCCGAGATATCGGCCCAAAGCTATGCCGAGCACGGTTCCAAAGAGCCCAAACGCAATTGCAAAGCCCACCCCGTACTGCAACCTGTCAAGTTGCCTGCCTCCGCGCGATCTGGCGAGCAGGTAGCCCCAGAGAAAGCCGATCAGTCCGAAGATGGGTCCAATCATTCTGATGTCCTTCGGAAAGTGCTAAGATGCGGGAGGCGTAGTCGAAAGCCGGCGAAAACCCATGCCAAGAGGATGAGAACAACGGCGCTCCAGTCCCCGAAACGGGCATAGAGCGTCGCTGCCAGCGGGCGCGGCAGCCGTGTGTCGATCACCCCGGATGTCCCGAGATCCAGCATGGCTTGTGTCCGGCCATAAGCATCGATCACAACGGAAATCCCAGTGTTTGCGGCGCGGACGAGCGGAAGGCCTTCTTCCACGGCCCGCATCCGCGCGGAGGCGAGGTGCTGCCAGGGCCCGATTGAATTGCCAAACCAGGCATCATTCGTCGCGTTGAAGATCCAGTCCGGCCGGATCGCAGCATCGACGACATGACCCGGGAAAATCGCCTCGTAGCATATCGCCACCCCGACATAAGGATGCGGCCCGATTGCGAGGGTGCGCGGCCCGGGTCCGGGCGTAAAGCCTCCCAGCGACTCGACCAGGCGCGGGAAGGGCAGGATGCTGCGCCAGGGGACGTATTCACCGAATGGCACCAGATGGTGTTTCGCGTAACGGGTCAGAATGGACCCGTCCGGTCCGATGGCCAGAACGCTGTTGCGGTAGACCCAACCGTCGACAGCTTGTCGTTCCGGACTGCCCGTCAGCAGAACGCCGGTCTCGGGGAGAAGCCAACTCATGACGGCCCGTGCTGCCTGGTCTTCTTCCAGAAACCCCGGCCAAGCGGTTTCAGGCCAAAGGAGGAGATCGAAAAACCCAGATCTGGCAGACAACAGCAGAAGCTTCAGGATGTTGGCGTTTCTGGCGCCGTCGTCCCATTTGGCGCTTTGCGCGATGTTTGGCTGGACGATCCGGATCTGAGGTCCACGCTCTGTGGGCTCGCCCGACAAAGCGAGCCGGGCTGCGCCGAAGCCCGCCACCGCGATGAGGATCAGGGCCGCGCTTGCAACGCGATCCCGGGCGACGTGCCGATCTTCCCGGACGAGGCTCAGCACCGCCAGAGATGCGCCAAGGACAAGCAAGAAACCGAGCCCGTAACTTCCAACCAAAGAAGCGGCTTGAGCGGGCGTGGTCCAGTCGGCAAGCGCATAGGCCGCAAGGTTCCAAGGAAAACCTGTCAGGACGTGACCCCGCAGCCATTCAAATGCAGCCCAGGAAGACGCCAGTGAAAGTGCTGCCGGCAGGCCATACCGGGTGGCGCGAACGGCGAGCCAACAGGCAAAGGCCGGGAAGACCGACAGGAAACTCGCAAGACCGACGACTGCCGGAAGCGCCATCCAGCCAAAACGGTCGGCTTCGACCTGGAAGCTTTCCGTTATCCAGAACAAGCCCGGTACGAATTGACCAAGGCCAAACAGATACCCAAGACCAAGCGCCCCACGGGCAGAAGCATGGCGCAGCAACACCGCAAGCATTGCAAAGGAAGCGAACGCGAACGGCAAGAGTGAGAACGGAGGCAGCGCCAGCACGAATCCGGCGCCAGCAAGGATGGCTAGCCCCAGTTGAGCATTACGTCTTGGGACCGCCCCGCCGAGCGCCCAATACCTTGTCCCAGTCATCAAACTGAAAGCCCCCAAATTTTCGAATTTGTAATTGCTCTAGCAACTAGAGGAGCAAGAGATGCAAGACGTGCTTCACGCGCTTGTCAGAACAAGACGCTTCGGCTTCTCTTCCTGGAGCTCACATTAAGAAATCCACGGGGGCACTCACGCAGACTTGACTGGACATCAATCACCGCATCCGCCCCGTTGCGCCAACAATGGGGCGCTCGTTGCGACCCTCGCCCCCAAACAAATCAAAGAGGTGAAGCCAATGGTCACGCGTCGCAACTTCGTTCTGACGGTAGCCGCGCTCTTTTCGTCGCCGGTAGCCTCGCCCGCCTTCGCGTCCTCGCATCTGCAAGATCAATGGGCCACATGGGACGCGCAGGTCACGCCGGGGGGCTACGACCCGGTGACGACCAATCCCTGGGGGCTGCATCCCCGGCTGCTTCCCACCATCGTCGAAGCACGGGACGGGCTGGTGCCGGGTGACATCCATGTCGATGCCATCGCCCGGTACCTCTATCATATTCAGTCCAATGGGACGGCCATGCGCTACGGCGTCGCCATCGGGCGAGATGGTCTGTATGAGCCGGGCATCTACACGATCCGGCGTAAGGCGAAATGGCCCAGTTGGACGCCAACGCCTTCGATGATTGAGCGGGAGCCCGAGATTTATGCGAAGTATGCAGAGGGTATGGAGCCCGGTCCGGCAAACGCCCTTGGGTCACGCGCTCTTTATCTGTTTGTCGGTGAACGCGACACATATCTGCGCATTCATGGCACACCTCTGCCGCGGTCGATCGGTAGCCGTGCAAGCTCTGGATGTGTGCGCATGGTCATGCCCCATATCAACGATCTGTTCGATCAGGTCGACACCGGGGTGACAGCGCATCTTTACCCAGCAGAGGAAGGTAGAATCGCAATTGTCGGTTGAACCGAGAGCGAGGTAACAGGTTCTCCCGTTCCGTTGTCGCGCACTACAATGGTCGTCTCATCCTGCTTGCGCTGGTTTGATAACAGCGTCCGTGCAAATCGGTCGGCCTTCATTCGTCCTGAGGGGCAACATTGTCGTCTCAACGGGTCCAACGTGGCGATACCAGTAACAGCCGTCTTCAGGTTTCAGAATCACTTCGCGCAAATTTTGGTAAGGTGCGGCGATCAAGGCCACCGACTCCGGCAACTCCGTGATGAAGCCGGTTGATTTATCGATTTGGTTGCTCGGAGCAGTGCAGGCACTCAGGGCCAGCAGCACGACTACAAGCGCCACCCGACAGCGGGTTTCCAATCTTCCAGAACCTGCAGGATCAACGTCTGCAGCCGCAGCTCTTGAAATAATCAACGCGTCACTTCTTTGGTGCATGAAATTCTCTCCTCTAGTGATTTCGCATCCCTCGGTCGGGTATAAGGACCGGGGTCAAGGGCGCTGCGATTTGCGGGTTGTTCCGGGTTGCGATGCCGAAGTATCGGCTACTTCTCATACCCTCTCCGCGACATGATGGTCATGCGCGCAATTCGCGTGATCGCTTAGCACCTCGATCACCCGGCAGTCCGAAATCGTCCCGCAGGCACATTGGTCGATCATACGCTCCAGCTCTGCCTCAAGAGCCCGCAGGCGCGCGATCCGCGCACGGGTTGCCAGCAGTTGTGCCTTTGCAATTGCATCAGCGGCGGCACAGCTTTGGTCGGGCCGGTCCGACAGGCTGAGCAAATCGCGGATCGCCTCGAGCGGGAAGCCCAGTTCGCGGGCATGTCGGATGAAAGCCAGGCGGTCCATCGTCGTCTTCGGGTAAAGGCGCTGGTTGCCCGCGCTCCGGTCAGGGTCGGGCAGGAGGCCGATCTGCTCGTAGTAGCGAATGGTTGGCACCTTCACACCGGCAGATGCCCCGAGTTTTCCGATGGTCAGCATAAGAAACCTCTTGAAGCTATAGTTGCTAGAGACATTACGTAGAGTGACGAATCATTTCTTTCAAGATGGAACGACGATGTCTGCCGACGAAACCAATGCCGCTGGAAATCATGATGGGCATGATCACGTTATCGACGTGACGGCCGGAAACGAGCGCCGCATGCGCATCGTCTTTGCCACGACGGCAGGCTATGCGCTGATCCAGGCGATTGGTGGCTGGCTGTCGGGATCGTTGGCGCTGATTGCAGATTCGGGACACATGATCTCGGACGCTGCAGCGCTGCTTCTGGCGCTGATCGCCTACCGCGTGGCACGGCGCGCAGCAACGGCCGAGGTCAGCTATGGCTATCATCGGGTCCGGGTGCTGGCGGCGCTGGCGAATGGCGCGTCGCTGCTGATCCTGGTGGCTTGGATCACGTTTGAGGCCATCGCGCGGTTTCGCGATCCGGTCGAGGTGCTGGCGTGGCCCATGCTGGTCGTCGCGATTATCGGCCTGTGCGTGAACATCACAGGTGCGTTGATCCTTCGGGGCGGCGACACGGGAGACGCCAACATGCGCGGGGCGTTGCTGCATGTCATGGGGGATCTTCTCGGATCTGTAGGGGCGATTGCTGCTGCCATCGGCATCATGCTGACCGGCTACACTGTTCTGGATCCAATCCTGTCGGTGCTGGTGGCAGTGCTGGTCGTGCGGTCGGCCTGGTCGCTTGTGACAGAGTCAATTTTCGTGCTGTTGCAGGCCACACCGCGCAATCTAGACCCGAAAGCGCTGCTTGCCAACATTTCTAGTCTGCCGGGCATCGCCGAGGCGGCCCACATGCACGCCTGGACCCTGACAGACAACCGGACCGTGGCCACGGTTCATGTGACCCCAACCCCGGGTACGGATCCACTGGAATTGCCGCGCCTCGTGGCGCAGCGCCTGAAGGAACGGCACCAGATCGACCATGTAACGGTCGAAGTCAACGCACCCGGAAAGATTCCAGCCGAGTCCTGATCGACGCTGGCGGACAAGAGATTAACGGAAAGGCAGGCCGAGAATGGCGCAAGCAGAGCGGATCGAATGGAACGTCAGCGGCATGGACTGCGCGTCCTGCGTGACCAAGGTGACGCGGGTGGTCGAGCGGATGCCGGGTGTCAGTGACGTCTCGGTAGCGCTGATGGCTGAAAAGCTGACGCTCACGCTGGTCCCCGACACGACGCCGAAGGACAAGATCGAGGCGGCGGTGAAATCCCTAGGCTTCGGCATCACGCCCCGGATCAAAGGGTTGCCGGCCGCAGCGCCTGCGAAAAAGGCCTTCGTCATGCCGGGCGATGCGGCCAAAGCAGCCGACCATGATGAAACCGATGGACACATCCAAGATGTTAGCCATCCGGATGATGACCATTCCGGGCACGATCATGCGGGCCATGACCACAATCCCAAAGCTACCGCCAAACGAGATGACAGCGGACATGGCAGCCCCGGGCATGTGCATGACGACCCAGCTGACAGAGGCAAGCGCTGGTATCAGACCGGCAAGGGCAAGCTGGTGATCTTCACTGGCCTCCTGCTGGGGGCCGCCTGGATGGTTGAGGTGCTGTTCCCCGGCCCGATCGGATACTGGGCCTTTGTTGCCGCCTGCGTCATTGGCGTAGCCCCAGTGGCACGGCGTGCGTTCGCCGCAGCAACCATGGGACAATTTTTCACAATCGAAAGCCTGATGACCATCGCCGCCATCGGCGCGCTGTTCATCGGTGCCGCAGAGGAAGCCGCACTTGTGGTGTTCCTGTTTGCCGTCGGCGAAGTGCTGGAAGGCGTCGCTGCAAACAAGGCGCGCGACGGTATCCGGGCGCTGGCCAATCTGGTGCCCAAGACTGCCCTGCTGGTCGAGGGCGACAAGTCCCGCGAGGTTTCCGCCGAAACGCTGACCGTCGGCCAGGTGGTTCTCGCCCGCCCCGGCGACCGCATTCCAGCAGATGGAGAGATCGTGGACGGCACCAGCGGCGTCGATGACAGCCCGGTGACCGGCGAGAGCATGCCGGTCACCAAAGGACCCGGCGATCCGGTCTTTGCAGGCTCGATCAACACCGAAGCTGCGTTGCGCATCCGCGTGACCAAAGCAGCCGAGGACAACACGATTTCCCGCATCATCCGACTGGTGGAGGAGGCGGAAGAAGCGCGCGCGCCGACCGAGCGGTTCATTGACCGGTTCAGCCGTTGGTACATGCCGCTGATCGTGGCGCTATCGGCGCTCGTGATCCTCATCCCGCCACTCGCTATGGGCGCGCCGTGGGAGACGTGGATCTATCGCGGCCTGACGCTGCTGCTGATCGGTTGCCCTTGCGCGCTGGTGATCTCGGTGCCCGCGTCCATTGCCTCGGCTTTGTCTGCCGGCGCCAAGCGTGGCCTCTTGATGAAGGGCGGTGCAGTGATCGAGGCGGCGTCAAAAGTTCGCGCCGTGGCCTTCGACAAGACCGGCACCCTAACCCATGGCAAGCCGCAGGTCACGGATGTGGTCCCGACCGGGGGCGCGACCGAAGCTGAAATCATCCGGCTGGCTGCTGCGGTTGAGGCGGGTTCAAGCCACCCGCTGGCCCAAGCCATCCTGCGGCGGGCCGAGGGGGTTGACCTGCCACCCGCCACTGATGCCCGCGCCATCATGGGCAAGGGGGTTTCGGCCACAGTCGAGAGCCGCAGCCTGACGGTGGCCAGCCCGCGCTTTGCTGCCGAACAGGGTGCGTTGCAGGGCGACTGGATTCGTCGTGCCACCGGGCTGGAGACTGAGGGCAAAACGGTTGCCGTGCTGTTTGAAGGTAACTGCGCTCTCGGCCTGATCGCCTTGCGCGATGAACCCCGCACCGATGCAATCGACGCTGTGCGTCAGCTCCGCGCCATGGGCATCACGCCGACGATCCTGACGGGTGACAATCCCCGCACCGCCGCCGCGATTGCCGAAAGCCTCGGCACCGAGTTCCGCGCGGAAATGCTGCCCGAGGACAAACTGGCGGCAATCCGCGACATGGCAGCGACGAGTGGCGTTATGATGGTCGGCGACGGCATCAACGATGCGCCCGCCCTGAAACAGGCCAGCGTCGGCGTTGCCATGGGGTCCGGCACGGATGTGGCGCTGGAAACCGCCGATGCGGCCATCTTGCGCGACCGGGTGACTGATATTCCGACGATCATCCGGCTGGCCCGCGGCACCATGGCCAATATCCGGCAGAATGTGACCATAGCGCTCGGGCTGAAAGCGGTGTTTCTGGTGACGACTGTGTTCGGGATCACGGGGCTCTGGCTGGCCATTCTGGCCGACACGGGCGCGACGGTTCTGGTCACGTTGAACGCGCTGCGCCTGCTCGCCTACAACCCGGAAAAAGAGGGCTGAGCATGCTGCACGCTTTCGGTTGGGCGGCGCTGATTATCCTCGGCGTCTATCTTGGCTTGTTTTTCTGGGGCGGCGTGCTTGCCGCCCGGCCCTCAGGGCGCAGCATCTGGCTGTTCGGCACTGCCACGGGCAAGGATCGCTGGGCCGCGTTCGGGTTTCGCGCTGCTTTTGCACTATCCTTTGCCGGGCCGCTGATCTGGTTGATCGTGCCGCTTTTGCACAACGCAGACCCCCTTTGGACCGAAGGTCGTTTCCCGTTGCTGGGCCTCATGGGCGTGGTCCTGTGCGCTGTTGGCGCAATGATCGCCTTTGCGGCGCAGATGTCGATGGGGGCCTCGTGGCGGGTGGGAGTGAAATCGGGCGAAACCGGCGCGCTGGTGCAGGGTGGCCTGTTCCGGTTCAGCCGAAATCCCACGTTTCTCGGTCAGCTTCTGCTGCTCGCGGGCGTGGCCCTTGCCATCCCTGCGTTGCCGACCGTCGCAGGAGTGGCGGTATTCTTCTGGTCAGCTTCGGTTCAGATCCGGTCGGAAGAGGCTGTTCTTGCGGCCAGCAACGGGGATGACTATCGTGCCTTTCACGCGAGTGTTCCGCGCTGGATCGGAATACCCGGACGGGGGACGACATGAACCCGTGGAGACTTGCGTGCCTTGCGACTTTGGCTTTTGCCGTCGATCAGGTGACGAAGACCGTTGCCCTTGCGCAGTTGGCCAAAGCGGTGCCCGTTCCTGTCCTTCCCGGCTTTAACCTGACACTTGGCTTCAACGAAGGGGCCAGTTTCGGCATGCTGTCCGGCGTGATGGCGGGGAAGCCGTGGGCCATGGTAGCCCTGACTGGCGCGATCACGTTGGGCTTGGCCGTGCTTGCGCTACGCGCCCGAAATCCAAGGGAGGCAGCCGGGTTTGCGTTGGTGGTAGGCGGCAGTCTGGGCAACATTGTCGACCGTCTGCGGCAAGGTGCGGTCACCGACTTTCTGGACTTCTACTGGCGCGACTGGCACTGGCCCGCATTCAATTTGGCGGATGCAGCGATCTTCATCGGCGCTGGCCTCGTGCTGTTCTCTGCCCTACCGGCCTTTCGAAAGACTGATCAACATGCCTGACGCTCCCCAGTCCCGCGCCCAGACAGCTCTCCTGCTGGCATTCCTGACCGCGCTTGCCGCAACTCTTGGTGCGCTTTTCATCGGTGAGGTGCTGGGCAAAATGCCATGCACCCTCTGCTGGTACCAGCGCATCGCGATGTTTCCGCTGGTGGTCATTCTTGGTGTCGCGGCCTATCGGGACGATCTGACCATTCGCCTGCCAGCGGGCTTGCTGGCTTTGGCCGGGCTCGCTCTCGCCGCATGGCACTCCGGACTTTACGCCGGTATCATCCCGCAGGCGATCGCGCCTTGCACCAAGGACGGTCCGTCCTGCACCGATGCCGCCGCCCAAACCGTGCTGGATCTGCCGCTGCCCTACCTGTCACTGGCGGCATTCGCCGTCATTCTTGCCTGTCTCTCTCAGATGAAAGGAAACCGAGCATGAACCGCCGGACCCTGTTGATCGGCGCGTCAGCGCTTGGTGTTGCGGCCTTTGCCGGTGGCACCTTCTACGTCAACCGCCAGCGCGCGGCCGAGGCGGAAGCCGCTGCCGCCGAGGCTGCTGCGGCCCCGGCAACTGACGAAGCCTTGTTGATCCGCCCCCATTCGCCGGTGCTTGGTCCGGCCGATGCACGCGTGACGCTGGTCGAGTTCTTCGACCCGTCCTGCGAAGCCTGCCGCGCCTTTCACCCGGTCGTGAAACAGATCCGCGAGGCCTTCCCGAACGATGTCCGCGTAGTGATGCGCTACACGGTTTTCCACGAAGGATCAGACGAGGCGGTGCGCATTTTGGAAGCGGCGCGGCGCCAGGACCTGTTCGAGCCGGTCCTGGATGCACTCCTGGAAGAGCAGCCCGGCTGGGCCGTTCACGGCGCGCCAGCGATGGATGTGGCGTGGGAAATTGCTGAATCTGCGGGCATGGATATCGAGCGCGGACAGCAAGACCGTCTGTTCCCAGGCACCACCGGCGTGCTCAATCAGGACGCCGCCGATGTGGCGGCACTGCAAATCCAGCAAACACCGACATTCTTCCTCAACGGCAAGCGCCTCGACAATCTCAGCCTGGAAAGCCTGATGACCGACGTGCGAGTGGCCGTGACCGGCGCGCCCTGAACCAATCGCCTATTGCTGGCCGACGAAGGCCCGGAACAGATCGAGCGTCCGTTCGCTGACGTGATGCTCGATCCCTTCGGCGTCGCGCTCTGCTGTTTCGGCGTCCAATCCAAGGCGTAGCAGGAACTGCAACACGATCTCATGGCGGCGGCGGCATTCGGTGGCAAGCGCGCGACCTGCCTCCGTCAGAAACACAGATCGGTATTTAGCGCGGGTGATCAGCCCATCCCGCGCCAGACGATCAAGGGTCTTGGCGACCGTGGGGGCCGTCACGCCCAACCGGGTCGCAATATCTACGGGTCGCGCCTCGCCATGCGCATGGATCAGTTCGGCGATCAGTTCGACATAATCCTCGGCAAGCTCGCTGCGCCGGGCCTCGCGCACGCCTTGGAACGCCTCCGTCCGCGCATCGGCGGGGCGAAGGTCAGAGGTCGCAGGCGTGGAGTCATGCTCTGTCATCGACGCAATGTTGCACGAGATGGATTGACAGGTAAAGGCGCAGGGTGAAGTGTTAGCACTGTCTAACTTTATGCGCCAAGCCTATGGAATGGTCGCACGACGACAGAAAGCAGCATCTCATGCCCACCAACGCCTGGCGCCAAGAGCGCGAGACGCCATCCCTGTCCGAGGTTTTCCGAAGCATTGCGGTAGGCAGTCCGGGGACCGGGCGGTTCCGCAGGTTTCTGGCGTTCATCGGCCCCGGCTATCTGGTCGCCGTGGGTTATATGGACCCAGGCAACTGGGCGACATCGCTCGCGGGTGGGGCGGCGTTCGGCTACCCATCCGGCTCCAGCGAAACCAACGATTGTAGAGGGTCTTGTGCGGCCCATAGTCGGCAGGAGCATCACGCCAGCGTAAGCCATTGCGATTGATAAATATAATACCACTCAATA
>JBKJTI010000107.1:0-22923 GCA_046590425.1 Cypionkella sp. | reverse complement strand
CCGGGCATTTCGTCCAAAGATTCTCGGGCACCTCGCGGCGCGAAAACAGCGAGTTGATCTTCGGGCGGACGTAGTTTGAAATCCAGTTCATCGCCTGTCCTGCGGTAACATCGGTCTATCGTCAGATAGTCTGAGGGGGCCGGAAATGCAATCGCTGCCACGCCCCGCTGGCATGGCCTTGCCGCTGCCGACGGCCACGTCTAAAGCCCTGCTGCTTCATCTTGGCTCAAATACTCCCGCCGGGGGCACCCCGTCTTAACCTGCACGCCCAATGCCAGTCCCTCCGCCATTGCCGCATCGTGGGTTCAACCCACCGCCCCCGTCCAACCTATATTATCGGTAGGGCGGGTTCACCCCGCCACCCTTGATCCATCGCGCAAAGCGGCCTCACGCCATATCCAACCAAACCTGCCCATCGCGGTAGCCGCCCGCGATCACATGCCCCGGCACGCGCACCTCTGGATGCGTGTCGGCCCAATCGCGGAAGCGGTCATTGCTGACGATCCGCGCACCCAAAGCTTTGGCCGAGGCCAAAATCACCGGGTCGGCAGGCATGCCCTTGTCCACCACCATCACCCGATCCTGTGGCAAGCCCAACAGCTTGCCCAACGCAGCGTCGTGCCTATATTTCCCCATCAGCTTATAGCCCGCATTGGCATCAAAAACGACGCCCGGTGCATAGCCCGCCGCTGTTAACTGAGACACCACAGCCCGCACTGATTCGATCTGCGGCACGTTATCCTTCCAGTGCATGACGTTAGAGCCATCCACTACGACATATCTTGGCGGTGTCTGCTTGCGCGCAAACACCCCCCGCCGGGGCGGTCCGGTAAGTTCAGACACTTGTCGGTGGACGGAATAGGCTTCAAGTCCACGGTCCGCCGCACCGCGCGCAAGCCCTGCGCGCAGCAACAGCCAAGCACTTGCCAGCAGCATCGGTCCCGCCAACATCACCCAATCCTGCTAACCGGGCAGCACACCCGCCACGGCAAAAGCGATCACGGAGGCCAGACAGAGCAAAAGCGGCGCGAACATCACATACTCCCACAAACCATTTGAGCACGGTCACTGGAGGGGACTCATTCCACCCATCCCCACTAGACTGCGAAATCCTTAAAGAAACCTTAAATCCAGCACCTTATAGTCTTGATTTAAAACACCTAAAAAAAAAGATCCCGAGTTGGGACCCTCCCCAGCCTCAAACCTTCGGTCGATGATCGACGATACGCACCGCCTTGCCCTCGCTGCGCGGCACAGAACCCGGCAGGCCAGCGGAAATCTCGACATTGATCCCCCACATCTGCCGGATTCGTTTTTGCAGCCCAACGCCCAGCTGCGCCAATTCCGCCGCATCCGCCGCGACAACCGCCTCCACCAGTACCCGCATCGAATCCAACCGCGCATCCCGGCGCAACTCGATCTGGAAATGCGGTGCCAAGCCCGGATGCGCCACCACCTGCTCCTCAATCTGAGACGGGAACACATTCACCCCGCGCAGAATCAGCATATCATCGCTGCGCCCGCGAAGCCGCTCCAACCGCCGCATCGACCGCGCCGTGCCGGGCAACAGCCGGGTCAAATCCCGCGTCCGATAGCGCACAACCGGCATCGCCTCTTTGGTCAGCGAGGTCAAAACCAGCTCGCCATATTCGCCGTCTGCCAGCAAAGCGCCGGTGTCGGGGTCAATGATCTCGGCAAGGAAATGATCTTCCCACAGCGTCAAGCCATCCTTGGTTTCCACACATTCAGCCGCCACTCCCGGCCCGATCACCTCGGACAGCCCGTAATTGTCCAGCGCGTGCATATCAAAAGCCGCCTCAATCTCTGCCCGCATTGCATTGGTCCAGGGCTCGCCGCCGAAAATCCCCACCCGAAGCGGGCTTTTGCGAGGATCTCGGCCCTGCGCGCGGTATTCATCCAGAATTGACAGCATATAGGACGGGGTAGAGCAGATCGTGGTCGCGCCGAAATCCTCAATCAGATTGACCTGCCGATGCGTCATGCCGCCCGACACCGGCACTACGGTGCAGCCCATTTTCTCGGCGCCATAGTGAAAGCCAAGCCCCCCGGTAAACAGCCCGTAGCCGAAAGAAATATGCACCACTTCGCCCGGTCGCGTGCCGCAAGCCCGCATGGTGCGCTGCATCAGATGCGCCCAGGTGTCGATGTCTTTCGCGGTATAGCCGACCACCGTCGGCTTCCCCGTGGTGCCGGAGGACGCATGCAGGCGCACCACTTTTTCGCGCGGCACCGCGAACAGACCAAACGGGTAATTGGCGCGCAGATCGGCTTTGGTGGTGAAGGGAAAGCGCGAAATATCGCTCAGGTGACGCAGATCATCGGGATGCACGCCTGCGGCTTTGAAAGCGGCGTTGACATGCGCAACGTTGTGATAGGCATGGGCCAGCGACCATTTCAGACGGCAAAGTTGCAGTGCCTCAATCTCGTCGCGCGAGGCGATTTCAATGGGTTCAAGGGTCAGCCGATCCGGCGATAAATCGAGCATGGGATCTCCTCGCCTGAGGGGCGTTTATGCTTAGAGTTGTTAGGTGTTGCGCGCAAATATGGGCATTGTCATGGCGAGCCCGAAGTTGGGTGAGCCAATACAGACAAAAGCTGCGCCAGGAGTGGCCTGCCGCTGCTTTATGCTCAAGCTTTCATCGCTTTGCGGCTTCAGGTCGCCAGCAGATCATGCACCATCGGAATCACCTTTTCGCCATACAACTGGATACAGGTGATCAACTGATCATGCGGCTGCGGCCCGGTGGCATATTTCATGTCAAACCGCTGGATTTTCAGATCGCGGATGGTGGCCGCGATCTTCTTCGCCACCGTTTCCGGCGAGCCAACATAAAGCGAGCCATGGTGAACCTCCTCTAAGAACCGCTCTTTGGTCGTTGGAGGCCAGCCACGTTCACGGCCCAAGCGGCCAAACATGGTCTGGTAGTGCGGCCACAGCGCTTCTTGCGCGGCCTCATCGGTTTCCGCGACAAACCCAGGCGAATGAATACCAATCGGGCGCACTGTTTTGCCCAACTGGTCCACCGCCCGGTGATAGAGGTCGATGTAGGGCAAGAACCGCCGAGGATCGCCGCCGATGATTGCCAACATCAGCTGCAAATCTTGACGCACCACCCGCACCACCGATTCCGGGGAACCGCCGACGCCGACCCAGGTGGTCAGTTGTTTCGGGCCAACCGGCGGATAAACGATCTGGTTTTTCAACGCCGTGCGGGTTTCACCCGACCATGTGAGCGTAGGTTCGCGCACCAGCTTGGCGAAAATATCCAGCTTTTCCTCGAACAGCAGCTCGTAATCATCCGTCGCATAGCCAAACAACGGATAGCTTTCGGTAAAGCTGCCACGGCCCAGGATCACTTCGGCGCGACCATTCGAGATCGCGTTCAGCGTGGAAAACCGCTGGAACACCCGGATCGGGTCGTCTGATGAGAGTACCGTCACAGCAGTTCCCAAATGGATCTTGCTGGTGCGCCCGGCAATCGCTGCCAAGATCACCTCGGGCGAGGAAATCGCGAAGTCCGGACGGTGATGTTCGCCCAAACCGATGAAATGCACCCCCACTTGATCGGCGACCACGGCTTCTTCGACCACATCACGGATCACCTGATCCATGGGTTTCTGCACCCCAGTGGCGTCGTTGGTCACATCGCCAAAGGTATCAAGGCCAAGTTCGATATTCATATCTGTCTCCCAGAGCGGTGCGGGATCATCCTGCACGGCCATGCTGTTGAGGCAGAGATAGGCGCAGCCGCGCGTATGGGGAAGTCCGCGCGGCTGCACATCAGCTGTTCAGTGGGGATCAGCCGATGTAGGTTCGCAGCGCCGCTTCCGTGCCTTCATCGCGGACGCGGGCGAGTTGCGTGGCGAAGGCCGCTTGGAACGTCGGGTTATCCGCCAGATCGCCATAGATCGTGCGCTGATCCAGCCAAGCCTGCGGGTTGGTTTGGGCAGCTTTGGCGGTAACTTGCAAAGCCTCCCAATTCGGATCGTTCGGCGGGATATAGGTGCCTTTGTCCGAGGTGCCCGTGCAATAGCGGCACCACAAAGCGCTAACCAGGGCCAAGCCATCACAGGATCGCCCCGCCGCCAAGCGGTCGCGCAACGGTGGCACGATAAACTTCGGCTGGCGGTTGGAACCGTCGAGGCAGAGACGACGCTCGGTATCGGCAACCTCGGGGTTCGAGAACCGCTCGACGATTTTGGCGTAGTAATCGACCAGATTGGTGTTCGGCACCGGGGCAATTGTTGGGATGATCTCGGTGGTTTCCAGTTTATTCAGAAACCCGAGGATCAGCGGATGCGCCATCGCCTCATGCACATATTCAATGTCCAACAGGCCGCCCGGATAGGCGATGGTGGCATGCCCACCATTCAGGATGCGGATTTTCATCGCTTCATAGGCGTGAACATCGTTGGAAAGCGTAACGCCAACCTTTTCCAGCGGCGGACGGCCAGCTGGGAAGTTATCCTCCAGCACCCACTGCCGGAACGGCTCGCAGGTGACCGGAACCGGATCATCGCCAAGGCCGAACGCGGCAGCCATCGCGCGCTCGCGGGGTCCAGTGGCGGGGGTGATGCGGTCAACCATGCCATTCGGAAAGGCGACATTAGCCTTGATCCAATCGGCAAGCACGGGGTCAGACAACCGGGCCAGACCGACAACGGCGGCTTCGGTGACTTGGCCATTGCCGGGCAGGTTATCGCAAGACATCACGGTAAACGGTGGGGTGCCAGCAGCCCGGCGGGCTTTCAGCGCGGCGATAATCGCGCCAAAAGCGGTGCGGTGCGGATTGGCGGCATCGGCGGCGATTTCCGGTGCCACTGGGTCAAATTCGCCCGTGGCAGGATCAATGAAATAGCCGCCCTCGGTGACAGTCAGGCTGACAATACGAATTTCGGGGCGAGCCATCGCGGCAATCAAAGCGGCATTATCCGGCTGCACCTCGACAAAGCCGATCATCGCGCCAATGCGGCGGGCGGATTTGCCTTTCGGGTCCAACTCGATGATCGACGACAGACAATCCTGCGCCAGCATCGCCTCGCGCATCCGGGCATCGCCTTCCCGCACACCTGCGCCAAGGATCGCCCAATCCTGCGCCAGCCCCAGCGCGAACAGATCGTCCAGATAGACCGCCATATGCGCGCGGTGGAAGTTGCCCAGACCGATATGCACAATACCGGGGGTCAGCTTGCTGCGGTCATAGGCAGGCATTTTCGCGATTTGTGAACTGTCATTCATATTCATGCCATCCAGTTGCCGCCGTCAACGCCAAAGCATTGCGCGACGATGTATTCGGCTTCGGGCGTGGCAAGGAAAATCGCCATTCCGGTCAGATCTGCGGCGGTGCCCATCCGCCCAAAAGGCACAGATGCGCCCACTTCCCGCTTTTTCTGGCCCGGAGCCTTGTTCTCATACTTGGCGAAGAACGCATCTACGCCGTCCCAATGCTCGCCATCCACCACACCCGGCGCAATCGCATTGACGTTGATGTTATGCTCGATCAACCCCAGCCCCGCGCTTTGCGTCAGGCTGATCACGGCGGCTTTGGTGGCACAATAAACCGCCACCAGCCCTTCACCCCGACGCCCCGCTTGAGACGCCATGTTGATGATTTTGCCACCTTTTCCGCGCGCAATCATATGCTTGGCCGCTGCCTGCATACAAAACAACGTGCCCGACACATTCACTGCGAACAAACGTTCATAATCAGCGCGACTGATCTCGGCAATCGGCGAGGCCGTGAACAAAGCCGCGTTGTTTACCAGAATGTCCAACGCACCCATTTGTTCGATCGCACTGGCAAACCCCGCATCAATCGAGGCTTGCTGCGTCACGTCCATCTGCACGCCAATTGCCTTCGGCCCCAATGCCGCTGCCGCTTTCGCCACCGCCTCGGCGTTGATATCGGCCAAGGCCACCGTCGCCCCCTCGGCGATATAGGCGCGGGCAAACTCCAGCCCGATACCACGCGCCGACCCGGTGATCAGCGCGGTTTTACCAGCCAGCCTCATGCCAATGCCTTCCCGTCGGTGCCGAAACGATGCACCTTTCCGTCCTGTGGGGTCAGGTAAACCGTGTCGCCGTGGCGCAGGTTGACATCTCCGCCGCCGCGCACCGTCATCGAGCCGTGGCCTTCGACATTCACATGCAGGAAGGTATCCGAGCCCAGCAATTCCGCGACAGCCACAGTGCCCTTCCACTTGCCCGCCGTGGTCGAGATATCCAGATGCTCTGGCCGCACGCCAATGGTTTTGGCATCCAACGCCTGCGCGTCCGCACCTTCCAGCAGGTTCATCCGGGGCGAGCCGATAAAGCCGGCCACAAAGGCGTTCGCCGGATGATTATACAGATCCAGCGGCGACCCCACTTGCTCGACATTGCCCGCCTGAAGCACCACGATCTTGTCGGCCATCGTCATCGCTTCGACCTGATCATGCGTCACATAGATCATCGTGGTCTTCAGGGTTTGGTGCAGTTCGGTGATCTCCAGCCGCATATTGCCGCGCAAGGCCGCATCCAGGTTCGACAAAGGCTCGTCAAACAGGAACGCCGCAGGTTCGCGCACAATCGCGCGGCCAATGGCGACACGCTGGCGCTGACCACCCGAAAGCTGGCCGGGTTTACGCTCCATATAGCTGGTCAAGTTCAAAACCTTCGCAGCCGCATCGGCCTTTTTGGTGGCCGCTTCAATATCCATCCCCGCCATTTTCAGCGGGAACATGATGTTCTTGCGCACCGTCATATGCGGATACAAAGCGTAAGACTGGAACACCATCGCCAAGCCACGCTTGGCCGGTGGCAGCATGGTCGCATCCTTGCCATCAATCTCGATGATGCCAGAGGATGTATCCTCCAGCCCCGCGATCAGCCGCAGCAAGGTGGATTTGCCGCAGCCCGAGGGGCCAACGAACACCACAAACTCGCCATTCTCAATCGTCAGATCGACCGAAGGGATGACATGCACGTCACCGAAGGATTTGCGCACCGATTTTAGAACGATTTTACCCATGATATCCTCACTTCACCGCGCCGAAGGTCAGGCCGCGGACGAGTTGTTTCTGGCCAAACCAGCCCATGATCAGAATTGGCGCGATGGCCATTGTCGAAGCCGCCGAAAGCTTGGCGTAAAACAGCCCCTGCGGTGCCGAAAAGCTGGCGATAAAGGCCGAAAGTGGGGCTGCGTTGACCGTGGTCAGCGTGATCGTCCAGAACGCCTCATTCCAAGCCAGGATGATGTTGAGCAGCATGGTCGAGGCGATGCCAGGAATGGCCATTGGCGTCAGGATATAGAGCACCTCGTTCTTCAGGCTGGCACCGTCCATGCGGGCGGCTTCAAGGATCTCACCGGGGATTTCCTTGAAGTAGGTGTAAAGCATCCAGATGATCACCGGCAGGTTCATCAGCATCAGCGCCAGAACCAGCCCGGTGCGGGTGTCAAACAGCCCGGTTTTCTGAAAGATCAGATACATCGGGATCAACACCGCTGCGGCAGGCATCATCTTGGTCGACAGCATCCACATCAGCAGGTCTTTGGTCTTGTTGCTCGGCACAAAGGCCATCGACCAAGCCGCAGGAACGGCGATCAGCAGACCCAACACGGTCGAGCCGATCGAGATGATCACCGAGTTCATAAAGAAGCGCGGGTAATCCGAACGCGCCCAGACATCGCTGTAGTTCTGCAATGTCCAATCCGCACCCAACAGTTCCGGCGGCGAGGCCACGGCACTCGCTTCGGTTTTGAAGCTGGTCAAAATGGTCCACAGGACGGGGAAGAAGATAAGCAGGGCGACTGACCAAGCGGCGAGCGTGAAGAACAGCTTGCGGCGGGTTGAGACTGAGCGGGCCATAAGGGTGATCTCCGTCTATTAAGCGTCTAGATGCTTGCCCATGCTGCGCATGAGGAAGAAGGCGACAATGTTGGCCAAGATCACGGCGATGATCCCACCCGCAGCCGCGCGGCCAATATCCTTGGCAATCAGGGCTTGCTTGTAGATCATGTAGGGCAGTGTCGTAGAGGCCGAGCCGGGGCCGCCCTGCGTGGTGGTGAAAATCTCACCGAAGATGCCCAGCAGAAAGATGGTCTGGATCAGGATCACCACCGTGATGGCGCGGGTCATGTGCGGCAGCGTGATAAAGCGGAATCGGCTGAGCGCAGAGGCACCATCCATTTCGGCGGCTTCAAGCTGTTCTGATGACAGTGACTGCAGGGCAGTCAGCAGGATCAGCGTGGCGAATGGCAGCCATTCCCATGAGGTGATGAATATGACAGAGGCCATCGGATAGGATTCCAGAAACAGGATTGGCTTTATTCCGATTCCGACTGCCGCTGCCGCGAGCAAACCGTTCTGGGGGTGCATGAACAGGTTTTCCCAGATCGAGGCGGCAACGGGTGGCATGATAAAGAATGGCGAAATGACCAAGATACGCAGGGGTCCTTGACCCCAAACCGGCTGGTCGATCAGCATCGCAATCAGCACACCAAAAATGATTGTTATGGCAAGGACACCGCCAACAAGCAGCAGGGTGTTGCTGATCCCAATCCAGAAGTCCGGTGAATTGAAAAACCAGGTGTAGTTTCTGAACCCCGCCCAACCGTTCCGTTCCGGCGAAAGCAACCGGTAGATGCGAAATGAGAACCAGACTGTCAGCAGCAGCGGCACGATCATCCAGATGAACAGAAGGATCACCGAGGGCGCTAGCATCAAGCGGGCTGTTGCGCGGGAAGATTGGGTCGACATGAGGACTCTCCGATTCAGATGTCCGGCGGATCAACGACCTGACCTGGTCAGATATCAGGAAAATGGGATTGAAAGTCCTCCCCCGTATCTTGGGAAATACGGAGGAGTGATGAAAGCCGGCAACCAAGGTCGCCGGCTTTCGAACCTTACTTGATGTAGCCGGCCGAAGTCATTTCTTCGGTAGCCAGCGCCTGAGCCTCGGCCAGTGCTTCATCTACTGTCTTCTGACCGGCCAGGGCGGCCGAGAAGATTTCGCCGACCGAAGTCGCAAGACCCGCAAACTCCGGGATAGCGACGAACTGAACGCCGGTATAAGGCACAGGCTTTACAGTCGGGTTGGTCGGGTCAGCCGCGTTGATCGAGTCGATCGTCAGCTTAGCAAACGGAAGGGCTGCATATTCCGGGTTGGCATACAGCGAGGTACGCGTTCCGGGAGGGGCAGCGGCCCAGCCTTCTTTCGATGCAACAAGCGCAAGATAGTCCTTGTTGGTCGCCCAGTTCACGAAGATCTTGGCTGCATCCTTGGCGTCAGACGACGAAGGAATAGCCAACGACCAAGCCCAGAGCCAATTCGCGCGCTTGCCAAGGCCCATGTCCGGCGCCAAAGCAAAGCCGACTTTGTCAGCAAACTCAGACTGCTTGGGGTCTGTCAGTGAAGACGCAGACACGGTCGCGTCCATACGCATGGCGCACTTGCCCTGCAGCGACAGCGTCAGGTTCTCGTTGTAGCCGTTGTTCGATGCGCCGGGCGGGCCGTATTTGGTCAGCAACTCGACATAGTCGGTCATCACGGCTTTCCATTCTGGCTGATCGAACTGGGGCTTCCAGTTTTCGTCAAACCAGCTTGCGCCGTAAGAGTTGGCCATCGTGGTCAGGAAGGCCATGTTTTCGCCCCAGCCGGCCTTGCCACGCAGGCAGATGCCGTAGATGCCAGCTTCGGTATCGGTCATCGCGGCAGCAGCTGCCTTGATGTCAGCCCAGGTTGGCGCGTCCGGAATGGTGATGCCAGCCTTTTCGGCCAAGTCTTTGCGATAGTTCACAAACGACGATTCGCCATAGAAAGGCGAAGCCAGCAGTTTGCCGTCAACCGTCAAGCCAGCACGGATGGGCGGCAGAATATCGTCGATGTCAAAGTCTGCGGGCAGATCGTTCAGGCTTTCCAGCCAGCCCTGCTTGCCCCAGATCGGAACTTCGTAAGTGCCGATGGTCACAACATCATACTGACCGCCACCGGTGGCGATATCGTTGGTCACGTTCTGGCGCAGAACGTTTTCTTCCAGCGTGACCCACTCGACTTTGATGTCGGGGTTTTTGGCGTAGAAATCGTCCATCAGCCCTTGCATGCGGACCATGTCGCCATTGTTTACAGTGGCGACGGTGATCGTGGTTTCGGCAGATGCAAGACCCGCAAGGGTAAGCAGAGCCGTCGCGCCAAGCAGCGCGCGAAGCGTCATGTTCATTGGTATCCTCCCAGATCAGCGATTGAGCATTTCATCGCTTACTGAGTAAATGCTCACAAAAAGGTGTAATCCGTCAAGCCCCATTTTCCGCCGCAACTGCAAAGATTATAGGCGGATTAACAACGCCCGCGCGGTTGGCTCGTCTGTTACCAAGCCATTGATAATTCTGGACTTCAGCGCACCTGCAATCGCCGGCACCTTCGATGCACCCGCAGCAATTCCGATCGAGGGGCGATCCAATCCGGGCGCGACACGCACACCACCTGTGCGTGTATTGGTGCCCACGTCGAGATAAACACCCCTTGAGTCGAACACCCAACCGGCGACTTCACCCACCGCCCCGGCGGCCTGCATCTCGTCCAATTCGGCACGGCTGACGAATCCATCCTTGAGCAGCGGCGCGTCATTGCTCATCTGGCCGACACCGACGAAAACCACATCCGCAGCCCGCGCCAGATCGACGACCTTTTTCACCGGACCCAAAGCATGAAACGCCGCGTTTTCCTGCGGCGTCGGGCTGATCACCGGCACCAGCATGGGGTAGTGCGGCGCGCGCACTTTGTCCGAAATCCGCATCACCACGTCAAAGAAAGACGCCGAACCATCCGGCGCGATATTGCCGATCAGCGACACCAGACGATGCTGATCGGCATCCATCGGCGAGACCGCGTCAACCATGCCGCGCATCGCCCGCCCGGTGCCCAACCCGATCACCGAAGGCTCGGGCATCCGCAAGAACCGCTCCAACTCCGCCGCCGCCGCAGGCCCAATCGCGCGCACCCCGTCCGCGCCCGGCCCAAGACTGGGCGCCACCCGGCAACGCAGCAGACCAAAGCGCCGGGTCAGTTCAGCCTCCAGATCCAGACACGCGCCAATCGGATGGTTCAGCCGCACATGGATCAAGCCCTCGGCCATCGCCCGGCTGACCAAGCGCTGCGCGCGCTGGCGGGACACCCCGAGCTCAGTCGCGATCTGGTCCTGCGTCAACCCGCCGACATAATACAGCCAGCCCGCACGGGCGGCTTCGTCATTCAGCGTCGGTTCTGGGTCATTGCGGCTCATGTTCGCCCCTTCAGGTCGGGCGCAATGTCGTAGAAGTCGGCGAAGGATGCAAACCGCAAGTGCGGGCGGGCATCCTCTGGCTCGTCCAACGCCCGGTCTTTCAGATGACTGCCGCCGGTAAACCGCCAGACCACCATGCCCGCCGCTAACCCCGCCCTGATCCCGGTCAGGCTGTCCTCAATCACCAGACACCGTGCCGGATCGGCCTCCATCTGCCGTGCCGCGTAGAGGAACAAATCGGGCGCAGGCTTGCCGCGTGCCACCAAAGTCGAGGTGAACAGATGCTCATTCGCCAGATGCCCCAGCCCCACCATGTTCAACGACCGCGCCGCCCGCATCGGGCTGGACGAGGTCGCGATGCAATACGGCACCCCCATCGTCGCGATCACCTGCGCCACCCCGGGCATCACCTGCAAATCGCGTTCAAACCGCTCCAGCAGACGAGCACGATACTCCGCCTCAAACTCCGGTGGCAGCGTCAGGTTGAACTCTTGCCGGATCGTCTCCATCACTGTCGGATACGATCGCCCCAGAAAATGCCGCGCGACATAGGCCAGATCAATCTGCACCCCACGCTGCGCCAAAACATCAATCAGCATCTGCGCCGAGATGATCTCGCTATCAATCAGCACCCCGTCGCAATCGAAGATCACCAGATCAAACATCAGAACAACGCGGCCAAACGGGCGGTGTCGATGCCGGGCACAATATGGCCTGCTGGCTTAAACGTCGCCACATCCTCGCCCGCCACGATGGCATTCACCACCGCTTCCTCCACCGCCTGCACCGCCGCCAGATAGAGCGGATCAATCGCCTCACCATTGACCTCGGTTTTGGTCAACACAGCCCCCGCCCGCTGCGGCATCGGCCCCGGATTGGCGACCGACAAGGCCAGAAATATATCGCCCGAAGAATTGCCCCCCGGCGTGCCCCCGCGCCCGATCCCCAGTGCCGCCCGCTTCGCCACTTGGCGCAGCGACAGCCCCGACAGCGGAGCATCGGTAATCAGCACCACGATGATCGAGCCCATTTCCTGTCGCCGCAGCCCCCGGTCAAACACCCCCTCTGGCATCAACTGACCCAGGGGCTTGCCCAACACCTGAAAATCCGGCCTGCGCCCGTGAGGGGCCTGCACGAGGCACCCCATCGTGTAGCTTTGCCCGCCAATTTCGACCACGCGTGAGCAAGTTCCCGTTCCCGCCTTGAATTGATAGGCAATCATGCCGTTGCCACCGCCGACCGAGCCTTCGTGCACAGGCCCGCCCTTCGCCGCCCACAACGCCGCCACCGCATGATCGGGTGAGACATGCAACGCGTTGATATCGTTCAACACCCCGTCATAGGTCTCGGCCACCACAGGCATCACCCAGCCGTGATCCGCTTGGAAGAACTCGGCATAATGCTCAATCATCCACCGCGTCACCCCGTGATGCACTGCGCCCACACCGTGGGTGTTGGTGATGCAAACCGGGCCAATCATATAGCCCGCATCGTCGATCCAATGCGTGCCGGTCATCTCGCCATTGCCGTTCAGTGCGTAATGCCCGGCCCAGACCGGCACCGGCACGCCCTTGTCGGCCCGAGGCCGGATCGCCGTCACCCCTGTGCGCATCTTCAACGCCGGATCGGTCAGCGTGGTAAACCCCACCGTCACCCCCGCCACATCGGTGATCGCATTCAGGGGGCCGGTGGTGCCCGGAAATGGCAGGCCAAGCGCGCGGGCACGGGGTTTTTGCATGGCAACCTCTCAGTTCAGCCCATCAAGCACGCGGTAAACACATTCGACAAGCACCTTGCGGCGCGGATCAATCTCATCGTCAAACCCCAGCATGTGATTGGTGGTATAACCCATCCCAAACCTCGCCGCAGGGTCGGCAAAACCAAAGCACCCACCCCAGCCCGAATGGCCAAAACTCCCTGCCCGCGCGCCCTGCTGCATCAGCCCAAAGCCCGCGCCATACGCCACCTCGCCACCATGCGCCGCATCCACCCCCCGAAAACGCAGCTTCGTCGCCTCCGCTACCCCCCGCGCTGACAAAAGCCGAGACGCCCCCGAGACCAAATCGCCATATATCAGCGCCAAAGCCTTCGCCGTCGCTTGCCCATTTGCCCCAGGTATCTCCGCCGCCCGCCAAGCCCGCGTGTTCGGCTCAACAGGCCGGATTTTAGGATTCTGCCACGCCTGAGGATGCGCAGACTCCAGCACCTCGGTGATGCCATCCATCACTCCCGCGCCCTCGATCACCTCCGCCACCCGAGCCTCCTCGGCTTCGGGCAACCCGACAAACATGTCCGCCCCCAATGGCCCCGCAATCTCCGAAGCCAAAAAGCTGCCAAAGCCCTGCCCCGACACCCGTCGCAGCGGCTCAGCCACGAGCGTTCCCAGCGAAATCGCATGATACACCGACCGGCTGCGCGGCGCCCACAACGGCTCCATGGCCGCCAGTGCCTGCGCATAAGGCGCACCCGCATAAAGCCCCGCCAGATCCATTGGCACCGCCAGCCCGTCCAAGCCGCCCTGATGCGACAAAGCCTCACCCACGGTAATGCCACTTTTGCCGCCCGCCGCAAACTCCGGCCAATACCGCGCCATCGGCTGATCGTAATCGACAAGGCCCCGATCCGCCAATATCGCCATCGCCACCGCAGCAATACCCTTGGTGCAAGACCACACATTCACCAGCGTATCCTGCTGCCAATCCCGCCCCCCCGCCGCATCCGCAGACCCGCCCCACAACTCCGCCACCAGCACCCCACCATGCACCACCGCAACCGAGCCGCCATGCTGCCCCAGCGCAAAGCAATCCTCAAACGCCGCGCGCAACGGCGCAAATTCTGCCGTGGTAAACCCGTGAACCGTCATCGCCGTCCCCTCTGTCGATATTTCCCGCAGCATAGGCAGACCACGGCCGCCGTCCATTCCGCCCTGCGACGCTAAATGTCGGTTTCCTTCAGCTTTTGGTCGGGGATGGCCACCGATTCCACAAAACCCCACCCGCTTTTGCGCTGCAGCATCGCGCGACGCCCACAAAAAAGGCATCTGCCCAACTCATCCGCTTTTGCAGGCGGCTTCCCGCGCAAGACCGTTGCCGCACTGCCGCGCCCGGCCTTTGCTGCACCTGCTTGGGTCTGCGCAAGCAAAGGCTGTGCGGCAGCGATTGGTCTGGACCGCCTCGCCACCGCACGTTTGCAACAAAAGCTGCCCTCTCAGTATGGACGTTCTTCCCTGAAATGGAAGCGCCAGAGCGGCCCCCACAGGGGACACAATAGGACACTGACCAGACGCGCACTCCTTGCTTCCGGCATCGCCGCAATGGCACTGCCGCGCATTGCCTTCGCAGCCGGAGAAACCATCCACTCAGAGGCCGCGCGGCAAGAGATTGATTATGCAAGTCAATGTTCTCCACGCCGTGACTGGTCGGCAAAACAAACTCTCCAGTTTAGCCCATGACCCCTCTTTCCACACCCGCACGCCTTCGCTCCTCATCTTCATCGCCTGCCTCGCGATCTTCACCATCAGCGTCACCCTCGCCGCCCTTTACGGCCTGATGTCGACCTCCTTCGTGAAAACCCTCGGCAAAACCCTCTGCCTCTGCCTCGCCACCCTCGCGATGGATCTGATCTGGGGCTACGAAGGCATCCTATCGCTCGGCCACATGGCCTTCTTCGCTTTGGGAGGCTACATCATCCGCATGTGGCTGATGTATGCCCGCACCGAGGAAATCGTCGTCGCCTCGCTGGCCAATTTCGCCTGCCCGCCACACCCGAGGAAATCCAGCAAGGCATCGCCTCACAAATCTTCGGCGTCGTCGGGGCCTCCGACCTGCCAACGTTCTGGAGCTTCGCCCACAGCCTCCCGCTGCAACTGATCCTCGTCGTAGCCCTCCCACGGACTCTTGGCGCCGATCTTCGGCTGGCTCGCCTTCCGCTCTCGCGTGACAGGCGTTTACCTCTCGATCCTCACCCAAGCGATGACCCTCGCCTTCGCGCCCTACCTGTTCCAGAACGACTCGGGCTTGCGCGCCAACAACGGCCTTTCCGGCCTGCAGAACCTGCCCGGATTGGATGCCGTCAGCCAAGATAGCATCAGCCTGTGGTTCTTCTGGCCCTCTGCCGCAGCCCTCGGTGCCGCCTACCTCACCCTACCCTGTATCACCTCCGGCAAGTTCGGTTCCGTCATCCGCGCCATCCGCGATGACGAAGCCCGCGTGCGCTTTGTTCACCCTAACCGCCGTGATCGTCGCCGTCGCAGGCGCGCTGTATTACCCGCAAGCGGGCATCATCAACCCCGCCGAACTCGCCCCGATCGCCTCGATCTACCTCGCCGTCTGGGTCACCATCGGTGGCCGTGGTCACCTTTACGCAGCCGTCATCGGTGCGGCAGTTGTCTCCCTGCTGTCCAGCAGGTTTACCGGAGGCCGCGCCCCCTCGATCCCGCTTGGCTTCCTGACAATCAACTGGGTCGATTGGTGGCAAGTCCTGCTCGGTGCCACCTTCGTCTGTGTCACCCTGTTCGCCCCCAAAGGCATCGGCGGTCTGTTCGACTACTTTACCGGCATCCATTCGCCAGACCGCAAAGGCGCCCCCCTCGGCCCCGCCGAACTCCGCGCCATCATCGGCCCCAATGGCGCGGGCAAATCCACCTTCATGGACATTGTGACGGGCAAAACCAAACCCGATAGCGGCTCCGTCACCTATGGCGAGAAATCCACTTCGCTGCTGAAGCTCTCCGAGTCCAAAATCGCCCGCGCCGGCGTTGGCCGCAAGTTCCAGCGCCCGACAGTGTTTGAGGATCAAACGGCCACCGAAAACCTCACCCTCGCCCTGAAAGCCGCCCGCAGCCCGTGGCGACCACCGAACTGCTGGTAGACATCGCCCGCACCCGCGCGGTGGTGGTGGGCGAACACGATATGGAATTAGTCCGCCGCCTGAATTGCCGGGTGACGGTGCTGCACGAAGGCTCGGTTCTGGCCGAAGGCTCGCTGGACCATGTGACGAAAAACCAAGACGTGATCGACTTAAATTTAGCGCGCGGATGTTGATCAAAACCACTGGCCTGACCCTGCATTGCGGCGGATCGCAAATCCCGCACGGCATCGGTTTCACCGCCAAAGCGGGCGAAGTCACCTGCATCATGGGCACCAATGGCGTCGGTAAAACCAGCTTTCTGAAGGCCCTCGCAGGCACCCCTATGCGCTCCGCAGGCTCGATCGAACTCGATGGCGAAACCCTGGGCAAACTCCGCCCGCAGGAAATAGCCCAGCGCGGCCTCGCCGTGGTGCCGCAAGGCCGGATGATCTTCCCGCTGCTGACCGTCAAAGAAAACCTGGAAACCGCCTTCGCCCTTCTCCCCAAACCCGACCACAAAATCCCACAGAAATCTACGACCTGTTCCCGTCCTCAAAGATATGACCGCGCGCCGCGGCGGCGATCTTTCCGGCGGCCAGCAACAACAACTCGCCATCGCCCGTGCCATGATCATGCGCCCGAAAGTCCTGCTGCTCGATGAGCCGACCGAGGGCATCCAGCCCAACATCATCCAGCAAATTGGCCGCGTCATCGAATACCTGAAAGGAAAAGGCGACATGGCCACCATCCTTGTCGAGCAGTACTTCGACTTCGGCTACAACCTCGCCGACCATTTCTATGTCCTGCGGCGCGGTGCCGTCGCCAAATCCGGCGCGCGGGCCGATTTCAGCCGCGAAGACCTGCGCGCCGAAGTTTCAGTTTAGTCGGGAACCAATCGCCACCCCCAACGTTTTGCCATCAGGCTTGACAACATGCCCGCCAGCCGCCGCCTTTGGGTTTGGCCAATTCTGTTCCAAAGGGGCACTTATGTCTGGGGCTGATCTCACGCCACTTCCTTCCCATGCCGGCAGTGCCGCGCGTATCACTATCGGCCAGTTGACTGCCGTTGTCGGCGTCGCCGCCGTGTTGTTCGTGGCCCAAGATGTGTTCGTGCCGCTGGCGATTGCCATGCTGATCACCTTCGCGCTGTCCCCCCTAGTCACCGCGCTGCGCCGCCGTAGCCTGCCACTTCTCTGGTCTGTGCTGATCGTCGTCGCGTTCGCGTTCAGCTTGATCGCCGTATTCTCCTTCATGGTGGCCAGCCAACTGGCGCAACTGGCGCAAAATCTGCCGATCTTTCAATCCAACATCATCCATAAAGTTGAGGGTTTGAAAGCCACTGGCGGCGAGAATGGCCTTGCCTCGCGCCTGTTCGATATGATCACCGCCATCAGCACGGAAATTGGCGCGGCGCTGCCGTCCGGCGAAGAGAAACCGCTGCCGGTTGAAGTGGTGCAATCCTCCAATGCCTTGGCATTCCTTGAAAATCTGGTGCTGCCGCTGGTCAGCCCCATCGCCACCATCGGCCTTGTCATCGTCGTGGTGATCTTCATGCTGCTCGAACGTGAAGACCTGCGCGACCGCTTCATCCGCCTTGTTGGCACCAACGACCTGTATCGCACCACCCAAGTGCTGGAGGAGGCAGGCGGCCGCGTCGCGAATTACCTTCTGGTGCAATTGCTGGTCAACACCATCTACGCCATCCCGATCGGCGTCGGGCTGTATTTCATCGGCGTGCCAAACCCCGTTCTGTGGGGGATGCTGACCCTCGTTTTGCGTTTCGTGCCCTATATCGGTTCGGCCCTCGCCGCCGCCTTCCCGCTGTTTCTGGCCTTTGCCGTCGCACCCGACTGGTCCGCCGTGTTGTGGACGGGGGCGCTGTTCATCACGATAGAGCTGATCACTTCCAACATAATCGAGCCGTGGCTCTACGGATCGCGCACCGGCGTCAGCCCCTTGGCCATCATCGTCGCGGCGATCTTCTGGACCTTCCTGTGGGGCCCCCTCGGCCTGATCCTCTCCACTCCGCTCACCGTTTGCCTTGTCGTTCTGGGTCGCCACATCCCGCAATTTGCCCTGTTTGACATCCTGTTCGGCGACGAGCCCATGCTTGCACCCCATGCCAAACTCTATCAAAGAATGCTGGCGGGCGACGCGATGGAGGCCACCTTTGGCGCAACAGAAGCGCTGGAAGAATTGGACGTGGTCGACTACCATCAAACCGCGATGATCCCCGCCCTGCTCTTGGCGCAAGACGACAGTGAGCGTGGCGTGCTGACCCCCGAACAGCAAGACCGCCTCGCCACCGTGGCACTAGAGGTCGTCAAAGACCTGCAGGCCGAGATGGAGGCAGAGCGCGATGCACCTTCCCAAACCGTCCTGCCCGGTCTGGGCCTGCGGGTGCGGGTGATCGGCGGGCGGTCCTCGCTGGATGATGTTTCTGCCGCCGTGCTGGCGCAGGTGCTGCAGACCGAAGGTGCTGCGGCGCAGTTCTCGCCGCATCTCGATCTTGCCCCCTCACGACTGGCAAGCTTGGACACCGCCAACGCCGATTGCCTGCTGCTGTGCTATCTCGATCCCCGCCCCGCCCGCGCCTCGCTGCTGCACATCCGCCGCATCAAGCGCGCCGCGCCGCACCTGCGCGTTGGCGTGGTGATCTTGCAAATGCCCCCCGATCTCGCCGACAGCGCCTCGGGCCTGCGCCATCTTAGCGCGGTCTCTCCCGCAAAATTGGTTGAGGCCGAGGATATTGGTGCCGATTTCGCCGTCACCAGTCTTGAGGAGGCAATGGATGCCGTCTGGCAGCGCGGCACGCCAAAGCCCGTGCCTGATGCCACCAAACCCATGCCGCGCGTGGTCGCCCGCCGCCGCAGCCAGACCACAGACTAAGAGGATATCATGTCAAAACCCGATACCGATCAAGACCTTGCTCGGCTCGAATCCCAGATTGCCGCCCTGCGCGACGACATTGCGCATATCGTGGCGACCTTGGGCGATCTCAGCCAGACCAGCGCGGAAACCCTGCGCGCCAGCCTCATCGCCCGCGCCGCAGCGTTGCAGCAAGACGGCGCGGCCCGGCTGGCCGATATGGGTGAAACCGCCGAGGCGAAACTGGCAGACCTCACCGACCAAGCCCGCCGCCATCCGTGGCAAGCTCTGGCCTTGGCAGGTGGCGTTGGTCTGCTGCTGGGCCTGCTTTGGGGGCGGCGCTAATGCTGGCGCTCATCAGCCTCGCCGCGCGCCTCGCGCTGACGCATGCCGCACGCCGCATGGCACAAGCCTCGGCCCTGTTCGCCGCCGCCGTGGTCTTTGCCATCATCGCGCTTATCGGCTTTGCCGCTGCCCTTTGGATCTGGCTGGCGCATCTGCTTGGCCCCATCCATGCCGCCCTGCTGGTGGGAGCCGCAGGCCTTGTGCTGGCGCTGGTCTTCGCCCTGCTGGCTCGCGCCAAATTCCGCACCGCCAGCCCGCTGCAATCGCCCGCAGCGCAAGCCCTGCTGGCCGAGCTTAAAACCCACAACGCTGAGGCCAGCCTGTTCACCCTGCTCGGCCCCGCTTTGGGGGCGGCGCTGTTGGGCATGTTTTTGGGTGGCAAGCCGAAAGAGTAAGGCACGACGCTGACTTCTCTCGCCCGATTTGTCCCGCATCAGAAATCGGGCCGCGCCTGCCTGCCCCCGGCAGGCGCGAAATGCGCCAGCCCAGTCAGGCGCGCCCCGATTTCTGATGCGCTAGTTGTGGCACAACGCCCCTTGCTCAACGGCTTCCAGCCTTATGAGCAACGAACCGAAAAACTCTGCTCCCGCAGAGTTTCCTTTCGGTTCGGGCCAAATACTCCTCGGCAAGCCCTTAAACCGCCACCGAAATCTTCCCCATCGGGTTGGAACAGCACGCCAGGATATAGCCGTCAGCGATATCCTCGTCCGAGATCCCACCGTTGTGCACCATATGCACATCGCCCGACAGTTTCTTGACCTTACACGTCCCGCACAGCCCAAAAGTGCAGCCCGACGGGATATTCAGCCCTGACCGCTTTGCCACCGCCAGCACCGTATCGGTCTCTCCACAGGCCGCCACCACGCCGCTATCGGCAAAGGTGATCTCCGCCACGGCCCCATCCACCGGCGTCACATCATCCAGCACCGGAGCCTCAGCCTCAGTCGACACCGCCAGCCCAAAGCTTTCCTGATGATAGCGCGCCATGTCATAGCCAAGGCTTTGCAACATCTCGCGCACCGCCTGCATGAAGGGCTCAGGCCCGCAGCAGAACACCTCACGGTCCAGATAATCCGGCGCCATCAGCCCCAGCATGATCTGGCTCAGACGCCCGCGAAATCCCGGCCAAGCCCGGAACGGATCGCTTTCCTCCACCGTGAAACGCAACTGCAAGCCCGGCACCCGGTTGGCAAATTGCTCCAACCGCTCGCGGAAGATGATCTCGGACGGGCGCTTGGCGGCATGGACGAACACGATGTCCGGCATCTGCCCGGAATCCCAAGCCCAGGTCGTCATCGACATCATCGGCGTGATGCCCGAGCCTGCCGAGATCATCAGATATTTCTGCGCCGGATGGCGGTGAAAGCTGAAAATCCCCGCCGGACCAAACGCCTTGATCTGCATCCCCGGCTTCAGATGATCCAGCATCCAGCGCGTGCCAATCGAAGTGCTCTGCGCCTTCACCGTGATCGAAATCGACAAGGGGCGTGAGGGCGAGGACGAAATCGTATAAGTCCGCTGCACATTGCCCGCAGCACCCTTCTTCGGGTCAACGGGCAGGTCTAACGTGATGAACTGTCCCGGCTGGTAATCAAACCAAGCCCCATTCGGCGCGCGAAAGGTGAAACTGGCGGTGTCGTCGTTCTCTGGCACCACCATCGCACATTCCAGCATCTGGCTGTCATTCCACGGCGCTGCATCCCAGTTCAGGCTTTTCTTCGCCATGATCTACTCCGCCGCCATCGCAGGTTTAGGGGCCGTCCGCGCCGTCATCGTATTGCAATACCAATCGACAAACTGGATGACGCCTTCTTCCTGAATCGTCGAATACGGGCCGGGCTCGTAAGCAGGCGACAAAATACCCTTCTGGTTCTCCTCGACCACCAAACGATCTTCGTCATTGGTGTGCATCCACACATCTGTCAGGCGTTCCAGATCGTAATCCACGCCTTCAACCGCATCCTTATGCACCAGCCAAGTCGTCGTCACCTGAGTCTCTGTGGCCGAGATCGGCAGCACCCGGAACGTAATCGCATGATCACCAAGGAAATGGTTCCAAGTGTTCGGATAGTGGTAAAACAGCAAACTGCCCGCATCGTTGAACGGCATCGTGCCGATCCGCTTGGCCACCGCCGCCTTGGTGTCCATCGTGTAGCTTTCGGCGTTGTTCAACAACGGCACCCGCGCCAGCCGCCACTGCATGGCCTTGTCATGGGTAAAGCGTGACGGCAGCCCCGCCGCCTCACACCGCGTCCAATGCGCCAGAATCTCATCGCTGGCCTCATTCGGCCCATTCATCGCACCGATCTTCGGATTGTCCGAGAACGTCCGGCACAACGACGGATGCGCGCCGCCGCAATGATAGCACTCGCGGTTGTTCTCGATCACCAGTTTCCAGTTGCCGTTCTCCACGATGGTCGAGGAAAACGCCACCTTGGTATCCTTCAACCCCGAAGGGGCCAGATAGGTCATCGCGGTTTTCGCCAATTCCGCAATCGGCGGCGGCACTTGCGCCAGACAAATGAAAACCATCCCGCCCAGATCAACGCAATGCAGCTTTTTCAGCGAATGCGCCGCCGGGTCAAACCCCTCCTGCATATCCCGCGCATATTGCAGCTTGCCGTCCAGATCATAGGTCCACTGGTGATACGGGCAGACCAGCTTCGGCCCCGACCCGCTTTCCTTCGCGCACAACCGCTGGCCACGATGGCGGCAGACGTTATGAAACGCCCGGATCATTCCATCATTTCCACGGGTGATCACCACCGGATAAGCACCCACCTGCAAGGTCACAAACGCCCCCGCCTTCGGCAGCGCCGCCGCCGGAGTGGCAAACAGCCACTCCCGGTAAAAAATCTGCGCGAGATCGGCGTTGTACACGCCCTCATCGCAATAAAGCGCATGGCTCAGCGCATAATCCTTGCGGCGCGCGCCCAGTTCAGCGTGGATTTCAGCGGGATTCAACATCTGGCACCTCGTAGGTCCACGCCTCCCCGCGCAGACAGTTGCATTGGCGGACCGGAGGTTCTCCGGCCGGGCTGGTCTTTCCGGGGCAAGGCTGGTTTCCGGGGCTGCGAAACTGGGCCAAACCAGCCCCTGCGTGACACCTTCCCAGAGCAAAACCCCAGTGGCTTGCCGTCACACCTTATGTTTCATCACCTTTGCGGGGGCAGCGCCGGCACTGCACCGGCTTCCCAATTCTCCACCCTTGCGAGCAGCACCTTACAAGCGCAATAAAACACGGCCCCGCGTGTCGCGATAGATCATTTGCGACCACTCTGCACACGCCAAAGACCTAGAGCGATTCAGGCATTCACTGGCCGATAATAATCGCAAAACCCGGTCGCGCGAAACGCCCAACAGCGATTTCCGATTCCCTGCAACCCGGAATCACTTTCGCCACTTTTCGCCGCAGCCAAAAGCCACCACGCCTGACTCGCAGGCGGGCAAAACTTCCTCAGACCCCGGAAATGACAAAGGCCCAACCGTTTCCGGTCGGGCCTTAAGTTGTGGTGGTGAGCCGGACGGGACTCGAACCTGTGACCCGCTGATTAAAAGTCAGCTGCTCTACCAACTGAGC
>JBKJTI010000080.1:0-4058 GCA_046590425.1 Cypionkella sp. | reverse complement strand
CGCGACGCCGGATTTCGATGGCAGAGAACGTGTCGGATTGGCGCAGGTACACCTGGCCGCGCTTGGCGAGTTCCAGCATGGCGGCAAAATGGGCAGCGGTGGCAGATCGGCGGCGGGCCGGGGTCAGGTGCCAATCCTCGGGCAGGAAAGAGGTCAGGTCAGACCAATCGCCGGAATAGCCGATCAGTTTGCGCATCCGTTCCAGCGCCTGTTCCATGGTGAAGACGTTGTTGCGGTCCAACACGAAGGGGCGGAAATCGTCGCGGGTGCGGATGCGGGCATAGGCGCGCATCAAATCCAACAGGGTGGCAGAATAGCTGACATTGATCTTGCGGGTGACATCTTCGGGCACGCCGCGCGCGAAGAAATCACGGCCCAACTGATCACGCCCCATCAGCCGGGCAGCGGCCTCGCGCATGGCCGACAGACGCTCCAACTGGAACGCCAGATGCGCCGCCAAATCCTCAGCAGACGGCCCCGCCTCACCGGGTTCCGGGGGCAGCAACAGGCGAGACTTCAGGAAGGCAAGCCACGCCGCCATCACCAGATAATCGGCGGCAAGTTCAATCCGCAGGGCCGCGGCGCGCTGCACGAAGACCAGATATTGCTCGGCCAGTTGCAGCACTGAAATCTTGCGCAAATCGACCTTTTGCGTGCGCGACAGCATCAACAATAGGTCCAACGGCCCCTCGAAACCATCTACATCAATGATCAGCGCTTCCGAGGCCAGCCTCTCGGCAGCCGGAATACGCGCGGCGGCGCCCCAATCGTCGGTATCCGTGTCACCCATGCGCACCGTCGCCCAGCAGAGCCGAAAACTCAGCCTCCAGCGCGGCGATGTCAATGGATTTCGCTGGGCGGCGGCGTGCAAGCGCTGCCGCAGCGCGCGCCCGGGCGGCCTCGGTCATCTCACCTGCGGCACTGGCGACCTCCAGCATTTCGGCCATATCACCCTTGCAGTGCAGCGCAATATCGCAGCCAGCGGCTATTGAGCGCGCCGCCCGCTGCCCCAAGCTGCCCGCCAACGCCTGCATGTTCAGATCATCGGTGATCAGCAGGCCGGCAAAGCCGATTTCCTCGCGGATGGCCCTGATCATCGCACGCGACTGCGTGGCAGGCAGATCATCATAGGCCGAGAAAATGATATGCGCCGTCATCGCCATCGGCAGGTCGGCCAGTGCACGGAAGGGGGCGAAGTCGGTGGCACTCAGGGTGGCGCGATCTGTGGTGACGGTCGGCAGGTCGTGATGGGTGTCGTTGATGGAGCGGCCATGGCCGGGCATATGCTTGACCACCGGAAGCACACCCATCTCCAGATGCGCATCGGCAACCGCGCGGGCGATTTGGCTGACAGTTTCAACGTCTTGACCGTAGCAGCGATTGCGTAGGAACGGATGGGTGTCAGGCCCGCTGATATCGGCCACCGGGGCGCAGTTGGCGTCAATGCCAACGGCGCGGAGTTCGGCTGCGATCACCCGCGAACGCAGCGCCATCACCTGCGCTGCGTTCGCTCCGGCCTTCTCCACGGCATCAAGCGGCGCCACCCATTCTCGCCAATATGGCGCGCGCAGGCGCTGAACGCGGCCACCCTCTTGATCCACAAGGATCGGGGCATCGCGGCCAACAGAGTCTCGCAAATCTGTGGTCAGGCGGGTAAGTTGTTCTGGAGTATCAACATTTCGTGCGAAGACGATGAAACCCAACGGGTCATAATCGCGGAAGAAATCACGCTCGGCGGCGGTCAGAGTTAACCCGGCACACCCAAACATTGCGGCACCCGTGCCGATCATTTTTGCGCAACCGGGATGCAGGAGGCGTTTTGCGCCAGCATTGCGGCGCAGAATTGGCGCGCCACATCCTCGTCGGCAAAACCATGGGCGCGCAGACGGTAGAAGGTGCGCCCACCGCTTTGCGCCGATTGCACCACCATGGCCTTACCCGGTAGCAAATCGGGGAAATCAGCTTGCAGCTTGGCCCATTCGGCGCGCGCACTGGCCTCATCATCGAAGGCCCCGAGTTGCACAAGCCGGGTGCCCAAAGGAATGGTGCTGGGGTCGATTTCAGCCACAGCAGCACTGGTTGCGACCAGAGCCTCGGCAGCAACATCAGGAGCATTAGGAACATTAGGAACATTAGGAGCAACTCCGGCCACAACGGCAACGGGCTCAACGGCAGCGACCGCGCCTGTGCTACGGGTCGCCGGGCGCAGTTTCGGGCGCAGCGACTTCATAGGATCAGTGGTCGCAACCTCAGTCTCGCTCAAGCCGCCCTCTGCAGCCTCCCCATCCGCCAAAGCGGCAGCGAGGGCAGCGGCAACGGCGTCTTCCTGCGTCGCGGGCAAAGGTGCTGTGACCGCAAGGCTGGTTGCATCCAGCGGCTCAACACTGGGCGCAACCTCTGGCATAGCGGACGGAGCAATCTCAATCGGAGCAAGGCTCGCCGGACCCTCCGGTGCCACCGCAACCATTTCGACACCACTTGCAACAGGATCGGCGGCAGGCAGTTGCACCAACTCAGCCGTGCCTGCCTGATCTTCCGCCGTCAAAGCTACCTCTTTCGGCGCAAGGATCAGCTTGTCAGGCAAAGGCAAAGCGGTTCCCGCAGCGGCCACAGCATTGACCGACAGGCCTTGATGCATCGCCACATCACCACCGGGATTATCAGGAGCAATCCGCAGCGGACCTTCTAGCGCACGCACTACCGGGATGCCGGAAACATCACGCACTGCAAGCTTGTATCCCCAGATGCCCAGACCGATCACCAAAGCAATCGAGCAAGCTGCCCCTGCCAGATTGATCATCGCGCGGGCGCGACCCGTCGCATAGCCAGAGGCTATTTCGTGCTCGGCATAACCGCCGTCGAACTCATCGAAATCCACGTCCGCCATGTCTTGCCTCGCGTGCAAGGGCGATACATGCCACCCCTGCTTGTTATTTTGCCCTCTCCGGTCGGGCGGGTCAGACCTTGGCACTTACCGCATTTCCTCAACCGGAGCGACGCCAAGGATACCAAGGCCGGCCGAAATCACAACGCCTGTGGCGCGCACAAGGGCGATTTTCGCCGAAGATGTTGCCGCATTGCCGTCTTGGATGAAGCGGAGGCTGGTATCATCGTTGCCTTTGTTCCAAAGCGAGTGGAATTCCGACGCGAGTTCATAGAGATAGAACGCAATCCGATGCGGCTCATTGCCCTTCGCGGCAATCTCGACCAAGCGCGGCCACTCGGCGAGTTTTTTGGCCATTTCGATCTCGGCAGGATGGCTTAGGATCGCCAGATCGGCGTTTGCCAAAGCGGCATCGCTACAATCAATCCCCGCCTCACGCGATTTACGCAGCACTGAGTTGATCCGGGCGTTGGCGTATTGTACGTAAAACACCGGGTTGTCTTTCGACTGCTCCAGCACCTTCGCAAAGTCGAAATCCAGCGTCACATCGTTCTTGCGGGTCAACATCATGAAACGGGTCACATCCGCGCCCGCCTGTTCCACCACATCGCGCAGGGTCACGAAGGTGCCTGCGCGTTTCGACATCTTGAACGGCTCGCCATTTTTATACAGCTTCACCAACTGCACCAGCTTGATATCCAGCGGAACTTTGCCATTCGACAGCGCTGACACAGCCGCCTTCATTCGCTTGACATAGCCGCCGTGATCCGCGCCGAAAATGTCGATCAACTCATCAAAGCCGCGCTGCACTTTGTTGTAGTGATAGGCGATATCGGGGGCGAAATATGTCCACGATCCATCCGATTTCATCACCGGGCGGTCGACATCATCGCCATGCGCGGTCGAGCGGAACAGAGTTTGGATACGGGGTTCCCAATCCTCAAGGGTCTTGCCCTTTGGCGGCTCTAACGTGCCCTCATAGATCAGGCCCATATTGCGCAGGGCTTGAATGGCGGCCTCAATTTGGCCCGTGCCGTAAAGCGCTTTTTCGCTGGAATACACGTCCATCTTGACGCACAAAGCCGCAAGATCGCCGCGAATTTCTTCCATCATCATCTCGGAAGCAATTTCGCGGATGTCGGCCAGCCACACGTCCTCGCCCTTGTCCAGCAGA
>JBKJTI010000078.1:0-13099 GCA_046590425.1 Cypionkella sp. | reverse complement strand
ACAGGATTTGAACCTGTGACCTTCAGGTTATGAGCCAAAACCCCATAGATTCCAATAACTTAGTCATTTCAACGACTTGCGCGCCAAGCCTTTGATCCGGCGCGATTTTCACCTTAGCATCCAACGACATTCGCACGGATTAGCCTGCAAAACCTGCGCGAAACGTGCAGTCGCAGGTTGATGTGGCGTTGATGTAGCCGTTTCAGTTCCCTCGGAGATAAGCAGCTTTTCCGGTGCCTCAAAGCCTGAAGCCAAGTGCCGCGATTTCGTCGTCCGGCTGAAGCATCTGAATGAAGTCGTCGAAACTGTCGGCAACTTTATGGAAAAAGGTCGCAAAGGTAGCGTTGGTTTCCATGTTGGCTTCCCAAATCTCAGGCTCGGCACGTGTCGGATCGTTCTGGTAGTTCAGACAGGTCCAGCCACCACCCCCAAGCTGGGCAAAGGGAATGACATCCGGAATGGAGCGGTCGTAGATGTCGAAGACATACTCAACGATATCCCGGGTTTCGACTTCGATCCGGTCAAGGGGCTCGAGATAGGACATGACACCCGCGACACGCCCGCCTTCAGCGAAGGGTCCGGTGACTGCTAATTCACATATTCTTCCGCGCTTGTAGACCGATGCCATCTTGGCAGCCTTCAACCCCTGCCTCATCGCATCTGGAAAACGAACACCAAGATGCGTTTCCACTTTTGCAATTTCAGCTTCAGCCGCACCTGGCTTCGGTGTTGTAAACATCGATTTCCATTCGTAATCCTGCATGCTGCACCTATGGGTTGATCGTGCTTGCCCAGCCGACATGGCCGAACGTCTTGTGCGCCCGTTCATCGAGCAGCAGCATCGGCCCGGTACCGTCCGGGTTCAACGAGATACCATCATGATGCCAGGAAAGTCCTGGGATCTTGTCGCGACCTGCTCTAATCGCGTCAAGTTGCTCTTCGGTAAATGAGGTTCGGCTGACCCGCCCGTCCTCGATCTTAGCCCAAAGAGCCCGCGACGCAGCCCTCATGTCGGCCTTGTCCGCTCCGACACCCCGCCCAACTGGATTTGGAATATCGACTTGCGCCACCCTCAGTCGCGAGAAATCAGGGACGCCGTTGGTATAGGACACGGACACGGAGCGCCCGTTGAGCGACGAGGCGGGATCGTTGATCGTTGTGGTATAGCGGACCTGACCGCCCGGCATGATTTCGACCACATTTTTCGGTTTCGCAAGCCAGGTGCGGAAGCTCCGTGCATTCGGTCCTCCACTTGTTTGCCCTAGGAATCGTCCGCCATCATCCAGAATATCAGCGGAGATACGGATAGGAGATCTCGCTGCCGCCCCCACGATGCCGAACAACCCGCCAGTAACAAGACCGAGCGCCTCGGGCAAGAATCGCCGGCCGGTCTCAATCCGCATCCCATCATTGACGGCGCGTGCATCAGCAGCTGAGACGCCTTGACCGGCGATCCGCTGCAGGTCTGCGCTTAGGGCATTCCATTGCGCGGTGTCATAGCTGCCACGTCGGTCGCGTTCCTGCTCGACGGCACGAGCCCCTGCAACAAAGCCACGGCCGATATCCCGAAGCGCAGCTAGCCGCACCTCTTCGCTAACAGTGCCCTGAGGCAGGTATTTTACACCCGCCATCAGAACCAGAGAATTCAAGAAGTATTCTGCACTATTGGGTGCATTCCGGCGAAGCTCGGTCAACACTTCTACAGGGAGGATGCCATCAAAGAAGGGGCTAGCCGACACCCCCTGCGCCATGTCATCAGCGCCTTTGCGATAGGCTTCGGCTTCGGCAATCAGCCGGGCACGCTCGGAATCCGTTCCGAACAACAGACCACTGCGGGCAAGAGCGCCCGGCTCGCGCGATGCCAGCTCGTAGCGATAGGCTGCGGCCCTGAACGCGTCCGCCAAAGCCCGTTGCTGTGCCTCTTGATCCGCTGTCTTGTCGGGCAGGGCGGCAAGAGCCTCTATCGCAGGCCGCAAGGCCCGCATCTCGGCCTCGGCGTTGCGGCGCATCTGGTTGCGATCAGCGTCACCATATCGGAATGCGAATCCGTCCCAATTTGACGTGGACGTCGTCGCCTGATCCTGAACGTAGGGCTCTGCGTGGCAGCGACAGTTGAAGGCCTGTCCTGGATGACCACCCGATGCACCTGCACGGTCATGCGTTTCAGGTGGTGGGCATCGGCAATCAGCGGTTTGCGGGGGCGGTGCGCGACACGGTCTATGTGCCGCCAATGGCCATGGTCACAATCGCCATTGATGCAGGCGAGGCCGCACGCTGGATGCTGCATTGCCACCACATGCCGCATCTTTCGACGGGTATGATGACCGAATTTGCCATCAGCGCCTGATGGTGACAGGCTGGGGCCGTCAAAAGTGCAGCCCCAGCCTCCTCGCTTAAAATGAGGACATCTGAGACCATGATCCCGTGGAAGATCTTGCCAGCAGCCCTGCTGATAGCGGCCCTGCCCTGTTCAGTCTTAGCTTTTTTACCCGGCAACCGCCGACGTCTAAGTGGGCCGCACGCTCTATACTCAACAGCGCGCGGCCTGCCATTGCGCGAACCTTGAAGGGGCAGTCCAACTGACGCAGTCCCGACGCTATCGGCCTCAACCCCGCATCACCGGAGGACGAGACCGGCCATACTTGGCACCATGATGCGGCATACGAGTGATGACTGAAAACGAACCGAGTGCACAAATGCGTGTCAATCCGCCAGCAGAGCGCCTGCGGCAAAATCTAGGCTCGCCGGATCGACAAGGATCGGATAACCGTTCGATGGCTGTGCAGAACAAAGGGCAAGACACATCAGCATGACACGGTTTGCCGGGACATATCAGCTTACAGCGATCAGCACGGCCGAGGCGCAGTTGCCACCGCTGTGGATCGGTGTGCTGCGCATTGTCTCATGTGTGTTTTTCGTGCTCGTTTTGTCTTTGTTTGCCGCACCAAACTCCGCCCAAGCGCATGGCCTGCATGGGTCGCAAGTCGTCACGGCTCCGATTGCGCTGACGGATGCCGCAACACAAACAGTTGCCTCGGATCACTCGGCAAGCTCAGCGTCCAAATGCGTGACATGCTGCGCGTCATCGGCCTGCGCGGCAGTATCGATCCCTGATTTGTTTGAGTTGCTTGATTCCGATGTCCCGAAGAATGCCTTTTGGGCAGCTTCGACCGTTGAAACGTATCAGATGGCTCTATCGGGCCTGCGCCGACCTCCAAGACTGAACTCCTGACTGCATGTGAGCGCTGCACCTATGGGTGTCAGCTGACCTGTCTTGCTGTCTGCGAGGTTTCAAATGCGTTTTCTCAAAACGCCCGTACTTGCCACTCTGATGCTCCTTGCTTCGGTCGCCAGCGCTTCTGCGCATGAAGGCCATGCCCACGGTGACGCTCCACCCCCGCCCGATGTGCAGACGGCACCGCGCGCCACCGCAGCTTCGCCGCTGTTTGAACTGGTGGCCGTGGCCGGTGAGGGCGATTTGACGATTTTTCTGGATCGTTTTGATACGAATGCCCCGGTTGAGGGCGCAACAATAGAGGTCGAAACACCCAGCGGCCCTGTCACTGCCACGTCTGACGCGGACGTGTACCGCCTCGACGCATCATGGATCGCAAAGCCCGGCGACTATGAATTGTTGTTCACCGTGACGGCTGGGGATGACATCGACTTTCTGACCGGCACTCTGAAAGTCCCGGCACCTCCAGCCGCCCCGGTGGCGCAGCAGGGAACGGCGGGAATACTCAGCGCTGCCTTTGCGCAGGAAGTGACCGAAGTGGTCACGGCCAATATCGGCGAACGGCTGCGCAGCAACGATCCGGCGATGCTGGCCATGGGCGGGATCGGCTTTCTGGCGGGTCTGGTTGTCATGGCGTTGATGCTCCGCAGGCGTATTGCAGCCGGGGTCGCTGCGACGGTTCTTCTGGTCGCTTTGGGCAGCACATTCGCGCAGGCCGAAACGTCGGTGCCAGTCGGCCCCGCAGTGGTGCGCGATGTGGCGCAACGGCTGGCGGATGGGCGGGTGTTCGCGCCAAAAGCGGCGCAGCGCATCCTTGCCATCAGGACGCTGTCGGCAATCGAGGAAGAACATCGCCGCAGTCTGGAACTGCCGGGCCGGGTGATCCCGGACCCGAATGCCAGCGGTTTCGTGCAGACCGCAATCGGTGGTCGCCTGTCTGCGCCGCCGGATGGTTTCCCGCCGCTCGGCGCACGGGTCGAAGCCGGGCAGGTGCTGGCCATCGTGGCACCATCGCTGGCGGCGATCGACCAATCGTCGATCCGTCAGACGCAAGCCGAACTCGATCAGCAAATTGCGATCATCGTGCGGCAGGTGGAGCGCTTTCGCAAACTTGCCGGAACAGGCTCGGTTTCCGCGACCCAACTGGACGAGGCCGAAATCACCCTTGCCGGTCTGCGCGAACGCCGTGCGGCCCTAGATGACATGCAGTTGGTGGCCGAGGAACTGGTTGCCCCGATTTCGGGGGTCGTGGCGCTCGCCAACGCCTCACCTGGCCTGATCGCCGAAAGCAATACGGTCGTGTTCCACATCATCGACCCCGCGCGCCTTTGGATCGAGGCGTTGTCTTATGGCGGTGATGTGGTCGGTCAGATGGCGTCGGTTGCGGACGCCGATGGTGGCCTGATCCCGTTGAACTTTGCAGGTGCGGGGTTTGCGGATGGCAGTCAGGCACAGCCCGTGCATTTCGCGATTGACGATACGCAAGGCCGGATGCGTCTTGGCCAGATGGTCACTGTGGTGGCCCAGACAGACGTGCCCGCAACGGGCATCGCGGCACCACGGGATTCGGTGATCCGGGGGGCGAATGGCGGGGATATCGTCTATGTCCACACCGACCCCGAGGTGTTTGAACCCCGCGCCGTGCGCACCGAACCCCTTGATGCAACGCGGGTTCTGATCGTGGCCGGGGTGGCAGCCGGGGACCGTCTGGTCACGCAGGGTGCCGAACTTCTGAATCAGTTGCGGTAGGGGGCAAATATGTTCACATTCCTTGTCACCCAATCCCTGCGCAACCGGATGCTGGTTGTGGTGCTGGCCATCGTCCTGATGGGCTATGGCGCGTTCACCGCCATGCGCCTGCCGGTCGATGTGTTTCCCGACCTGAACCGCCCGACCGTTACCATCATGACCGAAGCCGAAGGTCTGGCCCCGCCCGAGGTGGAGCAACTGGTCAGCTACCCGCTGGAAACCCAGATGAACGGCCTGCCGGGGGTGGACCGGGTTCGGTCGGTGTCGGGCGTCGGCCTGTCGATCGTCTATGTCGAATTTGATTGGGGCACCGACATCTACCGCAACCGCCAGCAGATCGCCGAACGCCTGACGCTGGTCGCGGAACAGCTTCCAGAAGGCGTGACGCCGCAGATGGGGCCGATCAGTTCCATCATGGGGCAGGTCATGCTGGTCGCGATGACAGCGCCGGATGGCATTTCGCCGATGGAATTGCGCGAGGCTGCCGATTTTCTGGTGCGGCCCCGGCTGCTCGCGATCCCCGGCGTGGCGCAGGTGATCCCGATTGGCGGCGAGGTGCGGCAGTTTCGCGTGGCCCCGAACCCGGCGGCGTTACGGGCCTTGGGTGTGACGCTGGAAGAGGTTGAACAGGCCATCACCGCCTTTGGTGGCAACACTGGCGGTGGATTTACCGACCAATATGCGCGCGAGTTTTTGATCCGCAACATCGGCAACACTTTGAAGCTGGAGGATCTGCGCAAGGTCGTCGTCAACAGTGACGGGTTGCGCCCGGTGCTGCTGCATCAGGTGGCCGATGTGGGTTACGGAGCCCGGCTGAAACGCGGCGAGGCTGGTTACATGGGCCGTCCCGCCGTGATCGTCTCAGTGGAAAAGCAGCCCGATGTCGATACGGTCGCCCTGACGCGGGCGGTCGAGGCGGAACTGGCGCAGATCACCGCGACGCTGCCCGATGGGATGCGGGCCGATCAGGTGCTGTTTCGCCAGGCGGACTTCATCGAGACCTCGGTCAAAAACGTGCAGACCGTTCTGCTGGAGGCGGTCGTGGTCGTGGCCATCGTGCTGTTCGCGTTCCTACTGAACGTCCGCACCACGCTGATCTCGTTGACCGCGATTCCGGTGTCGATCCTCGCCACGGCCATCGTGTTCAAGATCATGGGCCTGTCGATCAACACCATGACGCTGGGTGGCCTTGCCATCGCCATCGGCGAGCTGGTCGATGATGCGGTGGTCGATGTGGAAAACATCTTCCGTCGCCTGCGCGAGAACCGCGAGGCGGGCAATCCGCGGTCGACCTTTGATGTGGTCGTCTCGGCCAGTCAGGAGGTCCGGTCCGGCATCGTCTATGCCACGATGATCATCGTGCTGGTGTTCGTGCCGCTGTTCGCGCTGTCAGGCATCGAGGGGCGGCTGTTTGCGCCGTTGGGGCAGGCCTACATCATCTCCATCCTCGTTAGCCTTGTCGTGTCGATCACGCTGACGCCGGTGATGGCCTACTACCTTCTGCCCGGCATGAAGCGGCTGGATGAGCATGAAGGCTGGCTGGTCCGCACCCTGAAACGCGGCAACCGCGCGGCGCTGTCGGTCGCGTTTCGCTGGCAATAGACGCTGATGCTGTTTGCGGGCGTTGCCGTTCTGGTGGCGGGCTGGTCGGCCACGACCTTGCCCCGCGCCTTCCTGCCGCCGTTCAACGAGGGGACCTTCACCATCTCGATGCTGTTCAATCCCGGCATCTCGCTGGCGGAATCGCACCGGGTCGGACTGATCGCGGAACAGTTGATCCTCGAGGTGCCCGAGGTCCGCGCGGTGGGTCGCCGCACCGGGCGGGCCGAGTTGGACGAACATGCCGAGGGCGTTCACTCGTCCGAGATCGAGGTCGATCTGGAGCCCGGCGACCGGCCCAAGACCGAGATCGTGGCCGATATCCGTGCCCGGCTGTCGATCCTGCCTGTCGCGGTGAATGTTGGGCAACCTATCTCGCACCGGCTGGATCACATGCTGTCGGGGGTGCGGGCACAGCTTGCGCTGAAGGTCTATGGTGATGATCTGGACACGCTGCGGTCAGTGGCCGAGAGCCTGCGCGGGCAGATTGCGGCGATCCCCGGCCTTGTCGATCTGCAACTTGAAAAGCAGGTCCGCATACCGCAACTGGAGATCCGCATCGACTACGACCGGGCGGCGCTTTACGGCATCCAGCCCGCCGCAATCACCGAGGCGCTGGAGCAGTTGTCAAATGGCCGGGTGGTCTCGAAACTGGTGGACGGGCAGCGCACCTATGATGTGGTGATGCGGCTGGCCGAAAACCGGCGCACCACGCAAGCGCTTGGCGATCTGCTTATCGAAACGCCCGCTGGGTGGGTGCCGGTCCGCGAACTGGCCGAAGTGCGCGAGACCGACGGACCGAACCAGATCCTGCGCGAGAATGGCAGGCGGCGGCTGGTGGTTCTGGGCAACACCGATGGCAAGGTCGACATGGCCGGGGTCGTTGCGCAGATCCGGACGGTCATCGACGAGGCCGATCTGCCACCGGGGTTCTCGGCCACTCTGGAGGGCACGTTCCAGGCGCAGGAAGAGGCCAGCCGCACCATCGGCCTGTTGTCACTGGTGTCGCTCGGGATGGTGTTCGCCATCCTTTACAGCCGGTACCGGTCCACCGTCTGCGCGCTGATCATCATGGGGTCGGTGCCACTTGCGCTGATCGGCTCGGTCGCGGCGCTGTGGATAGCGGGGCAGCCCCTGTCCGTCGCCTCGATGATCGGGTTCATTACCCTGACCGGCATCGCGGCTCGAAACGGGATCCTGAAGATCAGCCACTACATCAACCTGGCACTTCATGAAGGTATGCCGTTTGGCCGCGACCTGATTGTCCGCGGGTCGCTGGAACGCCTGACGCCGGTGCTGATGACGGCCCTGTCGGCAGGCGTTGCGCTGGTGCCGTTGATGATCGACGCCGACGCGCCGGGAAAGGAAATCCTGAACCCGGTTGCGGTGACGATCTTTGGCGGGCTGATCTCATCCACCCTGCTCGATACCTTCCTCACGCCGGTGCTGTTCCTGCGCTATGGCCGTGGCGCGCTAGAACGCCTTGTCGCAAGCGCCCGCGCCCAGGCAAGCCAACCCGACGCGCCACAAGGCGCTGCGATCCCATCCTTCTGACCCTTTTTGAACTTTAGGAGCCTTCACATGCTGCGTATCTCCCTTCTCTCACTGTTCTTCGCAACTGGAGCCCTTGCCCACGAGGCCGGGATCGGCCCCAACGGCGGCATGCGTGTGGACGCAGGGCCGTATCGGGTCGAACTGGTGCCAAATGGCACGCGCGTCGATATTCACATCACGATGGATGACGACAGCGCCGTCGCGACCGAGACCATGACCGGCACGGCCATTCTCGTGCTGGATGGCAAGCCGGTCCGTACCCCGCTCGCCCCGGCAACACCTGGCGTGCTGTCGGGCGATACCGGCATTGCCGTGCCGGAGGGAGTAAAGGGTGCCGTCCAGCTGATGGGCACCGATGGCAAGACGGTTCAGGCAAAGTTCTGATTTGGATAAACCGGCGCGATCTCAGCGGATGCAGAGTTCGCGCCGGGCGGCCAATATAAATTCACGGAGCGATCAAATGGAAATGACCCGAAGAACTCTGCTTCAGACGGGGATTGCACTCGCAGTAGTGCATGCCCTGCCGGTCCGCGCACAGACTTTGCCCTCGATCCATGTCGTAAAAGACTCCGGCTGCCCCTGCTGCAATGCCTGGATCGGGCACCTGCGCGACAACGGTTTCCCGGTGAGTTTCGAGGAGCGCAGTGTAGAATCGCTGGAGCTTTACAAGCGCGAGAAGGGCGTTCCGGTCGATCTGGTGTCCTGCCATACCGGAACCGTCGAAGGCTACGTGCTGGAAGGTCACGTGCCCGCCGCAGACATCCGCCGAATACTGGATTTACGCCCCGACGCGGTGGGCCTCGCCGTCCCGGGTATGCCCTATGGCTCGCCCGGCATGGGACCGGAAACCGAACGCGAGGCCTACGACGTGATCATGATCGGCAGGGATAGCAGCAGCACTGTTTTCACAAGTTATGCTGCGGCCTGATCCTCTCACTCTTGCGGGCCTGCCCGTCCGCTTTGACGAGGTCAGGCAGGCCGCGAAGCCCGCTGTTTTCGACCAGGATCAGTTGCTCTTTGACATGCGCAGTAACTGCATCCCTACAAGGGTAAAAACGTGAACACAGCGTCCCATATCCTGATTGGCGCGGCGATCCTCGGGCTACCATCAATCCCGGCTATTACCCTTGGCGCGATGTCCGGGGGACTTGTTCCCGACGTTCCCATTTCCCGATGGTGATTTGGTCTACGGTGGTTCTTGGGCTGCCGGGAGATGTCGTGTTCGGTCAGCTATATTTTTCAGAGATTTGGCAAACTGTCTTTTCTATAGATCACGGTTTTCTCGTCTGGGGTGGCCTGTTTGCATTTGCAGTTTGCAAGAATCTGGCCGTTTTGCATGCCTTTGCGGGCGCGGGTCTTCTTCATGCTTTGGTAGATTTTCTGACCCATCACGACGATGCCCGCAGCCAGTTCTGGCCGCTTTCCAATTGGGTGTTCAACAGTCCGGTCAGCTATTGGGACGTGGGGCACTATGGGGCAATCTTTGCCTTGTTCGAGGTTGGAGTCGTCATATTGCTATCGACCCTGCTGTTCTTGCGTTTGCAAAGAATATGGGAGCGGGCATTGATCTTGATCATCGCGGCCACGGTTATCGTTCCCTATATTCTGACTGGCAATTTGCACGGAATGTCCGGCATGGGCTGATCGACAGATTTACCCGAATTGAACGCAGGCTGCCGCAAATGGTCCGAGGACCGCTGAGTTAGGATCTGTACTTGTCCCTCAAACGTTAACATCTGGCAGCTCAAAATTTGTAGCGATCTATAGGCTTTACGCAGCACCGAAAACGAAAAGAGAACCCCATGTCAAAAACTGTTGACCACGCGGATCATCACCCGGCAGACCCAGAGATGTCGGCGGTTCCTGCAGCGTCCGGCACTAGTACGCGGCCAACCGCCAACGACCCGGTCTGTGGCATGACCGTGACGGTAGGCCCCGACACGCGGACCGAGAGTTTTGGCGGCACCGACTTCCATTTCTGTTCCGGCAAGTGCCAGACGAAATTCAAGGCCGATCCCTGGTTCTATGCCTCGGGTCGCGCGGCCGGGCGAAAGCAGGTGGCTCCGGCCAACGTTCAATATACCTGCCCGATGCACCCCGAAATCGTCCGCGATGCGCCGGGTGCCTGTCCGATTTGTGGCATGGCACTGGAGCCGATGCTGCCGTCGGATGAACCAAGCGAAGAGCTGACCGACTTCACTCGCCGGATGTGGATTTCGGCGGCGGCCGCGGTGCCGCTGATCGTTTTGACGATGGGCGAACTGGTGGCATTGCCGGTGCGCGACTGGATCGGGCATCCGACGGCGAGCTATCTGGAGTTTGCTCTGGCCACTCCCGTGATCCTCTGGGCAGCCCTGCCCTTCTTCAAGCGCGGTTGGGATTCTCTGGTGAACCGGTCGCCAAATATGTGGACGCTGATCAGCCTTGGGGTCGCCGCGGCGTATCTCTATTCGATCGTCGCCACTCTCCTGCCCGGAGTCTTTCCAGAGCAGTACCGGATGGGCCACGGCGTCGGAACCTATTTCGAGGCGGCCGTGGTGATCGTGGCACTCGTCTTTGTCGGGCAAGTGCTGGAACTGCGCGCCCGCGAACGCACCGGCGACGCGATCCGCGCGTTGCTGGACCTTGTGCCCAAGACGGCGCGGCGGATCCTGCCCGACGGGTCGGAGTACGATGCGCCGCTGGAAAATGTCATGCAGGGTGACCGCCTCCGGGTGCGTCCAGGCGATGCGGTACCCGTAGACGGGACGGTGATCGAAGGCCGGTCGTCGCTTGATGAAAGCATGCTGACCGGTGAGTCGATGCCGGTCGAAAAGGGCCCGGGCGATCCGGTGACCGGCGCCACGATCAACAAGAACGGCAGTCTTGTGATCGAGGCGGGCAAAGTCGGTGCTGATACGGTTTTGGCGCAAATTGTGGCGATGGTCTCGAACGCACGCCGGTCCCGCGCGCCGATTCAAGGATTGGCCGACCGGGTTTCGTCGATCTTTGTGCCGACAGTTGTCGGCATTGCTGTCCTCTCTTTCGCGGCTTGGCTAGTGTTTGGTCCGGAACCGGCACTGGTCTTTGCCATAGCCTCGGCGGTATCGGTGCTGATCATCGCCTGCCCGTGCGCACTTGGGCTGGCCACGCCGATCTCGATCACTACGGCCGCGGGGCGGGGCGCGCAAGCGGGCGTTCTGATCAAGGACGCCGAAGCGCTGGAGCGGATGGCGGGGGTCGACACATTGATCGTCGACAAGACCGGCACGCTGACCATGGGCAAACCGAAGCTGACCGATACTGTCGTGCTGGGCAATCTGGCCGAGGCAGACCTGCTGTCCCTCGCGGCAGCGCTTGAGCGTGGCTCGGAACACCCGCTCGCCGAAGCAATCGTGGAAGGGGCCGAGGCGATTGGTGCGGCACGCAAAGACGTCGCAGATTTTGAGGCGGTCACCGGCAAAGGGGTGCGCGGCAAAGTCGACGGTCGCACTGTCGCGCTCGGAAATGCGGCGATGATGCAGGACATAGGTCTGGATACCGCGCAGGCCGATGCGCAGGCTGATGCCCTGCGCGCGCTGGGCAAGACAGCCATGTTCATCGCGGTGGACGGCGCGCTTTCCGGCATTGTGGCAGTTGCCGACCCGATCAAGGACAGCACCGCTCAGGCGATCAAAGAACTGCACGCGCAGGGGCTGCGCGTCATCATGGCGACGGGCGACAATGAACGCACAGCTCAGGCCGTGGCGAACAAGCTCGGCATCGACGAGGTCCGTGCCGGGGTTCTGCCCGAGGCAAAGAAAGACCTGATCGACCAGTTGCGCCGTGAAGGCCACAAGATCGCCATGGCGGGGGACGGAGTGAATGACGCCCCGGCCCTTGCCGCGGCGGATGTCGGCATCGCGATGGGCACCGGCGCTGATGTGGCGATGGAAAGCGCGGGCATAACACTTTTGGGCGGTGACCTGATGGGCATCGTTCGGGCCCGCAAACTGGCACGCGCGACCCTTCGCAACATCAAGCAGAACTTGTTCTTCGCCTTTGCCTACAATGCGCTGGGCGTGCCGATCGCAGCGGGAGTACTTTATCCGGTCACCGGCCTGTTGCTTTCTCCGATGATCGCCGCCGCAGCTATGAGCCTGTCGTCCGTCTCGGTGATCACGAATGCCCTCCGGCTCAGACGTGTGGAGCTGTGATGCTATCGAGGCGTCCACGATTCAAGGAGGAACTCACTGCGCGCGGCAACGTTAACACATGATATCTCAACACAAATCCACATCTCAGGAGAACTCACGATGACCATCGCAAAGACAATATTGGCGGCGGCGCTCGCCGCAACCTCACTCTCAACGCCAGTGTCTGCCCAGGATGCGGCATTCAAGTTGCCGGAGCAGTGCACCGCTGCAAAGGCATCTGGCGGAATGGATCATTCGGCCATGGGTCACGGCGACGCCCAAGCCAACCCGGCTGTCGGCATGGACGCTGGCATGATGGAAATGATGGGCATGGGAGCGGTCGATCTTGAGTCGATGCCTGCTCATGTCAAAGAGAACATGGGCAAGATGATGGTGACGATGCCCGCGATGCACGAAGGCATGATGATCGAAAACCCCGACGTGGCCTTCGTCTGCGGAATGATTGCGCACCATCAGGGCGCCATCGACATGGCTCAGGTGCTGCTGGCACATGGCGAGAAGCCCGAGATGCGCAAGTTAGCCGAAGAAATCATCGCGGCACAAGTTGGCGAGATCGCGCTGATGACGTCATGGCTGGCCGAAAACGCAGAGTGAGGTTTGTCTGACCGTGCGGCGCAAGCCGCGCGGTTATCTCTTGTCGGGCGGCATGCAGAGGCAAGAAGGCCCTTGCTCGTAAGCGTCCGGCCTGACCGCAGCTATCGGGCGTTCCACGGCAGCAGTTCATCGATCCGGTTGATCTTGTGGTCCGGGATACGTGCGAGGGTGTCGGCGAGCCAGGCTTGGGGAT
>JBKJTI010000141.1:0-35372 GCA_046590425.1 Cypionkella sp. | reverse complement strand
CCTCACCGCGTTTGGCTTTATCTTTGACTTGGCCGCCAGATCGCGATACTTCGATAATTGGTAAGGCCAATTAACAACGCTTAGCAATCTGAGGTCAAGAAAAATGTTCAACCTAGCTCCTGTTCCCGTGCCAGATCTGACCGGACGCACCGTGCTTGTGACAGGGGCGGGCAAGGGGATTGGCGCGGAATTGGTAAGGATTCTGGTGGCTAATGGGGCAAGGGTGTTTGCTGGGGTGTTCTCGGGCGAAAGCGTGGAAGACTTGCCTGCGGCGGCAACCGTGCTGGCGCTGGATGTGACCAAGCAGGCCGATGTGGATGTGGCGATAGCGCGGATTGCCGCCGAATCGGGGCGGCTGGATGTGCTGGTGAACAATGCAGGCATGATCACGCCGATCGGGCCGCTGGCGGAACTGGCGTCGGATGCGCTCGCACCGGCGTTTGCGGTGAATGTGATCGGGGTACATCGGATGGCGATAGCGGCGCTGCCGCTGCTGCGCGCGTCTCAGGGTGTGATCGTAAACGCGGGCACCGGGGCTGCCACCACGCCGATGGAGGGCTGGACGGTGTATTGCGCCACCAAAGCCGGGATGCGGATGCTGACCCAGATGATGGCGATGGAGCTGGCACCAGATGTGAAAACCTTTTTCGTTGGAATACCGCCGACCGATACCGCGATGCAGGGCGCGATCCGTGACGCGGGCTTCAATCCGATTTCTAAAATCCCACAGGAAAAATTGGTGCGCCCGGCGGTTCCGGCGAGCGTGATGGCTTGGATGTGCGGGCCGGGCGCGCGGGAGGTCGAGGAAGTTTTGCTCGATGTGCGGCAGGAAATTTTCACCAAGATGATGGACCTGCCCGCCTGATGGCGGCATGGTGCGGGCAAAGCGGAGGATGATATGGGACGGCTTCAAGGCAAACGCGCGCTAATCACGGCGGCGGGGCAGGGCATCGGGCGGGCCTCGGCGCTGATGATGGCGCGCGAGGGGGCATCGGTTTTGGCGACCGATGTGAACGAGAAGGCTTTGGCGGAACTCGCGGCAGAGGGGATTGAGACGCGCGTTCTGAACGTGCGCGATCCAAGCGCGATTGCCGATGCAGCGGCGCTGGGGCCATTTAACGTGCTGTTCAACTGCGCAGGCTTTGTCGCGGCGGGTTCGATCTTGGACTGTGACGAGGATCAATGGGCGTTCTCACTGGACCTCAACATGACGGCTATGTACCGGATGTGTAAGACGTTTTTGCCGGGGATGATTGAGAATGGCGGCGGGTCGATCATTAATATGGCCTCGGTGGCCTCATCGGTGATCGCCGCACCCAATCGCTTTGTCTATGGTGCGACCAAGGCCGGGGTGATCGGCCTGACGAAATCCATCGCTGTGGATTTTATCGGTAAGGGCATCCGCTGTAACGCGATTTGCCCCGGCACGGTGGAAAGTCCCAGCCTTGAGCAACGCCTGCGCGATACCGGCGATTACGCGGCTGCCCGCGCCGCCTTCATCGCCCGCCAACCGATTGGCCGGATTGGCAAAGCCGAAGAAATTGCGGCTTTGGTAACCTATCTCGCTTCCGACGAATCCACCTACACCACCGGCGTCGCGCATGTGAGCGACGGCGGTTGGGCCAACGCATAAGGATTAATCATGAAACTGCTTCGTCATGGGCCTGCAGGGGCCGAAAAACCCGGTATTTTACACAGCGATGGCACCGTGCGTGATCTGTCGGCGATTGTATCGGACATCGGCGGCGATGTGCTGTCGGATGCTGGAATGGCCAAAATTCGTGCCGCTGACCCCGCGCGGTTGCCGATTGTGCAGGGCGCGCGGCTGGGGCCTTGCGTGGCGGGCACTGGCAAGTTCATCTGCATCGGGCTGAACTATTCGGATCATGCCGCCGAAACGGGTGCTACGGTGCCGCCAGAGCCAATCATTTTCATGAAAGCCACGTCTGCGATTTGTGGCCCGAATGATCCGATCATCATCCCGCGCACCTCGGAAAAGACCGACTGGGAGGTTGAGCTGGCGGTGATCATCGGCAAGAAGGCCAAATACGTCTCGGAAGCCGAGGCGATGGATTACGTCGCGGGCTATGCCGTGACCAATGACGTTTCGGAGCGAGCTTTCCAGACTGAACGCTCGGGGCAATGGACCAAGGGCAAATCCTGCGACAATTTTGGTCAGATCGGGCCGTATCTGGTGACACGGGATGAGGTCGCTGATCCGCAGAATCTGGCGATGTGGCTGACGGTCAATGGCACCAAGATGCAGAACGGCTCCACCAAGACCATGGTTTATGGGGTGAAATATCTGGTCAGCTACCTCAGCCAGTTCATGACCTTGCATCCGGGCGATGTGATTTCGACCGGAACGCCTCCGGGCGTGGGCTTGGGAATGAAGCCGCCGAAATACCTCAAGGCCGGGGATGTGGTGGAACTTGGCATCGAGGGCCTCGGCCAGCAGCGCCAAGACGTGATCGCGGATTGATTTCAAGGCCCGGCGGAAACGCCGGGCCTTTTGCCTTTGGGGAGGGCTAAGATGGATCTGATTGACACGCATCAGCATCTGATTTTGCGCGAGACGTTGGGCTATGCGTGGACGACAGGCGTGCCCGCCTTGCAGGGTGATTTCACGCCCGAGGATTACGCACGGCTGGTGGCGGGCAAGGGGGTGATTGGCACGGTGTTCATGGAAACTGGGGTCGATGACGGCGATTATCAGGCCGAGGCGCGGCTGATCGCGGGGCTGGTGGGCAAGGGCGGCATGCTGGCGCAGATCGCCTCGTGTCGGCCCGAGATTGACTCAGGCTTTGACGAATGGCTGGCGGAATGTCGCGGGCTTTCGGTGGTGGGGTTCCGCCGCTTGCTGCATGTGGTCGATGATGGGATGAGCCAAAGCGCAGGCTTTCGGCGCAACATCCGCAAGATCGGCGAGGCGGGGTATACTTATGATATGGTGTTCCATGCGCGCCAGTTGGGTGTTGCGGAAGGATTGGCGCGCGCCTGCCCGGATCAGGTGCTGGTGCTGGATCATTGCGGCAACCCGGATGTGGCGGGGGAGGGCTTTGATGTTTGGCTTTCGGGATTAAAGCGCATGGCGGCGCTGCCCAATGTTTGGCTGAAATTCTCTGGTATTACAGTGAATTGCGCGCCAGGCACGGCCTCAGTTGCACTATTGCAGCGCTATACCGATGGGATGCTGGAGGAGTTTGGTCCGGCGCGGATGATCTGGGGCGGTGATTGGCCGGTGGTGGATTTGGCCATCGGGCTTCCCGATTGGATTGACATGAGCCGGGCAATGCTGGGCGGGTTATCTGCGGACGAGCAAGCGATGATCGGCCATCAAAACGCGCGACGCGTCTATGGGCTGGCCGGGTAGGTGGCTTCACGCCCCCCTCGTAATCCGACAGCGGCTTTCCTGCCTCCTCCAGAAACACCGGGAAATCGGTTTCAAACCAGTTGCGGTTCTCGGTGGTGTAGCGCAGATAGCCGCCAGTTTCGCCGTGAATCCATTCATCCATGCTGATCCAGTTCTGAATTTCCTCGGGGCGTTTGCGATACCACGGCAGATATTCCGACAGATGGCCGTTGCTTTCGGTCGAATAGAAACCAAAGCGTTTCAGCACGTCGATGCGGACTTTTTCCTGTTTCGAGAAGGCCGGATGCCGCTCAAACGCCACCAGAACCTCATCCTTGCTGACCTTGCGGCCATTATGGCGGATGTCGAGATACCAGGTCTGATGGTTGATGCCCGAGCAGATCACATCGACCTCTTCCATCGCCACGCCCAAAGCGCGGGCGATCTGGCGGTGGCCGTTTTGCACGCCGTGGCACAGGCAAACGTGTTGACCCCGCCGTGGTCAATCGCCGCCCAGGTCATCATCGCCATCGGGTTGGCGTAGTTCAAAAGCAACGCGCCGGGTTCAGATACTTCTTTGATATCCTTGCAGAACTCCAGCATCGCCATGATACCGAGTTGCGCATACATGATGCCACCGGCACAGATCGTGTCACCAACGCATTGATCGACGCCGTATTTTAGCGGGATGCGGATGTCGTCGGCGAACGCCTCCAGCCCGCCAATCCGCACCACGTTCATGATGTAGCGGGCGTCGTTCAGCGCTTTGCGGCGGTCTGTCGTGGCAGTGACACGGGTGGTCAGATCGTTCGCCTTCACGATGTGCGAGATTATTTGTTCAACCATTTCAAGATTATGTGGGTTTATGTCGGTCAGCGCGATTTCAATCCCGGCGAATTCCGGCACTTTCAGAATGTCCGAGCAGAGTTTCTTGGTGAAGCCGACCGATCCGGCTCCGATGATGGCGATTTTGAAAGTCATGGGGCGGGTTCCATTTGGAGGGAATTCATAAACGCGCGGTGGTCCATCGCCAGGGTGGCGGCGGCACGGTATTCCTGGATAAGACCTCGGGCGAGGCGGCCGGGTTTGGCGGAATCGCCCAGCATCAGGGCGGCGGCGGGGCGGCGCAGCAGGCCAAGGCCATCGAGCACCGGGGTGTAAAGCTGCTGCTCGACATGCGGCAAGCCCTGCGGGAAGGGCGCGAAATCGCTGGCTTCGGGGAGTTTACGCGCCCATTTGGCGAGGCGATCTTTCACCACATCCGGGTGGTTGGCGGTGACATCACGCCAAAACGCGGTATCGCGGCGCTCAGAGACATAGTGCATTCGAACAAAGTCGCGGTAATCCTCGACCTGACGCGTGGCGTCGGCGTTGTATTGCGCGCGGGATGTGTCGTTGATTTTGCTGAGATATCTAGTCAGCAGCATCAGTTGCACCACGGTGCCGTGGATCGAGGTGGCCTCCAACGGTTCAAGGAAGGATGAGGCGAGGCCCACTGATACGCAGTTACCGATCCAGGCGCGGTCTTGGCGGCCGGGGTCAATTTTGATGTCGGAACGAACCTCGATGGCGCGTCCAAGGGCGGTTTCGATCTCGGCTTTCGCCTGATCCGGGGTGATATGCGCGTCGGAATAGACATAGCCGCAGCCGTAGCGGGTGGCGGTGGGGATCTGCCACATCCAGCCCGCGCCTTGCGCCCAAGCGGTGGTCACGGGCAGGATTTTCTCGCCCGGTTTATAGTCGAGCCAGAACGGCATGGCGCGATTCAGCGCCAGTATATGCGAAAAGCTGAGCCATTTTGCACCCAAAGCCCGCATCAGCACGCGACGAAAGCCCGAGCAATCGACGAAGAAATCGGCCTTGATCTGCGAACCGCTTTCCAGATGCAGGATGGTGATGCCTTGCGGGCCGGTATCGACCCCACTGACCTGATCGTCGATCAGCGTCACATTTTTCGTCTTGAATTTCAGATATTTTCCCGCCAGCGCCTGATCGAAGTGAAAGGCATGATGGAAGGGGCCAGCGGCGATATAACGGCCATCCGGCCCCTGCGCATAGGAGCTTTTGGCGCCGTTGATCAGGTGTTGAAACAGATGGGTTTCGCCAACGCTGCGGCCCTTGGAAATCTGATAGGCGTCAAGCAAGGGCTGCGCGCCAAGCCCCGCCACCAGATGCGGATCGTCAATCGGGCCGTCGTAGTGATGCCCCAACCTCCGCCAGTCCCGGTGGCGGATGCCCAGTTTGAACGAGGCCTCAGCCGCACGCAGGAACTCAAATTCGTCAACGCCAAGGTGGCGCAGCATCATGCGGAATACCGCCGTGGTGCCTTCACCCACACCGATGGTGCCGAATTTGCTGCTTTCGATCAAGGTGATGGCCGTGACAGTCCCGGCGCGTTTCGCAGCATCTTGCAACATCAGCGCGGCAAGCCAGCCCGCCGTGCCACCACCAACAATCGCAATCCGCGCCGGGAAGCTCATCTTAACTCGCCTTCCGCGCTTGAACCCGCGCCCATTGCGGCAACCAATCGCCGTGGGCGGCAAGCAGGTCGTGGGTCAGGTTCCAGATCTGGTCGAGATCAAGCTCGGCCCCGGTATGGGGATCAAGCATCGCCGCGTGGTAGATGTGTTCGGGGTTCTCATTGACCAAGGCCGCAACGGTAAGTTCCTGCACATTGATATTGGTGCGCATCAAAGCGATCAGTTGCGGCGGAATGTCTTTGACAACAGTGGGTTGCAAGCCGTTGCTGTCCACCAGCATCGGGACTTCCACCGCACAGCCTTCGGGCAGTTGCGGGATGAAACCCCTGTTGGCGATGTTGCCGTAGATCACCGAAGGCTCGCCGGTGATCACCGAATTGACGATCTGGCTGGCGTATTCGTGCGATTCCTTCAGCTCCACCGTGTTGGCCGATTTCAAGGTGGCGGCTTCTTTTTTCCAGCGCGCGATCTGTTCGACACAGCGTTTAGGGTATTCATCCAAGGGGATGCCGAATTTCTCGATCAGATCGGGGCGGTCGCGTTTGATGAACCACGGGGTGTATTCGGCGAAATGCTCGGAGGATTCGGTGACGAAATAGCCTAAGCGGGTGAGCATTTCGTAGCGGACTTTGTTGGGGCAGCGCGGGTTCCAATGGCTTGGCTTCGGGAAGCGGCCTTCACGGTAACCCTTTAACAGGCTTGGATAAAGATCGACGTAAGAGCCATCTGGCTGGCGGTGTTCAAAGTTCAGATAGAAGGACATATGGTTGATGCCACCGGCGCGGTAACGAATTTCCTCGACCGGAATATCCAGATCGCGGGCGAGTTCAAACGCGGTGCCCTGCACGGAATGGCACAGGCCAACCTGCCGGATTGTCGGGTATTTCGCGGCAATCGCCCAAGTGTTGATCGCCATCGGGTTGACGTATTGCAACATGATCGCGTTTGGCGCAACCGCGAGCAGGTCTTCGCAGATGCCCCAGAGCACGGGAACAGTGCGCAAGCCGCGCATGATTCCGCCGATGCCGAGGGTGTCGGCGATGGTTTGGCGCAGGCCATAGGCTTTCGGGATTTCAAAATCGGTGACGGTGCAGGGCTCGTAACCGCCGACTTGGAAGCAACAAACCACGAAATCGGCACCTTCCAAAGCGCGACGCTGGTTGGTGTAGGTCTTGATTGTGGCTTTACCGCCAAGGGCTTGCGCCAATTTGCCGACGATGATTTCGGATTCTTCCAAGCGCTGTGGGTTGATGTCCATCAGGCGGACTTCGGCATGGGCCAAAGCAGGGCGTTGCAGGATGTCGCCTGCGATGTTCTTGGTAAATACGGCGGAGCCTGCGCCGATGAAGGTGATGACGGGATTAGCCATGATTTCCTCAGGTTGCGATTTCAAAAACCGCGCGGACAAGGCGGCAGGCGTAGGCGGTTTGCGGGTTTTCCAGCACGTCAGCGACCGGGCCTTGTTCGACGATCTGGCCGTTTTGCATGACGATGACGCGGTGACAGAGCGCGCGCACGACTTTGAGGTCATGGCTGATGAACAGGTAGGACAGGCCGCGGTCGCGCTGAAGTTTGCGTAAGAGTTCAATGATTTGCGCTTGCACCGACAGATCCAAAGCGCTGGTGGGTTCATCCAGCAGGATGAATTCAGGCTCCAACGCAATCGCGCGGGCGATGGCGAGGCGTTGACGCTGACCGCCGGAAAACTCATGCGGGAAGCGCGACAGGATGGTGTCGGGCAGGCCCGCATCGCGCAGGGCGGACTTGACGCGATCAATCCGTTCGGCGCGGGTTTTGCCGATGCCGTTCACTATTAACCCCTCCTCGATCAGTTGCCGCACCGACATGCGGGGATTGAGGCTGCTGAACGGGTCTTGGAACACGATCTGCATGCGCTGGCGGTAGGGTTTCATCCCGGCGCGGTCCAAGCTGTCTATGCGGTTGCCGAGGAAGTCGACCTCGCCACCGGTCAGCTTGTTCAGCCGCAGCAGGGCTTGGCCGAAGGTGGTCTTGCCGGAACCGGATTCGCCCACCAAACCAAGGGTTTCGCCGCGTTTCAGGTTCAGCGACAGCCCATCGACCGCCTGCAAGTCATAAAGCGTGCCGCGGAACGCACCGCCCTTACGCAGGGTATAGGTTACGCGAATATTGCGGCCTTCCAGCACGGTTTCTGGGCTACCTTGCAGCGCGTTGGCGGTGCCTTTGGGCTCCGACGACAGCAGGCGTTTGGTGTAGGGGTGCTGCGGGTTGGAGAACACGGATTCCGTCGGGCCTTCTTCGCGCACCAAGCCATGCTGCATGACGTAGACATGGTCTGCAAACTGGCGCACCACGGTCAGATCGTGGGTGATCAGGATCACCGCCATGCCATTTTTTTGTTGCAATACCTTGATAAGGTTTAGGATTTCGGCTTGCACCGTCACGTCCAGCGCCGTGGTGGGTTCATCTGCGATCAGCACGTCGGGGTTGTTGGCCAAAGCCATCGCGATCATCACCCGTTGGCGTTGGCCACCTGAAAGTTGGTGCGGATATTGCCGCACACGCGCTTCCGGGTCGGGGATTTGCACTTCGGCCAGCAATTCGACCGCACGCTTTAACGCATTGGCCTTGCTGATCTTTTGATGGATGCGCAGCACCTCGGCCAGTTGCGTACCGATGGTGTAGACCGGGTTCAGCGACGACATCGGCTCTTGAAAGATCATCGTCAGGCGGTTGCCACGTAAGGACCGCATTTCGCGATCCGACAGGCGGGCCATGTTTTTGCCGCCATAGATGATCTCGGTTCTCTCAGATACCCGCGCCCGCTTTGAGAGCAGTTTCATGATGGAGCGGGCGGTGACGGATTTACCAGACCCGGATTCCCCCACCAAAGCAATGGTTTGGCCCTTGTGCAGGGTGAAGGACACATCCTTGACGGCCTCAATCTGGCCGCCGTCATCTTTAAAGCTGACGCCGATGTTGCGGGCCTCGATGGCGATTTCGGTGCTCATATTCAGGCCTCAATACGGGTCAATGGCGTCGCGCAAACCGTCACCCAGCGCGTTGAAGGCGAAGACGGCGAGCAGCACGAAGCCGACGGGCGACAGAATCCACGGGTAGGAACCGATCACCGAGAAGGTGCCCGCGTCTTGCAGCATCAGGCCCCAAGAGATCAGCGGCGGTTTGACCGCGAAACCGAGGAAGCCGAGGAAAGACTCCAGCAGGATGATCGTCGGGATGCCGAGGGTGACTGCGACGATGACGTGGCTCATCACGTTGGGCAAGATGTGGCGGGTTATGATGCGACGGTCGGAAGCCCCTACGGCCATCGCGGCGCGGACATAATCGACGCGGGCCATCGACATGGTTTTGCCTCGCACCTCGCGGGAAAGCTGCGCCCAGCCGAGGCCGACGATGACCAGGATCACAAAGCTGAGGAAGATGTAGGAGGGCGCGGTGACGGGGATCAGCGTAGTGAGCGCAAGGTAAAGCGGCAGTTGTGGGAAGGCGAGGATGATCTCGACAAAGCGTTGAAACCACATGTCAAACTTGCCGCCAAGGTAGCCCGAGGTGATCCCCGCCAAAGTGCCGATCACGGTGATCAGGGTGATCGAGACCAGCGCGATCAACAGGCTGATCCGGCTGCCCACGATGCCACGCGACAGGATATCGCGGCCCAATTTATCGGTGCCGAGAATGTGCAGCGGGCTGCCGTCGGAGAGGCCAATGAAGTGGCGGTTGGTTGAGATCACGCCGAGAAATTTATACTCCCAGCCTTTGGCGAACAGCACCAGCGGGCGGGGGTTTTCCATGTCGGGGCCCATGAGGGGTTGATAGGTGACGGGGTCAAGCTCGGCGCTTTCGGTGATCGCGTAGGCTACGGGCCAAAGGGTGAAGCCGTCTTTGGTGAAGAAGGAAATCTGATCCGGCGGGGCAAACGAGGCGGTGTTGGCGTTGGGGTTCGTCGGCGCAAAGAAATCTGCGAAGATGGCGATGATCAGCAGGGCGCAGACCAAGGTGAAGCCGACCATACCGGGGATGGATTTGCGAAAGCGGCGCCAGACCAGGGCAGGGTAGCTTTGCGAAGTGGGAGGCGCGGTCGAGAGGCGCTCATCAGCGGCTTCGCCGGCGTGGATATGGGGGCCAGAGGCGGTGCTCATGCGTCTGCTCCTACTCGGATGCGGGGATCAAGTGCCACCAGCAGCAGGTCGGCGATGATGTTGCCGATGATCAGGGTGGCGCCCAGCACCAGCAGCAAAGTGGCGGTGACATAGACATCGCCAATCGCCATCGAGCCGACAATGGCCGGCCCGATGGTGGCAAGGCCGAACACGATGGCGACCTCGATCTCGCCCGTTAGCATATAGGGCAGCACCACACCCTGATAGGCGATCAACGGGTGCAAAGCGTTCGGCACCGCGTGGCGCAGGATCACCGCGCCCTCGCCAAGCCCCTTGGCGCGGGCGGTTTCGACATATTGCGCGTTCAGGGTGTCGAGCAGATTTGCCCGCATCACCCGCATGTTATAGGCCAGCCCGCCGATGGTGGCGACAAGGATTACTGGCCAGATATGCTGGATCAGGTTCCACAGCTTCGCCCAGTTGAAATCAAACCAACCCAGCCAATAGGCTTGGCCGCCAAATTTCGAGGAATAAAAGCTGCCGATTTCCTGCACGTTGAGCTTATAGGCCAGCACATAGAGGATGATCAGTGCCAGCAGAAAACGCGGAATGGTCATTCCAAGGAAAGAGATGAACGACAGCACGGTGTCGACCCAAGTGTATTGCTTGACGGCGGCGAGGATGCCGAATGAAATCCCCAGCAAGGACGCCAGAAGGTGGCAGGTCAAAGCGATGGCAATGGTGGCGGGCAGGCGCTGCATCACCACATCCAGCACCGGTTTGTTGTAGGCGTAAGACTGGCCGAAATCACCGTGGGCCATGATTCCCCAGATCCATCGACCGTATTGCAGCACCAACGGATCATTCAGCCCGTTGGCCTCGCGGTAAGCACTGGCGGCGGCGGTGGCGGCTTCGGGGGTGGCACCGCCCTGCACGATCATATTGGCGCGGATGAAATCGCCGTAATCGCCAGGAGGGGCTTGGATGATCGTGAAGGTGATGATGCTCATCACCATAAGCACGGGAATGGATTGCAGAATGCGGGTCACGAGGAAACGCAGCATGGGGAGCCTTGCGCGATAAGGGGCGGGTCCCGTGGGCAGGCGTGCCCGCCCACCGGGGAGGTTTGGCGCGATTACTCGGCCTTGATGGTGCCTTCGCCAAGTTTTCCGGCCAATTCGCCCGGATGCAATTCAGCACCGATCTGCTTGTCAGCGGGCACGAAAACGCGCTCGCGGATGATGTTGTCTTCCGCCCAGTTGTACATGAAGATCGGCGCGCCCAGCGGGATATTGGCGAAACGCTTGTTAATGATCAACGCCCCCGGATAGGACGTAAGTCCGACGGCATTGACGTTTTCGGTGAAGGTTTTCTGATACTCCTTCATCGCATCAGCGCGGAAGGTGGCATCTTGCGAGCTGTTGAACGCGGTGATGGTGTCGATCAGTTTCTGCTCATAGGGCAACAGATCCAACTCGCCTTTGGCATTCGCATAGTGCCAGGTGGCAGTTGCGGGGCCCGTCGGGGCAAGACGGCTAATACCTTGAACAACCGAGACAAATTCTTGGTCGTTGCGGCGGATATACCAGTCGTGCTTGCCACCTTCGCGGGCGTTGTCATAGTCTTTGCCCGCAAGGCTGTTCAGCGTCACCTTGACGCCCGCATCGGCCATCATCGCCACCACACCTTCGGCGACGTTCTTGTCGGTGGCATAATCGGCATTCACCAGCAGAGTGACGTTCAGATCCTCGTCGCCTGCAAGGTTAACCATGCCATTGCCATCGGTATCCTCTAGCCCAGCCGTCTTTAACGCTTCCTTAGCGCTTTCGAGTGAGAATGGGTAAAACACCGTAGAAGGCGGCATCGTAATAGGAGGTCGATGTCAGCAAACCACCCGCATAAAGCGCCGTAAATGGGCCTTTCACCAGACTGTCACCGATACGCTGACGATCTACCGCATAGGTCACGGCCTTGCGGAAATCGAGGTTGCGGTTCAACTCGCGCACTGCTTGGGCGCGGGCATCGGGTTCGCCCCAACCATTCGCCGACAGGTTGAAGAACAACTGATAGGCAATCGAGCGCGGACCGAAAGCCAGACGTGCTGGGCTGGCAGGATCAGCGGCTTTCTTCAGGCTTTCGACAAAGTTTTCCGGCTGCTCAAGGTTCGAAAAATCGCCGGTGCCTGCGACAGCCTGCACATCGCGGTCGCCCCAGGTCGACAGGCGATACTGCACCTCATCCAGATAGGGCAGTTGCTGGCCGGATTCGTCGACCTTCCAGTAGTAGGGATTGCGACGGGTGACGATGATGTCATCCGGGCGATGCTCAACCACCACCCAAGCCCCCATCACCGGGAAATTCATCAGATCTGCGGGGAATGCATCGTGGAACGCGGCATAGCTGGCGCCGCCGTATTTCGGATGCTGCGGCTTCAGCACATGGCTGGGGCCGGGGCAGAAGTTGCCATAAGCCATCGCGTAAAGCACGGCCTCGGGGAAAGCCGTGGTGAAGTTCATCCTGAACGTGTTGGCGTCGATGATCTCTAGCGTGGTGCCAGCGCCATAGGTTTCCTGCGAAGCACCCATCAGCGGGGTCACTTCTGGGTCCATCACCACATCATTCCAATAGAAATCAATGTCTTCAGTGTCAAACGGGTCGCCATCTGACCATTTCGCGCCCTCGATCAGATGCACGGTCAGCGACTTACCATCCTCGGCCCATTCCCAGGATTTCGCGAGGTTTGGCATCGGTTGCAGATCGGCAGCGTTGACCTCAAACAGCGGACCAGTGCGGGTCAGACATTCAACCAAGCCGATGTCGATGCCACCCCAGCCATAGTTCTGCCCGGCCCAAAAGTTCCACCCCTCGGGGCGGCCACCGATGACATGGCGCATCACATCGCCATAAACGCCGTTGCCGTCCGGCATATTGGCGGACTTGTAGACCATCGGTTCCTTCGGCAGGCGCTCGGCCACCGGCGGCAGTTTGCCGGCATCGACAAAGGCCTTGACCCAAGCCGGCTCAGAATAGGCGGGCAGCGCTTTGAACTCGGCGATATCGCCGCGGTTCACGTAAACGGGTTCGACCTGAGCGTCGAATTTCGGAGCATCTGGCGGCGCGGTGGTGGCCATCAATTCGGCCTGCATTGCGGTCGCGGATACACCCAGAAGTAGCGCCGCCAAAGCAGCGCGCCGGATCGGATAGATCATCGTTCCTCCCTTGGCCGCCCAAAGCGACCGGGTTTCTGTCTGGTTAGGATGCGTTTCTTGATTTTTGATCGCTTTTTCGGGGCCAACCGCCGATTCCTCCCGAGGTTGGTGCTCAGACTGTGCCGCATCAACGGGCTTTACAACAATATCGGATTGGCAGATTGTTTTCTGGTTTCCTAAGATCAACCGCGAGGTGAGGCGATGAGGGACGAAAATCTGTCACGATCCGGCATGGCGGTACTGAGCCACGAGCGGCATTTCTACTCGACCAAACGCGCTTTTGGCCGCTTTGGTATCCGCATCTTCGACCCGGTTCTGATGACGCAGCCGCATTGGCACGGCCATATCGAAGTCAATTTCGCCACCGATTTTGAGATGGAGTATCAGGTCGACGGGGAGATGCTGACCCTGCCCGCCAACCGTCTGGTGGTGTTCTGGGCTGGGGTGCCGCATCAGTTGACCAAGATCACCAAGTTGCCGGGGTCCATCCATAAATTATGCAATATTTACCTGCCGTTAGATGCGTTTCTGATCATGAATCACATTGCCGGATTGCAGGTGGCTTTGCTGGGCGGCGGCATGATTGTGCTGCCGGAATCATTGTGTTCGGGCGAGCAGTTGAGGCGTTGGTATGCCGATTACCGCTCGGGGGATTTTGAGCGCTCCGAGGTGGTGAAGATGGAGTTAAACGCGCTGTTCCGCCGCGCGGCTTTGGCTGAGCTCACCTATCTGCGCCCGCCGCAGCATGAGGCCTTGCGCGAACGCGCGCTGAGTTCGGCCCATATCCGGCATGTAATCGCGATGGTGCGGCATGTTCTGGAAAATCTAGAAAAGCCGCTGCGCAATTCGGATATCACCGCAGTAACCGGCCTGCATGAGAATTACGCCTTGTCGCTGTTCACCCAGGTGATGCGCGCGCCCTTGAAGCAGTTCGTGATCCGCATGCGCCTGATGCGGGCGCGGGCGCTGCTGGTGGAAAGCTCGCTGGCGATTGCGACGGTGGTGGAGGCTTCGGGATTCTCCTCGATCAGCCAGTTTTACGCGCAGTTCAAGGCGGGCTATGGCTTGTCGCCAGCGGCCCTGCGCGAGCAATATTTGCGGATGGAGCTGCGCTAGGCGAGATTTTCTTGCCGTTAAGTCCACGTCACACTTGCGCAAACAATTTGAATGCGCTTTGGAAGGATCGCAACCAAAAGGGGATTGCTGTGGAACATCTGGAACAATGCCTCGGAGATCTCTTCAAAGACCTGCATCTGTCAGGAATTTGGCCGGATGAGAAGGCGATTTCCGATTCTATCCTGCTGTCGTCCGCACCAAAAATTCTGCGCGCCTATCATGCGACAAAGGTCAACGGTGCGGTCGACTTGAAAGCGTTTTATGCCAAGCACTTTCGACCTGTAGCTGCCCATGAAAATGCTTATCGCACTGACGAAACCCATAGCCCTAAACAGCATCTGGCGGCGATCTGGCCGCATATGATCCGCCCCGCGGATGATCCCAACGAACGCTCCAGCCGCTTTGCCTTGCCGCATCCCTATGTGGTTGTCGGCGGGCGGTTCCAAGAGGCGTATTACTGGGACAGCTATTTCACCCAACTTGGTCTGTTGAAATCCGGCCAGACCGGCCTTGTGCGCGATATGCTGGAGAATTTCGCCTATGCCATCACGGAAATCGGCCATATCCCGAACGGCTTTCGCAGCTATTTCCTGACCCGTGCGCAGCCGCCGTTCTTCGCGCAGATGGTTCAGGATTATGGCCGAGCTATGGGCGATCTGCCCGCCGCTTACGCCCGCTATCTGCCCGTGATGCAACGCGAGTATCGCTATTTCATCGAAAGCGCCCACATGCACGAAGGACTTGCGCGCTATTGGGATGAAGCTGCGGGCCCCCGTATTGAGATGTACGGCACCGATCTGGAGGCCCAGCATAAGGGCGTCCCCGAAGGCTATTTCCGCAACCTGCGGGCGGCCTGTGAAAGTGGTTGGGATTTCTCGGCACGCTGGCTGACCGATCCGATGGATCTCACCACGATCCGCACCACAGATCTCTGGGCGGTGGATTTGAACTGCCTGCTCTTGCGCTATGAAGAAATCCTCGCCGAAGCTTTGGGTGACCCTGCTTACCGCCGTGCAGCCAACCAGCGCCGCGCCGCAATCTCAAAGCGCTTTTACAGCGCCGAGACTGGCTTTTTTCACGATGTGCTGATTGCGAATGGTAGGCCCAATCTGCTGACCACTGCTGCAGGGATGTTTCCACTCTACGCGGGGGCTGCCACCCAGGCTCAAGCCGAAACCGCAGCGGCGTGGATGGAAACCCATTTGCTGCGCGCCGGTGGTCTGCTCACCACCAACATCACCTCGGGTCAGCAATGGGATAGTCCGAACGGCTGGGCACCGTTGCAATGGATCGCGGTGCAGGGCCTGCGCCGCTACGGGTTGCATGATCTGGCGGAAACCCTGCGCCAGCGCTGGCTTGCCAGCTGCGACGCGGTGTTTTATGCGAGTGGCAAATTCGTCGAGAAATACAACGTGTTAGACCCGCTTGCCCCCAGCACAGGCGGCGAATACGCGCTGCAAGATGGCTTTGGCTGGTCGAATGGCGTGTATATCGATCTCGCGGACTAACCGCACATCTCGCTAGAACTTATCTAAAGTTTGCTTTCATCTTGGCGAAAATACTCCACGGGGGTCCGGGGGTGTGAAACCCCCGGCCTGGTTTTGCAGCAAAGCTGTGCCAACCCTACTGCCCCCGGATCAGGGCCGAAAAATGCTGCCCCGGCTGCCAGCCTTGAGCCAAAGCACTGATCGCCGCCAGCTTGCGGCGCTGATCCATCGGCATATCGCCCGGCAATCCACCCAATTCGTCAATGTATTCTGGCAGTTGGCCCGAGAACAACAAGCGGCTGTCCAACGGCATATCCGGCTTGATCACCTGCACCAAGCCATAAACCGTCGAAGCACAGTTGGCAGTGACGGTGTTGTAAAACACCGGGGCATCGGCCAGTTGGTTGCCGAAGGCGATATAGCGCAGCAACAAGGCACGGCGCTGCGTAGCGTCCAGCTTGACTGGGAAACGATGCACATCCTCGCCGCGATAATTTGTGCGAACCTTCACTACATCAGCCTCATCCGCAGCAATCAGCACCAGTTCGAACTGCCGGAAGAACCCGCCGATTGAGGAAAAACTCTCGCCCTTCTCTTTGCGGATTTCGACCGAGAAGGCCACGTGATCACCACCCGTAAAACCAAAGCTGACGATCAGATGCGCAATTTTCGGATTGCCCCAGTTTGAGGTGATCATATCGACGGTTTCAAGCTGGCTCAGATCATAGCTGCGGCTTTCCCAATGCGGTATGGCTTCCAAATCCGAGGTCCAGTCGAAATTGCGCACGTTGTTCAGCGTCACTTGATCACCCGCAACCGTACCGGTCACCCCAAGCGCGACATCCGGCGCCCAGTCGCGGTCTTGCCGGGGATGGATGGTCATATACCAACCGCCGACTGCCAGTGCCGCAATCGCATAGCCAAGCCAGCCCAATCGGCGCTTGCGAAAGCGCAGTATCAGCACCGCCAGAACGACAAGTCCCAAGGCAAGCCAAGCGGCAATCTGCACCCAACCGTGCAGCTGAATGTAAAGCGCGGTCGCAGTCCAAGCCGTGCCAAGCGCCAGCAGAAGAACAAAGCCAAGATGGTCAAGTCCGCGATAAAAACGGCGCAGCGGGGTAAGGGGCAGGGGGGGCATTTTGATCTCCAGCCATTATGATCTCCAACAAGGCACCGTGACGCGAAAGCAGGGGCCGCACCGATGCCGCGACCCCCTGGTTCCTTACCTTAGCTGCGCGGCGTGTTGACTTCCATCAGCAGACGCTCGGTGCGGGCTTCGTCAATCTTGTTGTGCAGGCGCTGCGATTCCTCGGCGTCGCGAATGGATTTGGTGATCGCGGCGGTGGAGCTGACCAGCATCAGCGCGGCCATAGCGTAGAATCCCTTGGCGGCAAAGCTGGCCTCCAGAAAGTAGATCCCCCCCGCCATCATCACCGCTGCGACGACGAAATTAAGGTAGGTGGAACATCGTCCAGGCGGATGAGGGTTTGGTCGGAAGCACGTCGTTCATAATTTACTCCAGTTACGGTTTCAGGTCGGTGACCGGGCGTATGGCCGAAGCTGCGACCTTAAGATGCATTGTAGCGATTTCGGGATATCAGGCCGCGCGGGCCTTCAGTCGTTGCAAAACCGAGGCGGCATCTGGACGCAAGCGTGCTCCGCAGCCCGCAGCGGCAAGGCGGTTCTGCATGGCTTCGGCATTGGTCGAGGCCGAAAGCGCCAGCGCCGCCGCCCGCGCCACTTCGGTGTTGGATTGTCGGTCTTGCAAGCGGGCGAGGGTGGCTTCGGCCTCGGACAAGGTGGCGACGGCCGCAGTCCCATGCAGGCGCTGAGTGTGATCGGTGGCAACGGCAAGGCGCTGACCGCGTTGCAGATCACGTAACCGGGTTTCGGCATCCGACAGCACGCCACGCAGATGCGCGATCTCGGCATCATAGGTCGCCAGTGCGCGGGCGGTGGTGGCGGCTTCGGCCTCCAGCTGGGCAATCGCGCCTGCGGCTTCGGTCGCCAGATCATCGCGGCCCTTGCTTAGAGCGTCCAATGTGCGGGTTTCCAGATCGGCGAGTTGGGCGCTTATGCGGGCCGAGGCTTTGCGTTCACGCTCGGCATAGGCCATCACCATCGCCACAGCGCGGCGGGCGGCTTCCACGCCACCGGCGCAATCGCACAGCTGTTGGCGCAGGATCGGCAGCGCCAAAGTATTGGTCAAAGCGTCCGCAGCATCGGCATTGCGACCGCGCAGCAGGGTGACAAACAGTTTGAACATTTCACTCTCCCTTGTTATGAACGGTGTTCATGAATGCTGTATGACAGAAGTGTGAACGTCGTTCAAGCAAATAATGAACGGTGTTCACGAAACAATCGAGGGCGAAATGCGCAACAATCGCGAAGAACAGCGCGAAGGGCTGAAGCAACGACTGATCGACGCCGCCGAGGCTCGAATCGCGGCGGGCGGGCTGAACGGGCTGAAGGCGCGCGACGTGACGGCGGATGCGGGCTGTGCCTTGGGCGCGCTCTATACCGCGTTTGAGGATCTGGATCGGCTGATCCTGCAGGTGAACTCGCGCACTTTGGCGCGGTTGGGCGTGGCGTTGCAGGCGGCGGTGGTGCCGGGACATGGGCCGCGCGCGGTGATGGCGGAACTGGCGCAGGGCTATGTCGGCTTTGCCTTGCAGAACTTCCGGCTGTGGGCGGCATTGTTCACCCATCGCCTGCCGGAGGGCGTCGAAGCCCCGGACTGGCACCGCGATGAACATGCGGTGCTGATCGCGCAGATTATAGCACCCCTTTCAAAGTTGCGCCCCGACCTGGCGGGGGCAGCCCTGCGCCAGCGCGCGCTGACGGTGTTTGCCGCCGTACACGGCGTGGTGATGCTGGCGCTGACCGCGCGCTTTGTCGCCACCCCGCGTGACCAGTTGCCGGGCGAGGTCGCGGCTTTGGTCGAAGCGATGACGCGGGGGCTGGAGGCTCGGGGGCTGGAGGGTTAAGCGCGTTTGGCCCGGATGGCGTTGGCGATACCCGAAGCGCAGACCAACGCCATCCCACTCAGGCTGATCGCATCCGGCGTATGGCCAAAGATCACCACGCCCAACCCCGCCGCCCAGACCAGATGCAGATAGTTCACCGGCGCGAGCAGCGAGGCCGGGGCCTCACGATAGGCGGCGGTGAACAGGAAATGCCCCAGCGTCGCCATTACGCCCAAAGCCACCATCCACGCCATATCCGGCCCGCTGAACTTCAGTTGATCCAAGGATGTTAACGAACCTATGCCGAAGAACGCCGCTCCCACCAAAGCCGTGTGAAACAGCATCGCCATCGTGCTTTCATGGCCCGCCAGTTTGCGGGTCAGCAGGTGATAGCCGGTGGCAAGGCAGGCGTTTAACAGCGCAAACGCCACGCCCCACGGATCAAGCCCGCCGCCGGGGCGCAGGATCAAGAGCACTCCGGCAAAGCCCATTGCGGCCCAAGCCCAACCGATCGGACTGACCTTTTCCCCGAGCAAGGGAATTGCCAGCAGCATCACGGCGAAGGGCGAAAGATAGACGATCGCCACGGTTTCACCCACCGGCATTAGCCGCAGCGCCAGACCCATGGTCAGTGAGGCCAGCGCCAGACAGAACCCGCGCACAAACACCAGACCGGGGCGCTGCACCCGCCACAGATTGCGCCCCATGCGGGGAAAGAGAAACAACAGCAGCAACCCCAGATTGACCAGATAACGCACCGCAATCACCACCGGGATCGGATGGTTCTGCGTCAGCCGCTTGGTCAGCACATCGGCGCTGGCAAAGGCCAGCGTCGCCAGCACGACCAGCAAGATGCCTTTCAGCGGGCGGGCAGGTCCCAAAGCATTCACTGGGGTACCTGCAAAATATGCCGCGCGGCGCGCAAAGCCAAAGCCGCAACCGTCAGAGAAGGGTTAGCCGCCCCCGAGGTCGGCAGCACCGAGGCATCAACGATAAAAAGGTTTTTCAGATCATGGCTGCGGCAGAATGGATCAACAACGCTCGTGCTTGGGTCCATCCCCATCCGCGCCGTGCCGCATTGATGGCTGGGGGTACGTTTTTCAAATGTCTTGGTCAGCACCAGCGGCCAGCCAGCCTTTTTCAGCACTGCTTTGAGTTTGGCATTCAGTGCGGCATGCGCTTCCCAATTCGAGCGTTCCCATTTCAGCACGATCTGACCATCGCGCAAAGACACCCGGCTGTTGGGGTTTGGCAGATCTTCCGACATCGTCATCAGATGCACAGAATGATCCGCCAGCCAGCGCGAAATGGGTAGCGGCAGGCCACTCTCCGCTGCCATGATCTCGCCAGTGATCCGCCCCAGCATCTGCACATTGCCCAAAGGCGCACCGTTCGGCCCCCCGGTCAGATACCAGTCGTTCATCTGGATGGTCTTTTCATAAACCGAGCGGTTGCGCCGGAACGGGCTGACCCCCAGCACGGCAGTGATATTGTGGTTCATGAAGTTGCGCCCCACCTGATCCGAGTGGTTCGCCAACCCGCCGGGATGATCCGCATCCGCCGAGGCCAACAGCAAACAGGCAGATCTCACCGCACCCGCGCCAAGACACACAAGCGGTGCCGAAATTCGCAGCATCGCGCCGTTATGTTCATACTCAACCGACCTGATGCGCCCGGCCACAGCGATCAACCGCGTGACGCGCGCCTTGGTGATCAGCGTCACATTCGGATGTTTCAACGCTGCCGCAAGCCCGATGGTTTCTGCATCGCTTTTGCCGCCGCGGGTATTGGGAAAGCCGTCAAAGGTCAGCGGCCCACCTTTGAGCCAGAGATCAATGTCGACCCCCAGCGGCAGTGCGCCCGGATGCAAACCCTGCGCTTTCAGCCGATGGCACAGATCGAGCATATCCGGCTCATGCGGCACCGGCGGGAAAGGGTAGGGGCGGGAATGATGCGGCTCGGTCGGATCTTCGCCCAAGGTACCGCGCACCTGATACATCTCCTCCGCCGCCTGATAATCCGGCTCAAATTCATCATAAGGCATTGGCCAGCCGGGGGTGGTGCCGCCCATATGCTGCAGGGGTCGGAAATCTTCCGCCCGATAGCGCATCAAGACCGCACCATAGAATTTCGAATTACCGCCGGGATGATAGTAGTTGTTCGGCGTGAACGTGCCGCCATCGGCATCATACCAAGTCTCTTTCGGGCTGAAATGCCCCGATCCGAACACCGCCCAAGGATCGCGTGCCTCGGGGCAATCTGCGAGCCAATCACCCCGCTCCAGGATTACAATCCGCTTGCCTGAGGGTGCCAAAGCCGCCGCCAGCGTCGCCCCACCCATGCCAGAGCCGATGATGAGAACCTCGGGTGAAGTCATGCGGGCCTTGCCTTTGTTGCGGACGGATCGGTAAAAATGCAGGACGGGCGGTAGGGCTGTTTCCGGTGGCCAAGGATGGCGGCCACACCGCATTACACCATCTTCCCGGGAGTGTGTCAGAGCGCCCCCGCTGCGTCACCACCAAAGCGGGAATCTGGAGTGACAAAATCCCGAAAATGGCTGCGAGCGGCGAATGCTAACGCAAACAGCAGTGAAAATTGCTGAAAAATGGCAGATATGATGGGTTTTGGGAAACTGGTGGGTATGCGCGCGTTTTGTGCGAAGATGCGGCGGTCGTGCCCGCAAAGCGGTCGCAAGGAAAACCGGATCTTCGCGGGGAAAGTGCGCCAGATCACACAGTTTGCCAGCGCATAAATTGTAAGCGTCCGGTCTGACCGCTCTGCGGCTTGCTGAGAGAGCCGGATAGTGTCCACCAAAGGTATGTACACTAAGGTGCGGGCGTGCCCCGGCAGCACTCGCCGCCGAGAACCACATCGAGATCGAGCTGGCGGACGGGGACCGGATGCGGATCAGCGGCAGCTATGATCCCGAGGCCTTGGCTCGGCTGATCCGGGGTTTGACGGCGTGATCCCCGTTCCGGCCAACACGCGGGTCTGGCTGGCGGCCGGGGTGACAGACATGCGCAAGGGCTTTGCGGCACTCGCGGCACAGGCCGCAGCCGCGCTGAAGCAGAACCCGTTTGGCGGGCACCTGTTTGTCTTCCGCGGCCGCCGGGGCGATCTGGTCAAGGTGATCTGGTGGGATGGCCAGGGTGGCTGCAAGTTCCTGAAGCGGCTGGAGATGAGCCGGTTCGTCTGGCCCTCGGCCAAGGAGGGCAAGGTCGCGTTGACGCCTGCGCAGTTGTCGGTGCTCTTGGAAGGGATCAACTGGGGGGCACCGCAGCGGACTTGGCGACCCTTGGCTGCGGGATAATTGCTCATACTGCAATCAATGTTTCCCACAACGAATACAGTGGGATAAACTGACTGTTGAGCAGCTTTACCGCGCGGCTTCTGGCCGAGGTGAAGGCGCAGGCGATCCTGATCGAGAAGCTGCGCCATCAGCTTGCCGGGCACCGGGCGCACCGGTTCGGGGCCTCGTCCGAGACGGTCGAGCAGCTTCAGCTCGCTTGAGACCAGCGAGATTGCCGCGGCGGCCATGACAGCGCGGATGAAGCTGCGGGACATCGAGGAGAAGGATAAACCCAAACGTCGTCCGATCCCGGATCATATCCCGCGAATGGAAGTGGAACTGACCCCCAGTGCCGATGCCTGTGCCGATTACGGCGGGCGTCTGCGCCGGATCGGTGAGGATGTGACGGAAGAACTCGAATACGTTCCTGGGCGCTTCATCGTGAACCGTATCGTCCGCCCGCGTCTGACCTGCGCCTGCAGCGAACGGTTCTTCCAGGCCCCACTGCCCTCACGCCCCAACGAGCGCGGTCGCCCCGGGCCGGGTCTGCTGGCCCATGTGCTGGTCAGCAAGTATGCCGACCATCTTCCGCTCTTCGTCAGAGCCAGATCTTCGACCGTGAAGGTCTCGATCTGGATCGCTCGACACTGGCTGACTGGGTCGGCAAATCCACGGCCTTGCTGGAACCGCTCGCCGATGCCATTGGGCGCCATGTCCTGTCGGCGGATGCGAACTTCGCGGATGACACACCGATCAACATGCTCGCCCCCGGCAGCGGACAGACCCAGACCGCGCGACGCTGAACCTATGCGCGTGATGAACGGCCGTGGGGCGGTGATGCGCCACCGGCCGCCTGGCATAGACTCTTCGGTGACCGGAAAGGCCAACATCCGAAGGACCATCTCGCCCGATACCGCGGCTGGATGCATGCCCCCTCTCATGGTTTTCAAGCAAACCATTGCCGGGCAACGGACGGCTATGCGGACTTTGAGGATCTCTAGCGCTCGGGCGCCATCCGCGAGGTCGCCTGCATGGCCCATGTCCGGCGCAAGTTCGTCGACATCCATCGGTCACAGGGCTCCTCGATTGCCGAAAAGGCCATCGGCCGGATAGCCCAACTTTATGCCGTCGAGAAAGAGGCCAGAGGCACCCCGCCGGATCGTCGCGCAGAACTGCGAAGGGCCCATGCCAATCCGGTCTTCGACGATCTGGAACGATGGCTGGCGATGCAACTCACTGCGATCTCGGGAAAAATCCCGCTGGCCGGAGCAATCCGATAGGCGCTGACGCGCATGGACCGCCTGCGCCCATACCTCGACCACGGCATCCTTGAACTCGACAACAACGCAGCCAAACGCGGCATGCGCGCCATCGCCCTCGGGCGAAAGAACTACCCCTTCGTCGGCTCCGAGGTAGGCGGCAAATCCGCGGCCATCGCCTACTCCCTGATCGAAACGGCCAAGAGCAACACCGCAGATCCTCTCGCATGGCTTGCCGCCACCATCGGCCGCATCCCGGACTACAATATCACAAAGTTCGGACGACCTGCTCCCGTGGCGCTGGATGGGATAGCGATCAGACCGGACGCTTACCATAAATGCAAGGTTCCAAAAGGAACTTAAGCCGCGCAGCGAACTGCGCGGCTTAAGTGAATGATGTAGCTAAATTTTGGCTCTGGTGGTAGGGGACGGAGACAATTTATAAACGCCGTAACCCTTTGAAATATATAGGGCGGAGCTTCGTCTGTCCGTGAGTTTATGCCACAGTATGATGGATCACTTTTAGGCCCACTAGTTCGGGCTGGCAACGCTGTTTTTGGGGCAGTTCGATGAGTCCGTCAGGGGGAAGGGAATGCCAGCCTCGGGTTAGTTTTTGCAGAGATGGATGCACATTCGCGGAGCGTGCAGTCAGCCTGCATCGTGGTGCAAAAACTCAAGACCTTGGAGAGGATGGGGGGTGTTCATATTTCTCCACCACGCCTCAGAATGAGCGCGCCCGCGACTTCCTCAGCAAGGTTTTGCAGCATTAGTCGCGCCAAATTTTTGCGATTTCGAATGGAATGATGTGCTGCAACAGCGCCTAAACGACGAAGGTTTTTCTGTTGCGAGTGTTGGTGCGTCCGCGCGCCAGACGAGTGTGGTCTGGTTGGTCCCAAACGGCTTCGCTGAGGCCCGAAATGGGACCTTAAGAACTGTCGAACTTTTGGCGTGGCTATTCATAGGTTTTTTTCATAGCACTGCACCAACTCCATGGCGCTGTGTTAGTCATGGCCCAAGATAATTTCTAGCAGGCAGCCCGAATGACAGAACTTTCCGCCTTTGGCCCCGATTTTCCCTTTGCCTATGACCAGTGGTTGACGCACCCAGCGGGCCTCGGCAATATTCCCGCAAACCGCCACGGCGAAAACGTCGCCGTCATTGGTGCCGGGGCGGCGGGCGTCACGGCTGGGCATGAGCTGATGAAGCTGGGCCTGCGTCCGATCCTGTATGAATCGGGTAAATTTGGTGGCCGGCTGCGTTCGGAAATCTTTGAAAGCACTGAAGACGTTATCGCCGAACTGGGCGGGATGCGCTTTCCGGTTTCCTCTAAAGCCTTCTATCACTACGTTGACCTCGTCGGCTGCGAAAGCGCGCCCTTTCCCAATCCTCTGACCGAGGCCGCAGGCTCGACCGTCATTGATCTGGAGGGGGAAACGCTGTTCGCCCGCACGTTGGCCGATCTGCCAGCGCTCTACCGCGAGGTCGCGCAGGCCTACGATGCTGCGCTGCAAGAGGGTGCGCGCTTTTCCGATCTACAAGCCGCGATGAAGGCAAGGGATGCCAAGCGGGTCAAGGAAATCTGGGATCCGCTTGTTGCGGCTTGGGACGAACGGACCTTCTATGATTTCATCACCTCGTCCAAATCCTTCGGCGCCCTGTCGTTTCGCCACCGCGAGGTTTTTGGTCAGGTTGGTTTTGGCACTGGCGGCTGGGACAGCGATTTCCCGAATTCAATGCTGGAAATCTTGCGCGTCAACCTCTGCGGGCTGGACGACAATCAGCGCTATATCAAAGGCGGCGTCGAGACAGTTTTGCAGCGGCTGTGGCGGCAATCCGCCCCTTGCGCGCATTGGCCAGAGGGCACAACGCTGGCCGGGCTGAACGGTGGCGCGACACGGGCGCGCGCGGTCAAAATCGCCCGTGATGCTTCCGGGGCAATTGCGGTGACCGATTGCTGGGGGCGCAAAGACCTCTACGACGCCGTGCTGGTGACCTGTCAAAGCCACCTGCTGACCACCGCAATCGAGACGGACGAAGCCCTGTTCGCGCAACCGTTGTGGATGGCGCTTGACCGCACGCGGTATATGCAAGCAGCCAAGACCTTTGTCATGGTGGATCGTCCGTTCTGGAACGACATCAACCCCGAAACTGGCCGCCCGCTTTTGTCGATGACCCTGACCGACCGCATCACGCGCGGCACCTATTTCTTCGACAACGGTCCTGACAGGCCCGCAGTGATCTGCCTGTCCTACAGCTGGATGACCGATGCGCTGAAGGTGCTGCCGCATGGTGCGGAAAAACGGGTCGAGCTGGCGCTTTCGGCGCTTGGCCAGACCTATCCGAACGTGGATATCGCCAGCCATATTCGCGGCAATCCGATTTGCGTCAGTTGGGAGGCGGACGAGAATTTTCTCGGCGCGTTCAAAGGCGCGCTGCCCGGTCATTATCGCTATAATCACCGCATGTATGGGCATTTTGTCCAAGCTGACCTGCCCGCGCCGCAACGCGGCATCTTCCTCGCGGGCGATGGCATCAGCTGGACGCCGGCATGGGTCGAGGGTGCGGTGCAGACGGCGCTGAATGCTGTCTGGGGGATCATGCACCATTTCGGCGGCACGTCTTCAGAGGCAAACCGTGGGCCCGGGGATGTCTATGCGGATCTTGGCCCCATTTCACTGGATTAAGATTAGGGCTTCGGTAACCAGCATATCACTCATCCCAATCGAACTTGATCTGTCGCGCTATGAGGCGCAGCAGCAACAGTTTGAGTCGTCAGCCGAACCTTATTATCGCGGCTAAAATGCTGTATTAAAAGTGAAAATCCGAGATTCAATGGAAAGACTGAAGCTTGGAATATGTCGGTGCGAAGTCAGTTCCACGGAGCTGATGCCTTCGCAGCCAACTGCAGCTATAGTTCCGGGAATCGATTTCGGAAAAAAAGTAGTGCGATGGACATCACGGTTCTTGGAACTGCTCTGGTCAAGCCTGTCTACAGCCTGGCTTGCACCATGCTGGCAAAGAAGTTGGTAGCGGGTATGGAATAATTGAGGCCGCCGAAGGATCCGAAGGATGAATGAACAAGACGAGCGGCCGGTTGCTTTGATCGCTGGGGGGGCTGGCGGCATGGGGAGTGCGATCTGCGCGACATTTGCCCGGCAGGGCTATCGGGTGGCGATCGCGGATTTGGCCTCGACAGCGCTTGATCAAGCTATTCTCCGGCTTGGCACTGACACCCGGAGCGCGCTTGCGGTGTCGCTCAATCTGCGCCAACCGGGGTCTTGTGAAGATGCAGTCTCGCAAGTGATCGCTTGGGCGGGCAGGGTGGATGTGCTGGTCAATGCAGCAGGTGTCTGGCGCGAAGGCGATGCGACCAGCGTGACGGAGGTCGATTGGGATCTGGTGATGGACGTGAACCTGAAGGGCGCGTTCTTTCTGATCCAAGCTGCTTTACCGCATCTGCAGGCGGGCGCATCAATCATTAATATTGCCTCGGATGCAGGCTTGGTTGGCAACGCCGGGGCCGCGCCTTATTGCGCGTCGAAAGGCGGGCTGGTGCTGTTAACAAAAGCGCTTGCGCTGGAACTGGCACCGCGGCAAATCCGGGTGAACGCGGTATGTCCGGGCGATGTTGCAACCCCGATGATCGAATTCCAAGCCCAACAATATGGCAAGGGCGATCCAGAGGGATATAAACGCCGGTTGCTGTCGCATTATCCGCAGGGTGCAGCGGCCCGGTTCATTACAGCCGAGGAGGTGGCGCGGTTTGTGGCCTATCTTTGTGCGCCGGAAGCCGCCCCTATCACCGGTGCGGCGCTGTCGATGGATTTTGGTGTCACGGCTGGGTATTAAGCGATGGTTGGGGATCTGATGACAGCCGTGATTACCGGAGCCGGGGCTTTGGACGGTATTGGCATAGCTTGCGCGCGCGGACTGGCTGCCAAAGGGTTCGAAGTTCACCTGGTGGCTACCAGCGACAGAATTTTGGATCGGGCGGCTGAATTGCGCGCCGAGGGATATCGCGCAACGGGGCATCTTTGCGATTTGACCGATGGCGCTGCAGTGTTGCGGCTGCGCGAGACCACCGGGCCCGCAACGGTTTTGGTGAACAACGCCGGAATGGGCAGCCAAAGCCAGCCAGCTTTGCAGCGATTGTTCGTCGATCTCGCGGAAGCAGAGTGGGATCGCGGCATTTCGGTGACCCTGAAGACGGCCTTCCTTGCCACCCGCGCCTATCTGCCCGATATGATCACTGCTGGCTATGGCCGTGTGGTGAATGTGGCTTCGGTGACCGGCCCCTGTGTGACCAATCCGGGCGAAAGCGCCTATTCAGCGGCAAAGGCGGGCATGGTTGGGCTGACAAAGGCTTTGGCGTTGGAGGCGGGGCCGTATGGGGTGACGGTTAATGCCGTGGCTCCCGGATGGATCGAAACTGGAGCTACCACCGATGACGAGCGGCGGGCGGCGACTGCCACGCCGTCTGGCCGGGCGGGACGGCCCGATGAGGTTGCTGCGGCGGTGGTATTTCTGGCGTCGGCCAAGGCGAGTTACATCAATGGCGCCATGCTGGTGGTCGATGGCGGCAACGTTCTGCAAGAGCGCAAGGCATAACCGGGGCTGGTGCATATTTTCTAGGCATCGAGGTTGATTGTGCCGCGCGGCAATCGCTTCGGTCCGCCAGTGGGCTTGTCGGGGGCTTCTGTGGTGTTGTAAGTTAACTGACAAAGATGCAGCAACGGGGGTAAGGGCGCGATGCTGACGACCAAACCGCTGCGATCAAAGAAAAAAATGGCTGAACAGGTCCGCGATGCAGTCAACGACTATATCCGCGAGCATGGGCTGAAAGCCGGGGATCGGATCCCCACCGAGGCAGAGTTATGTGCGGCGTTTGGCGTGTCGCGTCCTTCGGTCCGCGAGGCATTGCGGCTTTTGGAGCAGGAAAGGCTGGTCGTCACCGCGCATGGGCGCGGGCGATTTGTCACCGCAGTTGCGGCTTTGAATGTGGCTCGTCCGATCACGGTGTTTGAAAGCATCACCAAGATGTTGGCGGCACTGGGCTATGCGGCCAACACTCGGGTGCTGTCTGCCAAGACCATGCTTGCCGCGTCCGACCCTTTGGCGGCTGTGGCGCTTGGTCTTCCACCGGGCGCGCAGATCTTTGTGCTTGAACGCTTGCGCGAGGCCGGAGGTCAGGTATTGGTCTATTCCATTGATGTGATACCGCAGGCGCTGCTTGGGGAGGTGCCAGGGGCGGCTGGATTGGAAGGCTCGGTCAATGAGTTTCTGGCCAGTGCTGACCAAAAACCGGTGATGTCGAGCGCCAATGTCGCAGCGGTGTTCCTGCCGGAAGGCGTGTTGAGCGGGCCTGCGGTCGCCGAGCCGTGGTTGCTGGTCTCGGAGACTTGCCTGTCCGAGATTGGCACCCCGGTGCTTTACGCCCGAGATTATCACCGCGGGTCATTGATTTCATTCAACTTCTCGCGCCAATAGGCGTGACGCCCGTGGCGTGCCCGGTTCAGTGCAGCACCTGCTGAAGAAACGCCTTTGTCCGCTCGCTTTTCGGCGCGGTGAAGAAGGTGGAGGGCGGGCCTTGCTCGACGATCCGGCCTGCATCCATGAAAATCACCCGATCCGCGACTTGGCGGGCAAAGCCCATCTCGTGCGTGACGACTGCCATGGTCATACCTTCTTCGGCAAGAGTGACCATCACGTCGAGGACTTCCTTAACCATTTCCGGGTCAAGTGCCGAGGTTGGCTCATCGAACAGCATCACCTCGGGCTGCATCGCCACAGCGCGGGCGATGGCGACGCGCTGTTGCTGGCCACCCGAAAGCTGGGCAGGGTATTTCAGCGCCTGTTCGGGGATTCGCACTTTGGAGAGGTAGTGCGTCGCCCGATCCCGCGCCTCTGGTCCAGACAAGCCGCGCACCAAGCGCAAAGGCAGGGCGCAATTTTCCAGCACGGTCAGATGCGGAAACAGGTTGAACTGTTGGAACACCATGCCGACCTTGCGGCGGATATTCTCGACCACCTGCTGATCACGGTTCAGCGTGATGCCCGCCACCTTGATCTTGCCGTGCTGGAAGCCTTCCAAGGCGTTGATCGTGCGGATCAGCGTGGATTTGCCCGATCCAGAGGGGCCGCAGATCACCAGCCGCTCGCCCTGCGCAATCGTGAGGTTGATATCATGCAGCACCTGCAAGGCGCCATACCATTTGTTCAGGCCGGTGATTTCAATGGTGGGGGCGGCGGTTTCGGCTGCCGGGGCTTTTGCAAAGGTCATCGCGTTGCCGCCTTGTTGAAATGGGTCTCAATGCGTTTTTGCGCCAATTCCAGCACGATTGACATCAGCCAGTAGATCAGCGAGGCCGTCACCATCATTTCGATATGGCGGAACTCGGTCTGACCTTGGGTGCGGGCGAGATACATCAATTCCCACACGCCTACTACCGAGACGAGTGAGCTGTCTTTCAGCATCGAGATAAACTGGTTGCCGGTCGGCGGAATGATCACCCGCATGGATTGCGGCAGGATGATCCGGGTCATTACCGACGTTGGGCGCATGCCAAGTGCGCGGGCGGCTTCCCACTGACCCTTCGGAATACTTTCGATCCCGGCCCGGAAAATCTCGGTCATGTAGGCGCCATAGCACAGCGACAGCGCCGCAATCCCGGTCGGCACCGCATCGACGACATAACCAAGCTGCGGCAGGCCCAGATAGATCATGTAAATCTGCATCAGCAGTGGCAGACCCCGAAACAGCGAGGTGTAAAAATGCGCGATGCCCTGTGCGATGCCGTTAGATGACAGCTTTGCCATTGCCCCCATCAGCGCAAACACCGTCGCGATGACGATGGATATGGCCGAGATATATAGCGTTGTGACCAAACCTTGCGTGATCAAAAAGCCGATCTTGCGCTGGATAAAGGCAAAGCTGAGATCAAAGGAGTAGAAGAACAGCAGGATCACCGCCGCGAGTTCTCCCCACACTAGCCAGACTTGCTGCCGCAGTGGCAGCCGCATCACCACAAAGATGTTGAATCCGACCAGTGCGGTCACAAACGCCGCAGTCGCCACGTTCAGCGCTTTGCCCTCCGCCACCGGGGCAAGGCTCAGAACCAACCGGCCAATGGCACTGTCGCCAGCCTGTAGCCACCACAGCCCGCCAAAGACTGCCACCAACAGTGGCACAAAAACCGATGGTCGCGTCAGGAGCGGGGGGTAGTCGATATTGTCTCTGAAATGCATCTCGCTCAGCCCTTGCGTTCGCGCCAGGCATCCATCGCCTGATATTGCCAATAAGTCAGTTGCACCGCTGCCATGCCGATAACGCCGCCTGTCCAATCCAACCCGAACGGCGCAAAGCTGCGGTATCGGTCCGTCTCGCCAAGGATGCCTTCTGCGACCACTCGGCCACCGATGGCAGTGGTATTCATGCCGTGCCCACCAAATGCCGTGCAGTGCCAAAGACCCGAGGCCAGTTTGCCGATCTGTGGCATCCGATGGCGGGCGTAAGACATCAGGCCGGTCCAAACAGTGTCGGTCTGCAAGCCGGCAAGCTGCGGATAGGTGTCCGTCATGGTCTGGTGCAGCAGCTTGCCCAGATCGCGCGGCTCGGTGGTGCGGGTAGTGATCTTGCCGCCCCACAGCAGCCGTTTGCCATCATCGACCAGACGGTAATAATCCCCCGCCCGCCGGTCATCGCCAATGGCCGAGCGGGTGTGGATCGCGGTTGCGATCAGCTCGGGGGCGGCTTGGCTGATCATCACATAGGTGGCAATCGGCAGGAAGGCGCGGTGCAGCTCGGGCACCAGCCGGTCGGTATAGCCGCCGGTCGTCACCAGGACGTCGCGCGCGGCAATGTGGCCCTGCGGGGTTGTCACGGTCCATCTGCCTTGCGCACCTTCAATGCTGTGCGCTGGCGTGCCTTCATAAATCACCGCACCCGCGGCTTCTGCGGCATGGCCCAACCCCAGGCAATAGGCCAGCGGATCAAAATGGAAGGCGTTCTGATCATACAACGCCTGATGGTAGCGCGGCGAAGTGACATGTTCCGCCAAAGCAGCGCGATCCAGATGCGCCACTTCATAGTCAAATTCTTTTACAAGCCAGTCGCGATGATCGGCCAACTGGCGGCCTGCATCATAGCGCACAGCCCCAAGGATGCCGGGGCAGGGGTTTGCAGCCGTAATCCCCAACGCGCGGATATTGTCAGCGACGATCCGCACGCCTTCCACCGACATGCGGAACAAATCTTTCGCCGCCGCAGCACCGACGCGGGCAGCAATAGCCTCGTAGCCCAAAGAGTAGCCCGGGCTGACAAAGCCGCCGTTGCGCCCCGATGCGCCCCAGCCGATCCGGCGCGCTTCCACCAGAACAACCTTGCGCCCAGCATTGGCCAGATGCTGCGCTGCGGTCAGGCCAGCCAGCCCGCCGCCGATGATGCAGACGTCGGCCTCAATCCGCTGTTGCAGCTGTGAGTGAACAGCAATTTCGGATGGCGCTTGGCGGCGATACCAGACATCGGCGTATTCGGTCGAAGGCGGTGTGGTCATTGCAATCTCTTGAAAATGCACGGGTCTGGAGCTGAACAGAAACGGAGCGCGGCTTACACCGCGCGCCGCCATAGGCTAATTGCTGTAGTCTTTGCCGTACCATTTGGTCGTCAGCGTCGCCAATGTGCCATCCGACTTCATCGCAGCGATGGTCTCGCTTACTTTCGCTGTCCAGTCTGCATCGGCTTTATCGGCCACAACAGCCAGCGGCTCGCGGAACGCGTAGCCCCCCGGTACGATCTTGATCGGATAGCCATTCTTGATCGCATTCAGCACGGTCTGCTCGCCGGAAATCACCGCATCTACCCGCACGCCATCACCGAGACGCAGATCGTCAAACGGCAGCATCGAGTCAGCGTAGGTTTTGACTTCACCCGGTTCCAACCAGTATTCAACGGGTGCCACGCCTGGCGCGTCGATCACAAGGCGGCGGTTGATATATTCTTCCGACGTGGTGCCGGTTTCCACACCGATCTTTTTGCCGTTCAACTCTTTCGCATCGGCGACTGTGCTGTCGGTGTGCACGGCGAAAACATAGGGCGTGTAGTAGTAAATGCCCGCAAAATCGAGAACCTCAGAACGCGGCTTGGTGGGCGTGATCGAGCCTACAGCCACATCCCAACGCCCGCCCCAGCGACCGCCCGTCATCACACCCCATTCCGGGGTATCAAACTCTGCGGTGACTCCAAGGCGCTTGGCGATCTCGTTGGCCACATCAATATCAAAGCCGACAAGCTGATTGCTGTCATCCAGATAGCTTTGCGGAGGCCAACCTGCATTGGTAGCCACCTTCAGCACTTTGGTTGATTCAACCCTGTCTAGTGTTTCGCCTGCAAACACGGCAGGCGCCATCAAAACGGCGGCAAGTGCGCCGATCAAAGCCAATTTCATTTCGGTCTCCTCCCATTGAGTTATGCGGATTGCCGCAAGCTCTGCTTCAGTGGACGCATGTTGTCATACGTCTGTCAACTTCGATCTGCCGCTGTTTCAAAGCTGTCGTAGGGCTTGTGGAAAACCGCCGATATGACCGCAAGTTCGTCCCGCAGCATCCCGCCCAGCGGCAAGACAGGCCGCCAACGGCAACGCCCGTTTCCATGCCGAAAGGAACCCGGCAATGAAGGTGTCGCCGGCCCCGGTCGTATCCACCACCAAGGGCACCGGGCGAATACCGGTTGTCACCACATCACCGCCATCGCTTGCCATGCTGCCCATCGCACCACAGGTTACAACGGCCACGCAGACAGCCCAAACCGAGCAAACGCTGCAACGCCGCCTGCGCCAGAATCTCCGACGGGCCAACCGAGTCAAAACCAATATCCAGCCCAGGCGCATCAGGGTTGACGGCGACATCCTGCGAAAAGCTGACACCATTCCCCGCCAGCCTTTCGCGCAACAATGCAGCACCTTTGAACCAGCCGAAATGGATATGATCCATGTCGGCCAGCGCCGAAATATCCTGCGGCGTCGGACGATACAGCGCCGAGCTGCCGAATTCTTCAAACGCAATGATGCGTTCGCCTGCGGCATCCACATCAATATCCGTGTAAGCGGTGGGCGCATCCGTTTCTTGCACATGCGCGACAGAAACGCCGTGAGCGATCAACGCATCGCGGGTCCATCGGCCAGCCTCATCGCAGCCAATCGCGCCAAAATAGCTGCACTTCTCGCCCTCTAGCGCAAGCTGCACTGCCACGTTGACTGCATTGCCGCCCACGGCCGCCTGTGCCAGCGGCAAGTAGCGATCAATGCAATTGTCACCCAAGGCAGCAAAGTGCAAAGGCGGCTCCTTCATGGCAGTCTCCGTGCTGGGACAAACTTAATAGGCCACGCGCTTATAATAGCGGCGTGTCACTAGAGGATGATCGCGCATGATCTCCAGATGCGCTGACAGCCGCTCCAGAATGGTCGCCATGAAAGCCGGAGACAGCAACGCCCGCAAACGCAGAGATACGCCTTCCGGCACAAAATCTGCGGTATCCAACACGGTGAAATGATCGGTGTATTGCGGAGCAAAGCTGGCAACCCGGTCAGCCAGCGCACCCGCCTCATCCTCGCCACGCATCAGGATCAGGCTGACGCTTTTCTCGATAAGTTCCAGCGGGCCATGAAAGAAATCAGCAGCATGGACGGGGCGGGTGCGGATCCATTGCATCTCTTCCAGAATGCAGGTCGCGTAGTAGTTGGTGGCGGGCCACATGTTTCCGGCTGCGGTGAACATATGATAGTCAGCCCCGGCGATGATGCGCGCGAAATGATCTGCCTTCGGCTCGAAGTTGCGTTTGGTGGCAAGCAGGGCCTGCGGCAGACCCTGCATCTCAGCGAGCACCGCATCGTAATCGGCAATCTCACCCCGGGCTTTCATTACTGAGAGCGCGACAAGCAGGGCTTGAATGTAGAACGACTCGCTCGACGTATCATCGGCCGCAAAATTCACTAGCGCCGGATTGCCGCCAAGGCCCAGCGGCGTGTCGGCATGACCGATCAGCGTGATCACCTGCGCGCCGATCTGATTCAGCTGGTTCAGCATCGCCACGCTTTCCTTGGTGGTACCGGACAGCGAAGGCATGATGACGATCGAACGCGCCGTCAGATTGCGATTGCCAGACACCAGCAGTTCTGCGGGGTAGTCGCGGAACACAGGAAAGCTCGAGTTGCGCTGCAAAAGCTGGACGGCGGGTTCCATCAGGTATGCAACGCCGCCAGTGCCGAGAAAGAACAGATTCTCCGCCCCCGAGGCAATAGCCGCAGAGATCGCGGTGTCGATCTGGGGAGCAAGGGCCACGGCACCCTGCTGGATAATCCGAAAGCGAGCTTCGTCGAAGTTGAGCATGGCTAGTCCTGCTGATGCTGCCCCAACGGGGCTGTTTCATGTTGTCTTACAACAATGTTGTCTGACAACATGAAGCATCAACATGTTAGTCTGTCAACGGAAAAGGTCGAGCAGATTGACCACGGATGAGGCTGGAAGGGGGCAGGCGCGCCAGCTTGTGTGCACAGTAGAGCAAGTGCTGTTCGGTGTTTTATATCTGTTCAAGGTCAGCATCCTGCGCAACCGACTCAATGCGATCGGTTAGAAGTTGCTGCTGCGGACCAACAAGGGGTCTGGAGTTATGATTAAGTAGCCAAACAGCGATAGCCCCCAAAAAGGGTATCATCTCAACTGACCTGCCACTGGTCTTTCATCCAGCCACGAGCGGAGCCCGGTGGTCATTTACGCCTACTGGCGCGGGTTGAGCAATCGCTCGGCGCGCGGAACTCTCATCGCGTGCAGCGGGACGGGCGATTGCGGCGGTCAGGTGCAGGGCGAAACCTGCAGGGGTTTGGTATCCAGGGCCGAGTGAGGGGGTTCGGTGTTGTAGTCGGTCACCCAAGCCGCGATCAGATCACGGGCATGGGCTAGGTTGCGAAACAGGGTCTCGTTCAGAAACTCGTCTCGCATCCTGCTGCTGAAGCTTTCCACGAAGCCGTTTTGCATAGGTTTGCCCGGCGCGATGGAGTGCCATTCGACCTTGGCCTCGGCGCACCACTTCAGAATGGCGTTCGAGGTCAGTTCTGTTCCCCT
>JBKJTI010000069.1:0-7041 GCA_046590425.1 Cypionkella sp. | reverse complement strand
GCGCTGAATCGTGCCGAAGCTGTGGCGTAAATGTCTTTCTGCACATGCAGAATCGCTTGCCCCGTGCTAGGTTTTGCCCAATAGACAAAATATGAGTCGCCCTTAAGGGTGGCAGGGGTATCGGGGCAGTGATGGGGCTCAGCGCATGATCGGGCGGAGGGTGAAAACTCCGGCAGCAGAAGTGGATAAGCCAAAAGGCTTTGACGATTTTGAGCTGCGCTTGGGGGATTTGATGCGGGGCGAGCGTGCCACGCTGGGCAAGTCCCTGCTGGATATTCAGCGCGAGTTGAAGATCAAGGCCACCTATATCGCCGCGATTGAAAATGCCGATGTGTCGGCGTTTGAAACCCCTGGATTTATCGCAGGCAACGTGCGGTCTTACGCGCGCTATCTGGGGATGGACCCCGATTGGGCCTTTGCGAAATTCTGCCGCGAAGCGAATTTTGAAGTGGCGCATGGCATGTCGGCTGCGGCGTCTTCGGTTTCCATGACCGCGCTTCGGGCGCGTCAGGTGGCGAATGAGGGCCGCGAAGGTATCGGCGATCTGAACACCGCGTTCATTCCGCGCAGTGAGGGCCTGTTTGCACGGGTTGAGCCCGGTGCGATTGGATCTCTGGCGGTGCTGGTCGCGTTGATCGGCGCTTTGGGCTATGGCGGCTGGTCGGTGTTGCAAGAAGTGCAGCGCGTGCAGTTGTCGCCTGTTGAGCAAGCCCCGGTGGTGGTGGCTGAGCTGGACCCGCTGGCGGGTGTGAAGGCGGCACCTGAGGCGGGCGCGCAGGTTGCGGATGCGACTTCTGGGAGCGACCAGTTGGATCGGCTGTATCAGCCTGAGGCGTTGGAGGCTCCGGTGCTGACGGCGCGCGATGGTCCGATCGGCACCATCAATCCGCGCGCGGCAGGTGTTTTGACGGCGGATGCAGGGGTTGCGCCCGCGCCGCAAGACAGCTTGCAAGCCGCGATTGATGACACGGTGCAGGTTGTGGCCGAGGCCAAACCCGGCGTTGAAGTGCTGGCGGTGCGGCCATCCTGGGTGCGTGTTTCTGCCGCTGATGGCACGGTGTTGTTTGAGAAAATCCTTGATGCGGGTGAGCGCTATGCGGTCCCACCCTTGCAGCAGGCGGCTGTGCTGCGCTCGGGCAACTCGGGGTCGATCTATTTCGTGGTGAATGGCAAGACTTACGGCCCAGCCGCCCCCGGTGCGCAGGTGATCAAGAATGTGGCTCTGTCAGCGGAAGCTTTGACGACGGGTTATCAAACGGCTGATATTTCGGGCGATGCTGATCTGGCGCAGTTTGTGAATGTGGCTGATGCAAGCGTGCCTGCCGCGCCTGTAGCGCCCTCGGAATAAGCCGAATACCCAAAGTTGATACGGCTTATGGCCCCGGACGGTTGCTCCGGGGCTTTGGCTTGTCTATCTAGGGGGCAACGTAAAGGAGCCCGCCATGACCCATAATCCGATCCGCCCTTGGCGCAATATCGAACGGAGGGTGTCGCGGCAAATCCGGGTTGGCAAGGTCTTGGTCGGCGGTGATGCGCCGATTTCAGTGCAGACCATGACCAACACCCTGACCACCGATGTCGCGGCGACGATTGAGCAGATTCAGCGCTGTGCGGTGGCGGGCGCGGATATCGTGCGGGTCTCGACCCCGGATGAGGGCAGCACCTTTGCGCTGCGCGAGATCGTGCGGGAAAGCCCGGTGCCGATCGTCGCCGACATCCATTTTCACTACAAACGCGCGATCGAGGCGGCAGAGGCGGGGGCGGCCTGTCTGCGCATCAACCCCGGCAATATCGGCAATGCGCAAAGGGTGCGCGATGTGGTGCAGGCGGCGAAGGATCACGGCTGTTCTATTCGTATTGGGGTCAATGCCGGGTCACTAGAGAAGCATCTGCTTGATAAATATGGCGAACCTTGCCCGGATGCGATGGTGGAAAGCGGCATGGACCATATCCGGCTGCTGCTGGACAATGATTTCCACGAGTTCAAAATCTCGGTGAAGGCGTCCGACGTGTTCATGGCGGCGGCGGCCTATCAGCAGCTGGCGATGGCCACCGATGCGCCGATTCATTTGGGGATCACCGAGGCCGGGGGGCTGGTATCCGGCACGGTGAAATCGGCGATTGGGCTTGGCAATCTGCTTTGGTCGGGGATTGGCGATACTATCAGGGTGTCGCTGTCTGCCGATCCGGTTGAGGAAGTGAAGGTCGGTTTTGAGATTTTGAAATCGCTGGGTCTGCGGCATCGCGGAGTGACGATCATCTCTTGCCCGTCCTGTGCGCGGCAGGGGTTTGACGTGATCAAGACGGTCTCGGCGCTGGAGGAACGGCTGGCGCATATCACCACCAGCCTCAGCCTGTCGATCATCGGTTGCGTGGTGAACGGGCCGGGCGAGGCTTTGATGACGGACATTGGCTTTACTGGCGGCGGGGCTGGCTCGGGGATGGTGTATCTGGCGGGCAAGCAGCATCACAAGCTTGGCAACGAAGGCATGGTGGATCACATCGTTGAACTGGTTGAGAAGAAGGCGGCGGAGATTGAGGCCGCTGAGCGCGAGGCGGCGCAGGCTGTCTAGGGTTGGGCTTGTGGCCTCTGGCGAACGAGGGTTTCACACCCCCGCGCTGCATTGCTAAAGACGCAATGCAGCTTCCCCGGTGGGATATTTGCGCACAGAGGATGACAATTATTTGCGCACAGAGGATGACAATTTTAGATAAGTTTTAGAGGCTTAGCTTTGGAGGCCTAGCTTTTACGCTCGGACGCGACGATCTGCTGCATGCCGTCCAAGGGCACATAGCCGCGCAACATTTGTCTGTCGATCACGAAGGTTGGGGTGCCGCTGATCGCCATTTTATTGCCAAGCTCTTGGTTGGCCGCGATCACTGCAGTGACTTCATCTGCGCCCATTCGATCCAGCACCGGTTTGGCGTCAAAGCCCAGATCCGTCGCAAGACGGCCCAAGGTTTCGGCATCGGGGGCACCGCGCAGCGTGATCAGGGCGTCGTGGGCTTTCTTATAGGCGTCGTTGCCATGCAGTTGTAGTACCGCGATGGCAAAGCGGGCTGAGGTAACGGAATCCTCGCCCAAGATCGGGTATTCCTTGAGCACCAAACGGATATTGCCGTCGGCTTTCACCAGATCTTCAACCTCTTGATAGGCTTTGCGGCAATAGCCGCAGCGGTAGTCCATGAACTCGACCACCGTAATATCGCCATTGGGGTTGCCGCCGACCCATGAGGCCTGGTCGGCAAACAGATCATTCTTGTGATCGGTCACCAACTGCTGATCCGTCGCCAGTTCCGCCTGCGCTTGGCGGTCTTGCATCACGTTCATCGCCTCGACCAGCACTTCGGGGTTCTCGATCAGATAGGCTTTGACCTCGGCCCGGAACGCGAGGCGCTCGGCTTCGGTCATCGACTCGACGCCTCCGGCAAGGCTGGGGGCGGCGAGGGGGCAGATCAGAAGGGCAGCAAGCAGGGGCAGGCGCATCGGGGAACCTCGGGCTGGGCCGGACGGGTCGGCCGGGGTTGACGAACGCCTTGTAGGCGGGACTATTGGCGGCGACAATAGGGGCAGGGTGATGGATAGATCAAGCCGGGGTCAGGTTGATCCCTTCATTGTGATGGATATGGTGGCGGAAGCTGCCGCATTGGAGGCTTTGGGGCGGCGGATTATTCATATGGAGGTGGGGCAGCCTTCGACCCCGGCACCGCTGGGCGCGATTGCGGCTTTGTCGGCGCGGTTGGGCAGCGATGCTTTGGGCTATACCGTGTCACTGGGGATACCGGAACTGCGGGCGGGCATCGCAGAACTATATCAACGTTGGTATGGGGTTACGCTGAATCCCGAGCGGGTTATTGTGACAGCGGGGTCTTCCGGCGCGTTCCTGCTGGCATTCACCGCGTTGTTTGAGGCGGGGAATCGGGTGGGCCTGGGCGAGCCGGGCTATCCGTCATATCGGCAGATTTTGAAGGCGCTGTCCTTGCAGCCGGTGGGGATTGCGACGCGGGCAGAGAACCGCTTGCAACCGGTGCCGGAGGACCTAGCGGGGGTGGATATGAAGGGGCTGATCGTGGCCTCGCCGGGGAATCCATCTGGGACAATGCTGTCCAAATCCGCTTTGGCTGATCTGATCGGATATGCGCATCAGCGCGGGATCAGCTTTATCTCGGACGAGATTTACCACGGGCTGCACTATGGCGAACGGGCACATTCGGCGCTGGAAATCAGTGATGATGTCTATGTGATCAACTCGTTCTCGAAGTATTTCAGCATGACGGGCTGGCGCATTGGCTGGATGGTGGTGCCCGAGGATCATATCCGCACGGTAGAGCGGTTGGCGCAGAATATGTTCATCTGCGCAAAAATAGCCCAAGCCGTTGTAATCAATAAAATAAGGGTTTTATGGCTTGATCTGTACCCAAAACTGTACCATAAACTGTACCCAAGAGACCTTATACACGGGGCGGGGTTATGGCTTTACCAGCAGTCGCAGGTACAAAGATCAGGGGCGGGCGCTACTTCCTGAACCTGCACATTCCGGCCTCGATACAAGCCGCCTTCGGTGGCAAAGATCGCCTAACGGCGAGCCTAAAAACTTCTGACCCCGTGGTGGCGAAAAAGGGCGTGATCCTTGCGCAGGCCAAACTGATAGAGGCGGAAGAGGCCGCAGCAGGGCGTAAGTTACTTGCCGAAGCTGATCTGATCACCAAGAGAAAAGCCGCCGAAGCGCGCGCGATGCTTGAACAGATCATGTTGACCTTGCCAGCCGACCAGAAGGCGCTGGTGGAGGAAGTGGGAACGGTGGACAGACTGCGTCAGCAGTATGACCGCGCCACCATAGCGCGCGCGTTCCTTGTCGCGGGTGGCGCATACACCGAACCGAGTCCAGATGTGGAGGACGGGGATATCAGCACCACTCGCCAAGCCTCTGCCGACATGGCGAAAGCCCTGCAGGACGGCATCGCCGGGGCGATGACCGGGGAACTTGATTTCAAGGGCATTGTCGACTCTCTACGCCGCAGCTTGGCGCAAAACCTTTCGGGCGTGCTGACTGGCAAGTTACTAGGACGCTTTGGCGGTGATCGGTCTCGGAGTGATCGCGGCGGGTGATGGGGTCAAGTTTCAAAGCAGCAGCCGCTGACGCGGGGGGGTTTACGCCCCCTAACCTGATCACTAAACTTGCCAAAACTGTACCCACGGACACACCCGCCAATGTACCAACCACATTTTGTAAGCCATTGATTTCATTGTATTTAGAAAGCAGATGGCAGAATATGTTCATTTGCGCGCCGCATGTCAGCCAAGTGGCGGCACTGGCAGCGCTGGAGTGTATTGATGAAATGGAGGCCAATCGCGCGGTTTATGCCGAGAACCGGCGGTTGATGCTGGAAGGGCTGCCTCGGGCGGGGTTTGACAAGATCGCGCCGCCGGATGGGGCGTTCTACATCTATCCCGATGTCAGCGAGTTCACCGAAGACAGCTTGGGCTTTGCCCGCGATATTCTGCATAAAGCCGGGGTGGCGGTGACGCCGGGGTTAGATTTTGACCCTTTGCGCGGCGGCCTGACCCTGCGGTTTTCCTATGCGCGCGGCACGGCGGATATTGTGGAAGGGCTTGAGCGATTGGCCGCGTATATGGCGCAAAGGTGAGTTCCGTTTTGCCTCCGGCGGGGATATTTAAGCCAATATGAAAGCGCTTCTCAGTCTTCTTTTCGTGATCTGGGCACTGGCCTTTGCCGAGGCTGGCCGGGCTCAGCAACTGTCGGGCCTTGCAAAATTTAACCCCGGCGCCTCTGAGATTGTCGATGCCGGATCAGGTGTGCAGATTGATCTTGGCCTGTCGCAAGCGGTGCCGTGGCGCGTGCGGGTGCTGGATGATCCGGCGCGGCTGGTGGTGGATTTCCGCGAGGTCGATTGGACTGGGCTGGCCGATATGCCGCAGGCGAGCGATGCGGTGGTGGCTTTGCGGGCGGGGGTGTTTCGCCCCGGCTGGTCGCGTTTAGTGATCGAACTGGCGGGGCCGATGCAGGTGACTTCGGCCGAGATGCGCACCAGCGGCGGGGTTGGTGTGCATCTGCGGTTGGAGCCTGCGACCGAAGCCGCCTTTGCAGTCTTGGCGGCGTTGCCAGAGCCTGCCGACTGGACTTTGCCCAAAGCGGTCGATCTGCCCAAAGCCCCCGCCAAGAAGGATGGCAAGCTGGTGGTGGTGCTCGACCCCGGCCATGGCGGCATTGATCCAGGGGCCGAGAGCGATGGGCAGAACGAGAAAACCCTGGTGCTGAAGTTTGCGCGGGAGTTGAAAGAAGCTTTGCTGCGCAATGGCAGCTTCGATGTGGTGATGACACGAGACGAGGATGTGTTCGTGCCACTGGAAACCCGGATTTCCATTGCGCATCAGGCGGGTGCGGATGTGTTCCTGTCACTGCACGCCGATGCGATTGCCGAGGGCGACGCGGTGGGGGCGACGATCTATAGCCTGTCTGCGGATGCCAGCGATGAAGCCTCGGCGGCGTTGGCCGAACGCCATGACCGCGATGATTTGCTGGCGGGGGTCGATCTGACGCAACAAGATGATCTGGTGGCCGAGGTCTTGATGGATATGGCGCGCACCGACACCTCACCCCGGACAGAACGGCTGGCAATGGCTTTGGAGATGGCGATCAAGGCGCAAGGGCTGAAAATGCACCGCCATCCCCGACAGCAAGCTGGATTTTCTGTGCTGAAATCGGCGGATATTCCGTCGCTGCTGCTGGAACTGGGATTTCTGTCATCCGAGCGAGATCTGAAACGACTGAATGATCCGGCATGGCGGGAGAAAATGGCGCAAGCTTTGGTTTCAGCGCTGAAAGCCTGGGCCAAGCAGGATGCGGGCTTACAGGCTTTGCCGCTGAAATAGCCTTGACGACTGGCAGCACTTCGCCCGCTTTGAAAAATCGCAGCGGAGTGTTTTGACCTTTCCGCCCGCCCGCGTGTATAAGCGCGCGTGCGCGGGCAGAGGGCCGGACGCAGTGACGGGAATGACAGGCGTGCTCAGGTTTATCG
>JBKJTI010000013.1:0-15754 GCA_046590425.1 Cypionkella sp. | reverse complement strand
GTTCCTCGGCAGCGGTGCGGTGTTTGCCGCCATCGCGCTGTTTATCATCGTGGCCTTGTTCAAGGCGGTGCGGATCGTGCCGCAAAGCGATAAATATGTGGTCGAACGGCTGGGCCGTCTGCGCTCGGTGCTGGGGCCAGGTATCAACTTTACCGTGCCGTTTCTGGACCGTGTGGCGCATAAGGTTTCGATCCTGGAGCGTCAGTTGCCCACCGCGCATCAAGACGCCATCACCACCGACAACGTGCTGGTCAAGGTCGAAACCTCGGTATTCTACCGGGTGATCGCGCCGGAAAAAACCGTCTACCGGATCAAGGATGTCGATAGCGCGATTGCGACCACCGTGGCGGGGATCGTGCGGTCCGAGATCGGCAAGATGGAACTGGATCAGGTGCAATCCAACCGCAACGAGTTGACCGCGAATATCCGCGAGCATGTGCGTGCAATGGTGGAAGATTGGGGCATCGAAGTGACGCGGGCTGAAATCTTGGATGTGTCGTTGGATGAAGCCACCCGCCACGCCATGATGCAGCAGTTGAACGCCGAACGCGCGCGTCGGGCGCAAGTGACCGAAGCCGAGGGCAAAAAGCGCGCGGTAGAGTTGAACGCCGACGCCGAGCTTTACGCCGCCGAACAGGGCGCCAAGGCGCGTCGTGTGCTTGCCGATGCCGAAGCCTATGCGACCGAAGTGATTGCCGGTGCGATCAAGGAAAACGGTATCGAGGCCGCACAATATCAGGTCGCCTTGAAGCAGGTCGAGGCTTTGACCACCGTGGGCCAAGGTGCGGGCAAGCAGATGATCATCGTGCCAGCGCAGGCTTTGGATGCGTTTGGCGATGCATTCAAGATGTTGAAAGGGCGTGTATAAATGTGGACAGTGTGGTGGGTCTGGATCGCTGGTGGCTTTGCCTTGGGTGTGGCCGAGGTGCTGCTGCCCGGCTTCATCTTCCTTGGCTTTGCGCTGGGCGCGGTGCTGACGGGAGTGTTCCTGGGCATCGGTCTGTCGGTGAGCTTACCGCTGACGCTGCTGATCTTTGCCCTGCTGTCGCTGGCGTCGTGGATTGGCCTGCGCGCCACGGTTGGGGTGAAAAAGGGTCAGGTCAAGCTCTGGGACAAAGACATCAATGACAACTGACGCGCGCTGATGGATTTTGTAGGCGCAAAGGTGGCGCTGCTCTGCGGTGATGCCTTGCTGACCTATCTGCGCGATGACAGACCGGGGCTGGCCTGGCCCGCAATGTGGGATCTTCCCGGCGGTGGGCGTGAGGGCGATGAGACGGCTGAAGCTTGCCTGCTGCGCGAGTTGCATGAGGAATTCGGGCTTATGCTGCCGCCCGAACGGCTGATCTGGCGCAGGATCTGGCCCAGCATGATGGATGCCACCCGCGCTTCGGTATTCTTCGCGGGCCAGATCACCGCCGCCGAAATCGCCGCCATCTGCTTTGGAGACGAAGGCCAGTATTGGCAAATGATGGCGGTGACCGACTACCTCAGCCACCCGCAAGCCATCCCGGATTTGCAGCGCCGCGTTGCCGTGGCGCTGCCCGATCTTTAAAGCGGTTTGCGTTGTATCTGACGCTAAAAGCATCACAATTCGCGCGGTTCTTGGCGCGAATTGTGATTCAAGATAAACGCAAAGCGCTCTAGAATATGCCCGAATTAGCCGACCTTGCAGGCCGCCATCACTGCCATATTCAGAATATCGTTCACCGTCGAATTGGTCGAACAGATCTGAATAGGCTTCTTCACTCCGGTCAGGATCGGCCCGATCACCGTCGCCCCAGCCATTTCCTGCATCATCTTGACCGAGATCGAGGCCGAATGCCGTGCGGGCACCACCAGAATATTCGCCGGACCAGACAGCCGACAGAACGGATACTGCGCCATCACCTCGGCGTTCAGCGCGACATCCACCGTCATCTCGCCTTCATACTCAAAATCCACGCCCATTTTGTCCAGCACCTTGGGCGCGGCGTGCATCTTGGTGGCGCGTTCCGACACTGGATAGCCGAAGGTCGAAAAGCTGACAAAAGCCACCCGAGGCTCCAGCCCCAGATTGCGCGCCACCCCCGCAGCCTTCACCGCAATATTGGCCAGATCAACCTCATCCGGCCATTCATGCACCAAAGTATCGGCGATCAGCACGATCCGCCCCTTGTGCAAAAGCGCCGTCACCCCAACCGCGCCATCCGAGGCTTTGGCGTCAAACACATGGTTGATCAGCGACAGCACATGCGCAGATTTCCGCGTGACGCCAGTGATCAGCGCATCGCCATGACCCTGTTGCAACATCAAGGCCGAGAACACATGGCGATCCCGTGTGGCGAGGCGATGCACATCATGGCGGTCAAAGCCCTCGCGCTGCGAGCGGGTGTATAGAAAATCCTTATAGGCTTCGAGATGCCGCGAATTGGCGGCGTTGACGATTTCCAACTCGCGTACCGCATCGCCAAGGCCCGCCGTTTCCAGCTTTTCCTTCACATCGGCCTCGCGGCCCACCACCAAGGCCTTGCCCAATCCGGCGCGCTGATAGGCGACCGCAGCCCGCAACACACGCGGGTCGTCACCTTCGGCAAAGATCATCCGCGCCTGTGCCTGCTTGGCCCGCGCATGGATGCCTTGCAGGATGCTGGCGGTCGGATCCATCCGCGCCTTCAGGCTGTGCGCGTAACCCTTCATGTCGATGATCGGACGCCGCGCAACCCCGGTATCCATCCCGGCTTTGGCGACGGCAGGTGGGATCACATAGATCAGCCGAGGATCAAACGGCGTCGGGATGATGTAATCGCGGCCAAACGACAGCTTGCGCCCGTAGGCCATCGCCACCTCATCCGGCACATCCTCGCGCGCCAAGGCGGCCAAAGCGCGGGCACAGGCGATCTTCATCTCATCATTGATCGCGCGGGCATGAATGTCCAAAGCCCCCCGGAACAGATAAGGGAAACCCAGCACGTTATTGACCTGATTGGGATAATCTGACCGCCCCGTTGCCACAATCGCGTCCGCCCGCACTGCATGGGCTTCTTCCGGTGTGATTTCCGGGTCGGGATTGGCCATCGCGAAGATCACCGGATTGTCAGCCATTGAGCGGACCATGTCCTGCGTCACCGCCCCTTTGGCCGAAACGCCCAGGAACACATCCGCGCCGACCATCGCCTCGTCCAAAGTGCGCAGTTCGGTGCGCGCAGCATGGGCGGATTTCCACTGATTCATGCCCTCGGTACGGCCCTGATAAATCACGCCCTTGGTGTCGCACATGATGCAGTTGTCGTGCTTGGCCCCCATCGCCTTCATCAGCTCAAGGCACGCGATCCCCGCCGCCCCCGCGCCGTTCAGCACAATGCGCACCTCGTCGATCTTCTTGCCGCTGATCTCTAAAGCGTTGATCAGCCCCGCCACACAGATCACCGCCGTGCCATGCTGATCATCATGGAACACCGGGATGTCCATGATTTCCTTCAGTCTTTGCTCGATGATAAAGCACTCGGGTGCCTTGATATCCTCAAGATTGATGCCGCCAAAGGTCGGGCCCATCAGGGATACCGCCTTGATGATCTCCTCGGGGTCTTCGGTATCCAGTTCAATGTCGATGGCGTTCACATCGGCAAAGCGCTTGAACAGCACCGCCTTGCCTTCCATCACGGGTTTCGAGGCCAAAGCGCCCAGATTGCCCATGCCCAGAATGGCGGTGCCATTGGAAATCACCGCCACCATGTTGCCCTTGACCGTATAGTCATAAGCCGTCGCCGGATTGTCGGCGATCGCCTGCACCGGCACTGCCACACCGGGCGAATAGGCAAGGCTCAGGTCGCGCTGCGTTGCCATCGGGGTCGAGGCGATCACCTCATATTTGCCGGGGCGCGGTTCCAGATGGTACGCAAGCGCCTCTTCCGGCGTGATTTTCATTTTGGTCATCAGGGGGCCATCCTGTTTGTCTGTAAATGCGTCGGTGATAACGGCGCGGAGTTGACGCGCATAGTGCCTTTCCGTCGCGCCCCCGGTTTTGTAGGGTGACAGGCGATTAGGGGGATGAATGTGAGCGACGACACCGTAACGCCGATGATGGCGCAGTATCTGGAAATCAAAGCGCAGAACCCCGGTGCTTTGCTGTTCTACCGTCTGGGCGATTTCTACGAGATGTTCTTTGAAGACGCCGTGGCTGCCGCCGAGGCGTTGGACATCACTTTGACCCAGCGCGGCTTTCACAACGGCAAGCCGATTGCGCTTTGTGGCGTGCCCTATCATGCCGCCGAAGGCTAACTGCTGAAGCTGATCCGCAAGGGCTTTCGGGTAGCGATTGCCGAGCAGATGGAAGATCCCGCCGAGGCGAAAAAACGCGGCTCGAAATCGGTGGTGAAGCGCGATGTTGTGCGGCTGGTGACGCCGGGCACATTGACCGAAGATTCGCTGCTGGAAGCCCGGCGGCACAATTATCTGGTTGCCTTCGCCGATGTGCGCGAAGACAGCGCTTTGGCTTGGGTGGATATTTCCACTGGTGAATTGCGGGTAATGCCCTGCCCCGAGGTGCGATTGGGGCCGGAGCTCGCTCGGCTTGCCCCGCGTGAAGTGTTGGTATCCGAGACGCGCGAACGGGAACTGGCTTTGATCGTTACTGAATCGGGGGCTGCCGTCACAGCGCTGTCACGCGGCAGTTTTGATTCCACCAGCGCTGAACGGCGGCTCTGTGCTTTGTGGAATGTCGGCTCGCTGGATGCTTTCGGCAGCTTTGGTCGGGCTGAGATCGCTGCGATCGGCGCGCTGGTCGATTATCTCGACCTCACCCAGCGTGGAAAACTGCCGCTACTGCGCCCGCCTGTGCGCGAAAGCGCCAACAGTGCGATGCAGATTGATGCGTCGACCCGGCGCAATCTTGAACTTACCCAAGCCTTATCGGGTGGACGCGAGGGGTCTTTACTGGCCGCCGTGGATCGCACGGCCACCGCAGCAGGCGCGCGACTGTTGGAGCGCCGCATCTCCAGCCCTTCGCGCGACCTGAGCGTAATCCATCAGCGGCTGGAATCGGTGCGATTTCTGCTGGACCAGAGCCGTTTGCGCGAAGACCTGCGCGGCGACCTGCGCCGTGTGCCAGATATCGACCGCGCGCTGTCTCGGCTGGCGCTGGACCGTGGCGGTCCGCGCGATCTGGTCGCAATTCGCACAGGTTTGAAGCAGGCGATCCGCATCGCCGCCCAGATGTATGAGGTACCGCCCCTGCTGGCCGAAGCCGCGAAAGCATTGGTTGGCCATGGCACGTTGATCGACCTGATGAATCAAGCCCTCATTGCCGAGCCGCCACTGATGGCGCGCGATGGCGGCTATATCGCGGCTGGGTTTGACCTGGATCTGGACGAAACCCGCCGCTTGCGCGACGAGGGGCGCGGTGTGATTGCGCAGATGCAGGCGGAATATATCGCGCTGTCTGGTGTGCAAAGCCTGAAGATCAAACACAACAACGTGTTGGGCTATTTTATTGAAACCACCACGCTGCACGCCGAGAAGATGTTCGCGGCACCTTTGTCGGAAACCTTTATCCACCGCCAGACCACCGCCAATCAGGTGCGATTCACCACCATCCCATTGAACGAGATTGAGACCAAGATTCTCAACGCTGGAAACCGCGCGCTGGAGATCGAAAAACGTCACTATGAGGCGCTTAGAGCCGCTATCTTAAAGCAATCCGGCCCGATCGGGGCAGCAGCGCGCGGATTGGCTGAGATTGATCTCAGCGGCGCTTTTGCCGCTCTGGCCGCTGCGGAAAACTGGACAGAACCCCGCGTCGATGACAGCCATGCCTTCATGGTGACAGGTGGGCGGCACCCGGTGGTCGAACGAGCGCTGCGCAGGCTGGCTGGGGCGGCGTTCGTGGCGAATGACTGCAGCTTGACCGAAGAAATGACCCCGGCGATCTGGCTTTTGACCGGGCCGAACATGGCGGGTAAATCGACCTTCCTGCGGCAGAATGCGCTGATCGCACTGTTGGCTCAGGTGGGCAGCTTTGTCCCCGCAGCGTCTGCGCATATTGGTCTGGTCAGCCAGTTGTTCAGCCGGGTTGGGGCGTCAGACGATCTGGCACGCGGGCGCTCGACGTTCATGGTCGAAATGGTTGAAACAGCGGCGATTCTGAATCAGGCAGATGACCGCGCTTTGGTGATTTTGGATGAGATCGGGCGTGGCACCGCGACCTATGACGGATTGTCGATTGCCTGGGCGACGATGGAGCATCTGCACGAAACCAACCGCTGCCGCGCTTTGTTCGCCACACATTACCATGAAATGACAGCGCTTTCCGGCAAACTCACCGGGGTGGAGAATGCCACTGTCACCGTCAAGGAATGGGACGGCGAGGTGATTTTCCTGCACGAGGTCAAGAAGGGCGCGGCTGATCGGTCTTATGGCGTGCAGGTGGCCCGGTTGGCTGGCCTGCCTGCGACGGTGATCGAGCGGGCAAAGGTGGTGCTGGAGGCGCTGGAGTCGGGTGAACGCGAAGGCGGATCGCGGCAAAAGGCACTGATTGATGATCTGCCGTTGTTTCGGGCGATGCCTGCACCTGCGCCGAAAGCTATTGTTAAGGGCTCGAAGGTGGAGGCGACGCTGAAAGAGGTGTTGCCGGATGAGTTGACACCGATTCAGGCGCTGCGGCTGGTTTATGAGTTGAAAGATATGCTTAAAAATTAAGTCAAGTTTTCTATCCAGTTGGCAGAATGACCCAATGGGAGGCCCGGAGGGTGTGAAGCCCTCCGGGGTCAGCGAAGCAAATCAGCCTTGGGTATTCGACGACACTCCGACCTGCGCAGGGCGCAGCAGGCGATCGTGCAGCATGAAGCCAACGCCCATCACCTGAATGATCTGGCCTGCCTTGGTGCCCGGCAGTGGGGCCTCGAACATCGCCTGATGCTGTTGCGGATCGAAGGTCTCGCCAATCGCCGGATTGATTTCATCGACGCCGTGCTTTTTCAGCACATTGGTCAGCTCACGCAGCGTCAGTTCCAACCCTTCGATCAAAGCTCCGGCCTGTGCGCGGGTTTCCTCGGTGGCGGCATCGAGCGCGCGCTTGAGGTTGTCATAGACCGGCAGCATGTCGCGGGCAAGTTTTGAGCCGCCGTATTGCTCGGCCTCGCGACGGTCGCGCTCCCCGCGTTTGCGCGCATTTTCGGCATCGGCCAGCGCGCGCATGAAGCGGTCGCGCATGTCGTCGCGCTCGGCGCGCAGGGCGTCGAGTTCTTCGGCTGCGACAAAATCCTCGAGACCTGCGAGATCTTCAGCCTCTGGGGCGGTGTTTTCCTGCGCCATCTTCTCTTCCTTACATTCTTTTCGCTTTGGCACGGCCTTATCCCGAACCGCGTTCGGACAAAAGCCTGCCGACGAGTTGGGCGGTGTAATCGACGATCGGAACAATCCGGCCATAGTTCAGCCGGGTCGGTCCGATCACGCCCACCGCGCCAATGATCTTTCGATCTGCGTTCATATAGGGAGAGACCACCAGAGAGGAACCCGAAAGTGAAAAGAGTTTGTTCTCAGAACCGATAAAAATGCGTACCCCCTCGCCAGTTTCGGCCAATTCGAGAAAATCGGCGATATCGCGCTTACGCTCGAGGTCATCGAACAAGATGCGGATGCGGTCGATGTCTTGGGATTCGGCGGAAGTTTCGATCAGGTTGGAACGGCCGCGCACGATCAGACGCTCGGAATGTTCATCGGAATTGTCCCATAGGGCGATACCGCTTTCCACGAGGGCGCGGGCGAGCGAATCAATTTCCTGCCGACGCTTGGCGATATCTTGCACGATATTGCGGCGCAGTTCGGAGAGTGTTTTGCCTTCGGCCAGCGCGTTCAGGAAATTGGCCGCCTCGCGCATCGACGACGGGGTTTGACCGGGCGGCGGGGTGAAGACGCGGTTTTCGACATGACCGTTGGCGAAGACCAGCACCACCAAGGCGCGCTCGGCGGCAAGGCTGACGAATTCGATATGGCGGATTGGCGCCTCGGTTTTCGGAGCAAGCACGACCGACGCGCCTTTGGTGATACCCGACAGTGTACCGCCAATATGGTCGAGCAGGCTGGTGATGTCTGGCTCGTTGCTGGCGGAGGCGGTGTCGATCAACTGGCGGTCTTCGGCGGCCATGGTGCCGACCTCTAACAGGCCATCGACGAACATCCGCAGGCCGAGTTGCGTGGGGATACGGCCCGCCGAGATATGCGGGCTGTCGAGTAGGCCGAGAAATTCAAGATCTTGCATCACGTTGCGGATGGTGGCGGCAGACAAACGTTCGGTCATGCTCCGGGTCAGGGTGCGCGAGCCGACCGGATCGCCAGAGGCTAGGTAGCCTTCGACGACGCGACGGAACACCTCGCGCGAGCGCTCGTTCATCTCGGTAAGGATCTTGCTGCCGTCGGTCATGTTGCATTCTCTGTGGGGCCATCACCACGGCCCGTCCATGGGGGAGCCTGTCCATTAAGGAGGCTCTGGCGCGAACGTCAATGAGGGTTGCATCGGGAGGGAGTGCGGGACTATCTGGAGCAAAGCCAATAAGGATGAAGCGATGCGCCCCTCTGGTCGGAAATTGAACGAAATGCGCCCGGTTTCGATGGAAATCGGCGTCATGAAGCATGCGGAAGGCTCTTGCCTGATCAAGATGGGTGAGACACATGTTTTGTGCTCGGCCACCATCGAGGATAAAGCGCCGCCATTTCTGAAGAACACCGGTTTGGGCTGGGTGACGGCGGAATATGGCATGCTGCCGCGGGCGACGAATTCGCGGGTACGCCGCGAGGCGGCGGCGGGCAAACAATCCGGCCGAACACAAGAAATTCAACGGCTTATTGGGCGGGCTTTGCGGGCTGGGGTGGATCGATCGGCTTTGGGTGAACGGCAGATCGTGATCGACTGCGATGTGATCCAGGCGGATGGCGGCACCCGCTGTGCCTCGATCACCGGTGGCTGGGTGGCGTTGCGGTTGGCGATGAACAAGCTGTTGAAGGCTGGGGTGATTGTCAGCGACCCGATGATTGATCATGTCGCGGCGGTGTCTTGCGGAATTTATGCCGGTCAGCCGGTGTTGGATCTGGATTATCCCGAGGATTCTGCAGCGGGGACAGATGGCAATTTCATTCTGACCGGGCGGGGCCGGATGATTGAGGTGCAGATGTCGGCGGAAGGGGCGACCTTCTCGCGCGCGGAGATGGGTGAACTGCTGGATCTGGCTGAGGCTGGGGTTGCAGGGCTGATTGCGGCGCAGAAAGCGGCTCTGGGAATCGCGTAATGCGGAAATTCTCCGGCAACCGTCTGCTTGTTGCGACGCATAATCGCGGCAAGCTGGAGGAAATTGCCAAGCTCTTGGAAGGATTTGGAATTTCCGTGGTTTCGGCGGGCTATCTGGGTCTGCCGGAACCGGTTGAGAGCGAGGATAGCTTTGTCGGCAATGCCCGGATCAAGGCGCATGCGGCGGCGCAGGCCACGGGCTTGCCCGCGCTTTCTGATGATTCCGGCATCACGATTGATGCTTTGAATGGGGCTCCGGGGGTGTATACGGCGGATTGGGCGGAAACGCCGACCGGCCGGGATTTTGTCATGGCGATGGCGAATACCTGGAACAAACTGGAGGCGATTGCCGCGCCAAAGCCTCGGTTGGCGCAGTTTCGCTGCACTTTGGTCTTGGCTTGGCCAGATCACCATGATGAAGTGTTTGAGGGTGTGATGCAGGGGCAGATTGTTTGGCCGATGCGCGGTGATCAGGGCCATGGTTATGATCCGATTTTCCAGCCCTCGGGCAGCGATCTGACCTTTGGCGAGATGGATCGCTGGCAAAAAAACCAGACCAGCCACCGTGCTGATGCGTTTCGCAAACTTGTGACAGGATGTTTCACGTGAAACAAATCTCCACCGGATCGCTGTTTGAATCGACAATGGGCTATAGCCGCGCCGTAGTGAAGGGCGGCTGGTGTTTCGTGTCGGGCGTCACCGGCTATGATTATGCGACGATGCAGATGCCGGAAGGGATCGCCGATCAGGCGCGGAACTGTTTTGCAACCATCGCTGGGGTTTTGGCAGAGGCGGGTTTTGAGATGGCTGATATCGTGCGGGTGCAATATACCGTGGTTGCGCCTGAACTGGTCGAGGCATTGGCGCCGATGTTGGGTACGACTTTGGGGCAGATCCGACCCGCCGCGACGATGGTGATTGCCGGGCTAATTCGCCCCGAGATGAAGATTGAAATCGAAGTCACGGCGTTCAAAGGTTAACGATGGAAGACTGGCAGCATGGCGGCTTTGGTCTGTACCTGCACTGGCCCTATTGCGAGTCGAAATGCCCCTATTGTGATTTCAACAGCCACGTTGCGAGCCACATTGACCAGAGGCAATGGCAGCAAGCCTATCTGTCAGAGATTGACCGGCTGGGGCGCGAAACCGAAGGCCGGATTCTGCATTCGGTGTATTTTGGCGGCGGCACCCCGTCCCTGATGGAGCCGGAACTGGTGGCGGCGATTATTGAGCGCATCCGGGCCACCTGGCCGATGTCGAACGATCCCGAAATCACTTTGGAAGCCAATCCGGGCTCTGTTGAGGCCGGTCGGTTTCGCGGATTTCAACAGGCCGGAGTGACGCGGGTTTCGATGGGCATGCAGGCGATGAATGATGAGGATTTGCGCCGCCTCGGCCGCAAGCACAGCGCGGCGGAAGCGCGAAAAGCGTTTGAAATTGCACGAAATTGCTTTGATCGTGTCAGCTTCGATTTAATCTATGCTCGCCAAGATCAAAGCCTTGCCGCTTGGCGTGATGAACTGGGCAAGGCTTTGGATCTGGCGATTGATCACCTGTCGCTTTACCAACTGACAATCGAAGATGGCACCGCTTTCGCCGACCGATTTGCCAAGGGTGGCCTGCGCGGCTTGCCAGGCGAAGAGCTGTCTGCCGAGATGTTTGAGCTGACTCAAGAACGGTGCGACAAAGCCGGGTTGCCCGGCTATGAAGTGTCAAATCACGCTAGAAGTGGCTGCGAATCGCGGCACAATCTGATTTATTGGCGCGGCGGCGACTATGTTGGCATTGGCCCTGGTGCGCATGGTCGCATCACGATGCAGGGCATGAGGTGGGCAACCGAAGCGCCTAAATCACCGGCACTTTGGTTGGGCATGGTTCAAGCAGGAAAAGCGCCCGAACTGCCACGAAGTGCGCTGACAGCGGAGGAACATAGTCTGGAATATCTGCTGATGTCGTTGCGCCTCAGCGAAGGTCTGGATCTGGTACGTTATCAAAACATCTCCGGTTCTTCACTAAACGACGTGAAAATCCGTGAATTGTCCGATATAGGTATGGTTGAACTGGTGGGCGGTCGACTGCGCGCAACGCCAAATGGTCGCATGGTGTTGAACGCAGTCCTGCGCGAGTTGGCGACAGCGTAAGTGAATAGCCCTAGAATTCTGCGTCGCGCGGGATCATCGACAGCACGCGGCACAGCAAATCAAGTTGGTCAAGCGAGCGATAATTGATCGTTACCTTTCCGCCTTCGCCGCCCGCAAGATGGTCGATTTGTACCGACATGTGCAGATTTGCCGAAAGATCCGACTCCAGCGCGCGCGTATCCGCATCCTTCTCACTGCGCTGCCGTAGCACACGACGTTTGGCAGGGTCGATGGCAGATTTCCGCACTAACTCTTCGGTATCACGCACCGACAGACCGCGTCCAACCACTTGCAACGCCAGTTCCGTGGCATTGCCGGTGGTGATCAGCGCGCGCGCGTGTCCGGCCGACAAAGTGCCGGATTTAACCATCTGCTGCACGTCTTCTGGCAGAGCCAGCAGCCGCAGCAAATTGGCGATATGGCTGCGGCTGCGCGACAGAGCTTCGGCAATCTTTTCTTGGGTATGGCCAAATCTGTCCATCAACTGGCGATAGGCCAGCGCTTCTTCAATCGAGTTCAGTTCTGCGCGCTGGATGTTTTCAATAATCGCGATCTCAAGCACTTCTGAATCACTGAACTCTCGCACTATCACAGGAAGTTCATGCAGTTGCGCAATCTGGGCCGCCCGCCAGCGGCGTTCTCCAGCTACGATTTCGTAAAGATCCTGATTAGGTTTCTTGCGTACGATAAGTGGCTGAATCACGCCCTTCTGACGCAATGAATCCGCGAGATCCTTCAGGGCCTCCGGTTGGAAATCACGCCGCGGCTGATCCGGGTTCGGCACAATCTTTTCGACAGGTAGCATCAATTCGGAGCGCCGCGCCTCGGATGCCGCAGAGGGCGCATCAAGGTTCACATCAGCCATTAGCGCCGAAAGCCCACGACCCAAGCCGCGCCGATCAAACTTCTTTTCCATCAGACGATCTCCACTTTCAAGCGATTGCGCGCCGGATGCCGCGACAAAATCTCGGCCGCAAGGGCGCGGTAGGCTTCGGAGCCTTTCGACGCGCTGTCATAGCTCAACACGGGCTGCGCATAAGACGGCGCTTCGCTAAGCCGTACATTGCGCGGAATCATGGTTTTGAACACCAAATCGCCCAAGGTTGTGCGCACATCATGTTCTACTTGCTGCGAAAGCCGATTGCGGCCATCCACCATCGTTAGCACCACACCTTCAATACGTAGCCCCGGATTTGCGCTGCGCCGGACTTCGCGAATGGTCAGCATCAGTTGCGACAATCCCTCCAGCGCGAAAAACTCCGCCTGCAGCGGCACCAGAACTGCATGGCTCGCAACCATTGCATTGATGGTCAGCAAGCTAAGCGATGGAGGGCAATCGATCAGGATGAAATCGAGGTCCAGCGTTTCAACCTGTGGCTCACGCAGCGAATCATGCAACAAAAAGCTACGTTTCTCATTTGAGACCAGCTGAATATCGGCGGAAGACAGATCGGCACTTGAGGGACAAAGCAGCAAGCCCGAGAACTCGGTGCCGACGACCGCCTCGACAAGTGGAGTCTCATCCAGCAGCAAATCATAAGTGGTCTTCTTGCGTTCAGTCGGCGCGAAGCCAAGGCCGGTTGAGGCGTTGCCTTGCGGATCCAGGTCCACCAACAGCACCCGCCCTCCCTGCTCTACCAACGCGGCTGCCAGGTTGATCGCTGTGGTTGTCTTGCCCACACCACCTTTTTGATTAGCAATCGAAAGAATACGCGGCCCTTCCGCGCCAATAATATTATTCAAGCTGAAGACCCTTTACCGCGAGAACAAGTGATTCTGGATCGGTATGGCTTCGCATCATATCACAGTCAAACCGCCATAACTTTCGCGCGTCCTCAATTTCGCGTGCCGCTGTTGCGCCCTTCGGAAAAATCGCCACGCCATCTGGCTTCAAATGCCGATGGGCGTAGCCGCAAAGGCTCGACAATGGTGCCAGAGCGCGCGCTGTAAGCACATCAACATTCTGCGGTGCAAGATCTTCAATACGCTGGGTTTTCACGGCAACAGAAATATCCAAAAGGCGCGCGGCTTCGGAGAGAAACACTGATTTCCGACGATCCGATTCCACCAGTATCATCTGCGTCTCGGGGCGCAATTCTTTGGCTAGAATGGCTAGCACGATGCCCGGAAAACCGCCGCCACTGCCGAGATCGCACCATTGATCGAACTGCACCGGGATTTGTAGAATAAGTTGAGCGGAATCAATGATGTGCCTGTCCCAAATCTGCGCAATGCCTGATTTAGAAATCAAATTTATGGCGGGATTCCATTTTTCGACCAGGTCGCAATAAACAAAAAGCCGCTCCAATGTTTCACGTGAAACATTCAGCCAACCGGGAACCTCAACGCCATCATGGTTCATGGCGCTGCGACCACGCGCCGGGCCTTGCGAATATGCGCCAAGATCAACGTCAAAGCGGCCGGCGTCATCCCCTCAATCCGCGCGGCTTGCGCCAAATTGGCAGGACGCATATGCGACAGCTTTGTGCCCAACTCCGTCGACAGCCCGGGCAACCCGGTGAACACAAAGCCGCTTGGTATTTCTGCAGATTCTTCGCGCTTCAAAGCCGCAATCTCATGCTTCTGCCGATCAGCATATTGAGCATAGAGTGCATCCGTCGCTGTCTGCTGCTGTACTTCTAGGGTAAATTCTGTAAATTCGGGCACCAATAAGGAGATATGTTCAACCGTCACGTCCGGAAGGGCCATCAGCGCTTGGGCCGTGCGGCGCGTGCCATCTTGACTCAGCGAAATTCCGACCCTGTTCAATTCGGTCGGCGAGAACGCTCTTTGCTGCAAGACAGCCGCCGCCGCCGCAAGACTGTCACGCTTCTGCCAAAATACAGCTTTGCGTGTGTCCCGAACACAGCCCAATGCAAGCCCTATCGGTGTAAGCCGCTGATCCGCATTATCCGCCCGCAACGTTAAGCGATACTCAGCCCGCGACGTAAACATGCGATAAGGTTCGGTCACGCCCCGTGTGGTTAAATCGTCAACCATAACGCCAATATAGCTTTCAGCTCGGCTGAAATGCACCGGATCTTTCGCCTGCGCCAAAGCCGCGGCGTTCAAGCCTGCCAACAAGCCCTGCGCCGCCGCCTCCTCATAACCGGTGGTCCCATTGATTTGGCCGGCCAGAAACAAACCCGGCATCGTCTTCAGCTGCAGCGACAAGTCAAGCGCGCGAGGATCAAAATAGTCATATTCAATAGCATAGCCCGGCTGAGTGATCCGCACATTTTCAAGCCCAACGATAGAGCGAACATAGGCCTCCTGCACCTCTTGTGGCAAAGAGCTCGAAATTCCGTTCGGGTAGACCGTGCTATCGTCCAACCCTTCCGGCTCCAAAAATACTTGATGCGACGCCTTATCCGCGAATCGTACGATCTTATCTTCGATTGAGGGGCAATAGCGCGGCCCGATGCCTTCAATATGTCCGCCATACATTGCAGACCTGCTCAGATTGTTGCGCACAATCGCATGGGTTTTCTCATTGGTATGAGTGATCCCACAAGAAATCTGCCGCACCTGTGGCAGCTTGTTCAAGAAGGAAAACACCACCGGAGCTTCGTCGCCGGGCTGGGTTTCCAGCACATCCCAGTTGATCGTGCTGCCATCCAGACGCGGCGGCGTGCCGGTTTTCAAGCGCCCGCGCGCCAGCCCCAACTCCGCCAACTGCTCTGCCAGCAAAACAGACGGACGATCACCAACCCGTCCACCCGGCTGCCGCTGATCGCCGACATGCATCACGCCATTCAGAAATGTACCGACCGTCAACACCACTGCGTCGGCCGATAAATCAACGAAATCCGCTAGGGTAACTCCAGTCACCCTGCCATTTTCCCGTTTCAGCGCAATGACTTCACCTTCCAGGATCGTCAGATTTTCCTCAGCATTCAGCAAATCCAGAACTGCGGCCCGATACAGCTTTCTGTCAGCCTGCGCCCGTGGACCCTGCACCGCCGGACCCTTGCGTCGGTTCAACAATCGATACTGAATCGCCGCACGATCCGCCGCCAGGCCTATGATGCCGTCCATCGCGTCAATTTCGCGCACCAGATGACCTTTACCCAAACCACCGATGGCTGGGTTGCAGGACATCACGCCGATCCCATCGCGGCGCAACGAAATCAGCGCCGTCCGCGCACCCATTCGTGACGAGGCGGCTGCGGCCTCCGCGCCCGCATGGCCCCCGCCAATGACAATCACATCAAAATGTTTCACGTGAAACAACCTCATTTCCCGATGCAGAAGCTGGAGAATATCTCATCGAGCAGATTCTCAACATCGATTCTTCCCACCATGACTTCCAATGCCCGCATCGACGCGCGCAAATCCGCCGCAACCAATTCCGG
>JBKJTI010000309.1:0-18592 GCA_046590425.1 Cypionkella sp. | reverse complement strand
ATTTGACCTGCCGCACCAGCAGAAAAATCGGTGCTGTCACCTGACCGCGTCCGGTTTTCGACTTGGAGACGGCGGCTGAACACGCGTGGCCAGGCCGCCGTCTCCAAGTCGAAAACCGGACGCGGTCAGGTGACAGCACCGATTTTTCTGCTGGTGCGGCAGGTCAAATTGCCGAAACGACTGGATCTGGCCAGGGACGCGGAACGGGCGCAGGCGGCCATTCCGGGCAGCATCGTGCGCAACTGGGTCGAGGATCATCTCTAGGATGCAACCATCTTAACGGTCCGGAAGTCAGTCGAAGCAAGAAGATTGACGTCTTTTGACCATTCCAGTTGCTTCCAGCCACAGCGCGACTACAACCAGCAAGCATGAACCACCAAAAGCCCATACATGAGTTCGTTGGGGTCGGCCTCTACTCTCTGGCTGATGCATCGCAGCTCCTGAAGGCCCCGCCCCGGAAGATCCGGCGGTGGATGGATGGCTATGACTACAAGCAAGACGATGGAATCCACCATGTTCCGCCGCTTTGGGTGCCCGACATTCCGAAAATCGAAGATCACATCGAGCTGAGCTTCCGTGACCTGATCGAACTTCGCTTTGTCAGCGCTTTTCTTGAAAAGGGTATCGGCCTGAAGGCTGTACGAAACTGCCTCGAGTACGCCCGGCAGTGCATGCACACTGACCGGCCGTTTTCATCTGGTCGTTTCCGAACGGACGGGCGGACCATTTTCCTCGAAAGTCTTGAGGCTGCAGGCGAACCGAAACTGCTTGACCTCAAGGAAAAGCAGTATGTTTTTAAGCAGGTAGTTGAACAAAGCTTCAAGGACCTCGATCTTGAAGGCGACATGGTTAAACGATGGCGTCCCTTTCGCGGTAAAGACAGCATCGTCGTGGATCCACTCAGGTCATTTGGCCAGCCTGTGGCATCCGCGTCCGGGGTGCCAACCATTGTATTGGCGGAGGCTGTAAAGGCCGAAGGCTCCCTGTCCCGCGTGGCAGCGATGTATGAAGTCGAAAAATCCGTTGTCCAGGATGCAGTCAGATTTCATCAGGAGCTTATGGCCGCTTGAAGGTGATGGTTGATGAAAACCTGCCCCCGGCCATGGCGAAGGCGCTTGCTGCCCTTTTCGCTGGAAAACACGAAATTGTGCACCTCAGGCAGAAATTCGGCCCGGCGGTAAAGGACACCGAGTGGATCGGTTCGCTGAACGCCGAAGGCCATTGGGTGGTCATTTCGGGGGACCGCCGGATCACGAAGAACAAGGCTGAACAGCAGGCTTTCAAAGGGTCAAAGCTCGTGGGCTTCTTTCTTGCACCTGGCCTTCAGAAAGCCAAGCTTACCAAGCAGATGGAACGGCTTATGGCCCTCTGGGAAACCATCGAGATACAGGCAGAGTTGGTCGGGGGCGGCGCAATGTTTGAGATCCCCATGAAGAGCAACAAGCTCAACCAGATCTGAAAAGCCTGCTATTCTGGCCTCGGCTTCGTCCCAAACCATTTTGTTTATCGGCACAAAAGTTCGCCCGGCTCGAATGCTGGTGCGGGCATGAAACTCGACTGAGGTCTATGCAATGCCCAGCAAACGCGAAACCATCCTCGCCACCCTGCTTGCGCGTCTGCAAACCCTAGCCACCCCTGCGCTGCGCGGCGATGTGCTGCCGGAACGCATCCCGGCGACTGGCCTGATCATCCTGCGCGACGGCAAGCCGGGCGAACCCGAGGTGACGCTGTCGCCGCTGACTTATTTTTACGAGCATCGGGCTGAGTTGGAGGTGGTGATCCAGGCCGGGACAGGACGCGACACACTATTTGATGCTCTGACCGCGTCCATCGGCGCGGTTCTGGCCGCTGATCGCACGCTGGGCGGTCTGTGCGATTGGGTCGAAGCCGAAGCGCCGGAGCCAGTCGATCTGCCCATTGAAGGCGCAGCGGCGCTGAAAGCGGCCGTGATCACCATTGTGCTGCACTATGCCACCACCGACCCAATGAACTGATTTCCCTCACAAAAGGACACTGACATGGCACGCGCACAAGGAGCGCGGGCGCAGATGGCGCTTGCGTTCGAGACAGTCTACGGCACCCCACCCGGGGCCGGATTTACCCAGATGCCCTTCATCACCAGTTCGCTGGCGGCAGAACAGCCATTGCTGGCCTCGGAGCTTCTGGGCTATGGCCGCGATCCCCGCGCGCCCTTGCTGGATGCGATCACAACCGATGGCGACGTCGAGGTGCCCATCGACGCCGTCGGGTTCGGCTTCTGGCTGAAAGCGGCGTTTGGCGCACCGACCAGCACCGGGACTGTGGCGGCGACCGGGTCGATCACCTTTTCAGTGCAGCCTGCTGTCAACGCGACTGTGACGATCAACGGCACGGCCTTCACCTTCGTGGCCTCTGGTGCAGTCGGAAACCAGGTCAATATCGGAGCCAACCTAGCAGCGACCATGACAGCGTTGGCCGTGGTGCTGAATGCGAGTGTTGTCGCCGGTGTGGCGCTTGCGACCTATACTGGCACGGCTACCGCCCTGAACATCGCGTTCGACATCCTCGGCAGCACCGGAAACACCTTCACGCTGGCGGCGTCGATTGCGCCCGCCTCCAATGGCACGGTGTCGGCGGCAACCCTGACTGGCGGTTTGAACGCCCACACCTTCCTGTCGGGCAATTGGACCCTGCCCAGCATGTCCATCGAAGTCGCCATGCCAGAGGTGCCGCGTTTTGCGATGTATTCTGGCTGCGTCCTAGATTCGCTTTCTTGGCAGATGGAAAGGTCTGGGCTGCTGGGCGCCAAGGCCATGCTGGTCGCACAGGGCGAGACCATCGCGGCAGCCACCGCCGCTGGCACGCCAGCTGCCATCACATTGAAACGGTTCGGCCATTTCAACGGAACCATCAAGCGCGATGGAGTGGCATTGGGCAACATCGTCTCGGCAGATGTCACCTATGCCAACAATCTCGACCGGATCGAGACCATCCGATCCGATGCCAAGATCGACGGCGCGGATCCCACCATCGCGGCCCTGACCGGCAAGATCGACGTGCGCTTTGCCGACACCACATTGTTGACCCAAGCCATCAACGGAACGGCTGCGGCCTTGGAGTTCAGCTACGCGCTGGGCAGCGGCGAAAGCCTGACGCTCACCGCGCATGCGGTCTACCTGCCGCGCCCGCGCATCGAAATCAAAGGCCCGAAAGGCGTGCAAGCGTCCTTCGATTGGCAGGCCGCACTGGCCACCAGCCCAGCGCGGATGTGCACCGTGGTGCTTGTCAACAACATGACAGGTTACTGATGATCAGGATCAATCTTTCCCCCGAACCGCAATGGCACGACCTTGGCCATGGCGTGCGTCTGCTACTTTTGCCGCTGACCACGGCGCTGATGGTGGCCACCCGGAGTGACACCGCCGTGCAATCGCTGGACGCAGATTCCAGCAACGACACAAGGGCAGCGGTGTTTGCCGCAGCCCTCGCCCGTCGGGCCATCGTCGATTGGGAGGGCGTCGGCGATGCGGACGACAATCTGCTGGCTGTGACCCCGGAAGGCATCGACGCCCTCCTGTGGCTCTGGCCAATCTTCGAGGCGTTCAACCTGCTTTACGTAAGCCGCGGCATGCTGCTGGACGCGGAAAAAAACGGCTCTGCGCCCTCGCCGACTGGCACTTCAGCGGGGGCGACAGCTACTGCGCGGCCTGTGAAACGCAGTGCCCGGACTGCCCCAGCCGACTGAATCAGCCTCTGACCCATGACGGCTGGCAGGTCTGGGATCTGGTCGGACGTCTAGGTGGCCAGATGCGGGTGGCGGGCAAAGCCGTGCTGGGCTGGGACATGAATGCGGCCTTGGCGCTGGCCCATGCGCTGGGCCTGAACCCGATGGTGGTGGCGGAACTGCTGCCGGAACTGGAGGCGGTGATGGTGCGTCGCATCAACGAAAAGATCGGAGACCCTGATGGCTGAGAAACGCGTATCCGTCCGCCTGGCGGCCGTCGGCGGCAAACAGGTGCGTGCGGAGCTGGAAGGTGTCGGTGATGCCGGGGTGAAGGGCTTTGGCCGTATGTCCAAGGAGGCGGAAGTCGCCAACGCCCGGCTGGCTGCATTTTCCACTCGGGTGAAGATCGCGGCCGCAGTGGCGGTTGCTGCTGCCGCTGCTGCGGGCATCGCGATGATCCGCTCGGGGCTGGAGACCATCGATGCGCAGGCCAATCTGGCGCAATCGCTCGGCACCACCACGCGCAGCATTCAGGTGCTGGCCTTTGCGGGCGATTTGGCCGGGGTGTCGATGGACGAGATCGCAGCTGCAACCAAGAAACTGACGCTGAAACTGTCTGATGCGGCAGGCGGCACGGGGACGGCGGTCGATGCCTTGCAACGGCTGCACCTGACAGCTTCCGATCTTCAGGCGCTGCCGCTCGATGAGCGCATCGTGGCCATTCAGGATGCGCTGGCGAAGTTCGTTCCACCGGCCGAGCGGGCGGCGGTAGCCTCAGCACTCTTTGGTGACAAGGCGGCCCTCGCTTTTAGCCGGATCGATTCTGCCACCCTGCGCCAAGCCTCCCAAGACATAACCGACTTCGGCGTGGCGGTGTCGGATCAGGATTCCGATCAGATCCGAACCGCAGGCGATGCCATCGACCGGCTCGGCCTGGTTTGGCTCGGCCTTGCAAACCAGTTGACCGTCGCCGTCGCCCCGGCGCTGGAGACCGTTGCCAATGCGCTGGCCGATGCCACGCGCAAGGGTGGCGTGTTTCAAACCAGCATCAGCTTTCTAGGCCACCACATTGGCGAGATTGCCAGCATAGCCGGGGCCTTCGCCACCTTCTTCGCCGGGCGCTTTATCGTTTCCATCGGAGCGGCGGCGCTGGGCATCAGCGGGTTTTCCTTGTCCCTCACGGTGCTGAAGGGGGCCCTGATCCGCACCGGCATCGGGGCGCTGATCGTCGGAGCGGGGGAACTGGTCTATCAGTTTTCCAAACTGGTTGAGGGCGCTGGCGGCTTTGGTGCAGCGCTGGGCCTTCTGTCAGATTTGGCCAGCGAAGTCTGGGACCGGATCGGCCTTGGCGTCGATGCCGTGGTCGCGAGCCTGCAAGGCAGCTGGTCTGGCATCACCGCCACCATCGCCGATGCCATGCAGGGCGCACTGGTGGCCGTGGTGGGATTTGGCAATTCGTCGGCGGGAGTGTTCCAAGGGGCCTTTGATGCCGTCAAGGCGATTTGGTCCGCCTTGCCGTCCGCCATCGGCGATTTCGCCTTTCAAGCAGCCAACGGCCTGATCGGCGGCGTCGAGGCGATGCTGAATGGCGTCGTCACCCGGATCAACACCTTCATCTCCGGTTTGAACGCGGCGCTCGACATGCTGCCAGATTGGGCCACCGGCGAGGGCGGCATCCAGATCGGCACCCTTGATCCGGTCACCCTGGGCAGGGTTGGCAATCCGTTTGAGGGTGCGGCCACCGCAGCTGGTGCCGCCGCAGCGGATGCGTTTCAGGCAGCGATGGGCCAGACCGATCTTGAGACGCCCGACCTCGGGCTTGGCACAATGGCCAGTGATACCCGCGACCGGGCCGCCGCTTATACCGAAGCCTCCGGCATGCTGACCGACGCCGCCACCCGTCCTCTCGCCAGTTGGCAAGCGCTGCAGGCGGCGATGATCACGGCCGGAACAGACGGTGCCGCGGCACTGGATGCTGCCACTGTCGCGGCAGATGGCACCACCGACGCCCTCACCGACGCGGGCACCGCCGCGACCGGCGCTGGCGCGGCGGGCAAAGCCGCCGGGGATGCAGCTGCCTCCGGGTCGGAGACGGCGGCAACCGGCTGGGCTGCCGTCACGGCGGCTCTCGCGGATTACGCCTCCAAGGCCCGCGACATTGGTGCCGATGTTGGCCAGACGCTGGTCGGGGCGTTCCAAAGCGCCGAGGACGCCGTGGGCAATTTCGTCAAGACCGGCAAGTTGAGCTTCAGCGACCTCGTGACCTCGATCCTGGCCGATCTGGCAAAACTCGCCGCGCGCAAGTTCATCCTCGGCCCGATTGCCTCTGCGCTTGACGGGGTGCTGGGTTCGTTCGGTGGCGGCGGGTTGTTTGCCGGAATGACCGGGGCGGCGGTGCATCACGCCGGTGGCATAGTGGGCGGCATCGCCCCGATTCGGGCGGTGCCGGTCATGGCCTTCGCCGGGGCACAAAGGATGCATTCGGGCGGTTTTCCCGGGCTGCGGCCCGACGAAGTGCCCGCCATCCTGCAAAAGGGCGAGCGCGTGCTCTCGCGCCGGGAGACAGCAGGCTACGGCGCGGGCGGCAATGTCAGCATCACCATCCAGACCCGCGACGCCGAAAGCTTCCGTCAGTCGCGCACACAGGTCGCATCGGACATCGCCCGCGCCGTTTCGCTGGGCCGGAGGGGTATGTAATGGCGTTTCACGAGATCAGGTTTCCCGACAATATCAGCCGGGGCGCGCGCGGCGGACCCGAACGACGGACGCAAGTGGTTGAACTGGCAAGCGGCGACGAGGAGCGAAACGCCAGCTGGGCAAACTCGCGGCGGCGGTATGATGTCGCTTACGGCATTCGCCGCGCCGATGATCTGGCGGCGGTTGTGGCATTCTTCGAGGCGCGCAACGGGCGGCTCTTTGGCTTTCGCTACAAGGATTGGGCGGATTACAAATCCAGCCTGCCATCGCTGGCGATCACCGCGACCGACCAGCAAATCGGAACAGGGACGGGCAGTCTGAAGACCTTCCCACTCGCCAAACGCTACACCTCCGGCGCGCAAACATGGGTCAGGACGATCGCCAAACCCGTGACCGGCACCGTCCGCGTAGCACTTGGCGTGGTGGAGCAGATGACTGGCTGGACGCTGGATGCCACCACCGGCGTCGTCACCTTCACCAGCGCCCCCAGTAATGGCGTCATCGTCCGCGCCGGGTTCGAGTTTGATGTGCCGGTGCGCTTTGATGCCGACATGCTCGACGTCACCCTCGATATCGAACGGCTCGGTTCGATCACCTCCATCCCCCTTTTGGAAATCCGGCGATGAAGATCCTCTCCCCCGCGCTGCAAGCCCATCTGGACGATGGCACCACCACTCTGTCCTGGTGCTGGCGGCTTTCCCGCGCGGATGGCGTGACGCTCGGCTTCACGGATCACGACCAAATGCTGACCTTCGATGGCACGGATTTCGAGCCCGAGAGCGGGTTTGCCGCCTCGGAGGTCAGATCGGGATCCGACCTTTCCGTCGATGCGCAAGACGCCGAGGGCGTGCTGAGCTCGGATCGGATAACGGAAACCGACATCATCGATGGGCGCTGGGATGCGGCTGAAGTCGAACTTTGGCGGGTGAACTGGGCCGACACCAGCCAGCGCGTGCTGCTGCGGCGGGGTGCAGTAGGCCAAATCCGGCGCGGTCGCATGGCCTTTGTGGCCGAGGTACGCAGCCTCGCCCATGCGCTGGGCCAGACCGTGGGACGGACGTTTCAGTCCAGTTGCGACGCGGCGCTGGGCGACGCGCGCTGCGGGATCGATCTGGAAAACGCCGCCTACAAGGGCACCGGCCTTGTTACCGACCTGCTGCGCGACCGCGCATTCATGGCATCCGGTTTGGCGGGTTTCGCTACAGGCTGTTTTACGTCTGGCACAATCACCTGGACCAGCGGCGCAAATGCCGGGCGCGTCACTGAAGTGCTGGCACATGATCTGGCGGGCAGCATCGCGAACCTGACCCTGCTAGAAGCGCCGGTGCGCGCGATTGCCGAGGGCGACGCGTTCATCGCGCGCGCAGGCTGCGACAAGCGGATGGCGACCTGCGGTGCCAAATTCGCCAACACTGCCAACTTTCGCGGCTTCCCGAACATCCCCGGCCAGGATGCCGTGCTGCGCTACGCCAGCCGCGACGGCGGCAATGAGGGGAATGTGCTGTGATTGCCGCTGATCCCGATCTCGTCGTCGCCGTTTCCCGCGAGTGGCTTGGCACGCCCTACCACGATCAAGCTAGCCTGCGCGGTGTCGGCTGCGATTGCCTCGGCCTAGCGCGCGGCGTCTGGCGCGAGGTAGTTGGGGTAGAAACCTTCCCGATCCCACCCTACAGCCGGGATTGGGGCGAGACCGGGCCGCACGAGGTGTTGGCAGATAGTGCTCGTCGGATGATGGCAGAGGTCGCGCTGGCAAACGCCGGTCCTGGTGCGCTGATCCTTTTCCGCATGGCCCCGCGCGCCATCGCGAAGCATGTCGGGATCCTGACCACCCCCGACAGTTTCATCCATTCCTATGAACGGCTCGGCGTCGTTGAAGAAGTCCTGACCACGATCTGGCGACGGCGCATTGCCTTCGCCTTCCTTTTCCCCGAAAGCTGAGGCCTCCCACATGGCAACTCTTGTCCTCGGGGCCGTCGGCTCCGCGATTGGCGGCGCTTTCGGCGGCGCCATCCTCGGCTTTTCCGGTGCTGCCATCGGCGGCTTCATCGGATCCACCATCGGCTCGGTGGTCGACAACTGGATCGTGTCGTCTCTGGCACCCGCCCAGCGTATCGAGGGCGCAAGACTCGACAGCCTGCGCATCACCTCTTCCACCGAAGGGGCCGTGATCCCAAGGCTTTATGGCCGGATGCGCATTGGCGGCAACATCATCTGGGCCACGGATTTTCGCGAAGAAACCCGCACCACCAGCCAAGGTGGTGGCAAAGGCGGCGGTGGCGGCGGCAAGGTCACGACGACGGAATACCTCTACTTCGCGTCCTTCGCGGTTGCCCTCTGTGAAGGCCCGATCACTGGCATGGGGCGCGTATGGGCCGACGGCAAGGCGATGGACATGACCGGCGTCACCTGGCGCTGGTATCCCGGCGATGAAGTGCAGACCGCCGACCCGTTCATCACCGCCAAGATGGGAGCGGCGAACGCGCCCGCCTATCGCGGCACCGCCTATGTGGTGCTGGAGGAGTTAGACCTCACGCCATTTGGCAACCGCCTGCCGCAGATCAGCTTTGAAGTATTCCGGCCGCTCGCGGATCTCGACACCGCCGAGGGGCTGGTGCGCGCCGTCACATTGATCCCGGCCTCGGGTGAATTCGCCTATGCCACCGTCCCCGTCAAGAAATCTAGCGGGGCTGGCGGTGCCACCGTCGCCGAGAACCTGAACGCCATCCCGGAAACACCTGACATCGTCGTGGCACTTGACCGCCTGCAATCCATGGCACCTGCGGTCGAAAGCGTCAGTCTCGTCGTCGCATGGTTCAGCGATGACCTGCGGGCAGGCAATTGCAAGGTGCGCCCCGGCGTCGAGGTTTCGGCCAAGACCACGACGCCCTCCTCGTGGGTGGTTAATGGTGTCAGCCGCGCCAATGCCTTTCTGGTCAGCCGCGATGTGGAGGACCGTCCGGTCTATGGAGGTACGCCTGCGGATTTTGCGGTGGTGCAAGCGATCAAGGAGATGAAGGCGCGCGGGTTGCGGGTCACGTTTTACCCTTTCCTGCTGTTGGACGTGCCACCTGGCAATACCAAGACCAATCCTTACAGCGACAACGCCTCTGAAACTGGCCAGCCCACCTTTCCCTGGCGCGGCCGGATCACCTGCTCCCCAGCGGCGGGCTATGCCGGGACAGTCGACAAGACCGGCACGGCAGCAGCGCAGGTGTCGGCATTATTTGGCACAGCCACGCCCGCAAGTTTCAGCGTCTCAGGCGAAGCCATCAGCTGGACCGGACCGGCCGGGGAATGGTCACTGCGCCGGATGATCTTGCACTATGCCCATCTCTGTGCCGCAGCCGGAGGGGTCGATGCCTTCCTGATCGGCTCGGAAATGCCCGGCCTGACCACGATCCGCTCGGCGGCGGCAACTTATCCGGCGGTGCAAGCGTTTCGCGATCTGGCAACGGTCGTCCGCTCGATCCTCGGCGCTGGCACCAAGATCGGCTATGCGGGCGACTGGGCGGAGTACTTCGGTCACCATCCTGCAGATGGGTCTGGCGATGTGTTTTTCCACCTCGATCCGCTCTGGTCCGACAGCAACATCGACTTCATCGGCATCGATAACTACATGCCACTGTCCGATTGGCGCGACGGCTTTGATCATGCCGATGCGGCGCTGGCCCCGGCGATTTACGACCGGGCTTACCTGCAATCCAACATCACCAGCGGCGAAGGGTTTGACTGGTTTTATGCCAGCCCTTCGGATCGAGCGGCACAGATCAGGACCGCAATCACCGATGGCGCAGCGAGCAAACCATGGGTGTTCCGTTTCAAGGATCTGCGCGCCTGGTGGTCCGAGCCGCATTTCAATCGGCCAGGTGGGGTGGAAAGCGGAACAGCCACCGTGTGGGTGCCGCAGTCGAAACCGATCTGGTTCACCGAACTTGGCTGCCCGGCGATTGATCGTGGCACCAACCAGCCCAACGTTTTCTTTGACCCAAAGTCGTCCGAAAGCTTCACGCCTTATTTCTCACGGGGCTGGCGCGATGACGCCATTCAGCGCGCCTATCTCGAGGCCTCTTACCTTTTTTGGTCCGATCCAGCCAACAACCCGGCCTCCACGATCTACTCCGCGCCGATGGTGCATGTTCCAGAATGTGCGGCTTGGACTTGGGACGCACGGCCCTATCCGTTCTTTCCAGAGCTGACCGCTGTCTGGACCGATGGCCCGAACTGGCGGCTGGGGCATTGGCTGACCGGGCGGCTGGGCGCCGTGTCATTGGCCGCTTTGGTGCGCCACCTTTGCGTTCGTGCGGGTATGCCCGAGTCCCTGATCGACGTCTCAGGCCTATGGGGTGCAGTCGAGGGCTACGTCATCACGGCGCTGGAAGCGCCCCGCGCCTCGATCAGCACTTTGGCGCGGCATTTCGGGTTCGATGCAGTGGAAAGTGAAGGCCGCATTCGCTTCCTAATGCGGGGCCGCGTCGCCACCACTACCATCACCGCTGACAGCATGGTTGCACCCGCCTCCACGAGGGGCGATGTGATGGAACTGACCCGCGCGCAGGAGTCTGAGCTGCCGCAGGCGCTAAAATGGCAGGTGGCCCGCGCCGATGAGGACTATGACGCCGCCCAAGTCGAGGCGCGGCGCATAACCGTGGACACCTCCCGCATCGCATCCGAGTCTTTCCCGATGGCAGTGCCGCCGGAAGAGGCCGAACGCCGCTGCCGTCGCGCGTTGATGGAGGCTTGGGTCGGCCGGGAAAGTGCAGTCTTCCGCCTGCCGCCATCCCGTCTGGCGCTCGATCCCTGCGACGTGATCCAGCTCGATCATGATGGCCGCCTGACGGAACTGCGGCTGGTGTCGATTGCCGACTCGGATGTGCGCGGCATCGACGCAGTTCGCCAGGACCGCGCGGTTTATGATCTTCCACCCGGCGATCCGCGCCCGGCCTCTCTGTCCTCGCCGGTGGTGTTTGGCGCACCTGATGTGCTGTTCCTCGATCTGCCGCAACTCTCCGAGGATCAGCCTGCGCATCGCCCCTTTGTCGCAGCCTATGCTGCACCATGGCCCGGCGTCATGGCCGTGTTCCGCAGTGCGGCAACCGATGGTTTTGCCCTGCTGACCACCTTAGGCACCCGCGATCGGATCGGCGTGCTGGCAGCAGACTTCTTTTCCGGGCCGGTGTCGCGCTTTGATCTCGGCAATGCGCTGGTGATCGACCTGTTTTCTGGCACTTTGGAGAGCGTCACCGACATCACCCTGTTGGGCGGCGCCAATGCGCTGGCGGTGGAAGCCGGTCCAGGCCAATGGGAAATCGTCCAGGCGGGGTCGGCCGAGCTCATCGCAGCGGGACGATATCGCCTGACTCGGTTGCTGCGCGGCCAGCGCGGGACAGAAAACGCGGTCGTCGGTATGGTGCCTACTGGCGCACGCGTCGTGGTTCTCGACACCTCCGTGGCACCTTTGCCGATCAGCGAAGCCGATCTGGGTCTGCCGTGGAATTGGCGCGTCGGCCCGGCATCGCGCCCGGTCAGTGATGAAACCTATGTCGCCACCTCCTTCACGCCCGAGGGCGCTGGGCTGCGGCCGTTTTCGGTTGCCCATGTCGAACAGCCGTGGCGTGCGGCGCGCAGCCCCGGCGATCTGACGATCCGCTGGACACGCCGGTCGCGGTCGCTCGCCGCCGACACTTGGGGCACGGGCGATGTGCCATTGGCGGAAGACAGCGAGGCCTATGATGTGGAAATCCGCGATGGAGCAGTCATCAAGCGGACCCTGACCGCCGTGACCACCAGCGCCCTCTATACCGCTGCCCAGCAGATCGCCGATTGGGGCGCGCTTCTGGGCCCTGGCAACACCCTCGACATCCGCATCTATCAGCTCTCCGCCCTGATCGGCCGGGGCATCATGCGATCCGTCATCCTCACTTTCTGAAAGCAGCCTTTCATGTCCGACATCACCACCCACCTGCTGCTGCCCTATATCCTGGCGGCGCAGGCCCAAAAGCACGTCACCCACAACGAGGCCCTTCGGCTGCTGGATGCCGTGGTGCAGCTCTCGGTGCTGGACCGGGATCTGACGGCACCGCCAGTGTCACCCGCCGATGGCGACCGCTATATCGTGGCCTCGGGCGCGACGGGCGTTTGGGCGGGCTGGGATCTGAACGTGACCACTTGGGTCGACGGCTTCTGGATGCGCCTGGTGCCACGCCCCGGCTGGCTGGCGTGGATTGCCGACGAGGCCACGTTTTTTGTCTGGAACGGCTCCGCTTGGCAATCTGTCGGCGTGCCGCAGGATGTGTCCGATGCCATCTTCAGTCTGGTGAATGACTCTGATCCGACGAAGCGGGCGCTGTTTTCTTTGTCCGGCATCAGCACCGCCACGACCCGGACCTTCACGCTGCCCAACACCTCAAGCGAGCTTGCCATCCTCGCAGGCACCCAGACTTTCAACGGCAACAAGACCTTTTCGGGCACCTTGACCGCGTCCGGGACCGTGACGATGTCCGGCGCGGCGGCCACCATCGGGACGTCGGCGGCAACCGCCACTTATGGGATCGGCACCGGGGCCACCACCACCGGCGTCACCAAAACCCTGAACCTCGGCACCGGTGGCGCGTCCGGATCGAACACTGTGGTAAACATCGGCTCGCCCACAGCAGGCGCTGGCGGCACCACGGTGGTCAACACGCCGACTGTCACCTTCGCAAACGCGGTGACTGCCGTAGGGATGCCGCAGGCCATTCTCACCGCCCAGCTGCTGGGGCTGGGTGGGGCTACCGCAGATGCCACCAACCGGCTGAGCGCCAACACCCCGAACGTGCTCTTGAATAATGCGGGCGCGTCCATCGACGTGACGGTGAACAAAAACGCCGCCGCCAATGATGCCTCGTTCAGCTTCAAGACCGGTTTCTCGGTGCGGGCGCTGTTTGGCACGCTGGGCAGCGACGATTTCACCCTGAAGGTCAGCCCGAACGGCAGCAGCTTCTTCGATGCGCTGGTCGCAGATCGCAATTCCGGCCGGGTGAGGTTTCCTGTCGGGGTAGCGCTGACTGGTCTGGCGGCCGATCCCGGTTCACCGGCCGACGGCTGGCTCTGGCACAATTCCACCACCGGGCAATTGAGGTCGAGGCTAAACGGCGTCACCCGCGTTCTGGCAGATCAGGATGTGCCTTGGATCACCCCGGCGGCGGGCGATTATGCGCTGACCACCAGCGGCGCTGGTGGCACCGCCACCGGTGTTCTCGCCGGAGCGGCGGGTCGCATCGATCTGTTCCCCTTCATACCGCGCGACGACATCACCATCGACCGGCTGTCGGTGAACGTCACCACCCTGATCGCCGCAGCGCTGGGCAAGATCGTTCTTTACGCCGCCGATGCGACCGGGCGACCGGCAGCCCTGATCCTGGAGACGGGCGATCTCGACTTCTCAACGGTGGGCCTGAAGGAAGCCACCGTCGCCCAGACCCTGCGCCGTGGCATAACTTATTGGATCGGCATCCGGCATTCCTCCACCGCGATCCTGTCGGCATGGGCCTCGACCGCCACGCCCGATCTGAACGGCGGCGCGCCGGTCACCACGGCCCGCAAAGTGCTGCGCCGGACGCTGGCCTATGCCACTGCGGCACCGGGGACATGGGGATACCTCGCATCTGAGACCAACGCTGGGCCGGGCAGCGCGATCTGGCTGCGCGCGGCATGACAGCGTCGATGCGAAGCGAAAATCACGTCAGGATCAACAGAAGTGGCAAAAACCATGATCGAAAACAACGAACGCGGCATCACTATCAACAAGGCGCTGGCCTGGACCATGCTGGTCTCAGTCACCGGCCTGATCTGGTGGGGTGGCGGCACATTGGCCTCGCTGCAGAGCGCCGCCGACCGCCTCACCTCCGCCCTGACCGAAACCCGCGAAATGATCATGGCCGAGCGCGCAAGTTCAGCGCAGTTGGAAGCGCGCGTGCGTGCGCTGGAAAACAGCGCCACAAGGCAGGACGTTCGCTTTGACGCCCTGTCGCTGTCGATCAATGAGTTGAAGCAACAGGCCCGCGAAACCAATGCCTTGCTGCGGGAACTGGCTCAACGCCCATAATCAAACCCACCACCCACCGACCGTCCCCGACCCGCCCGCACGGCGGGTTTTTTGTTGCCCGAGGTTGGGCAGAAAGAGCCATCCAATGACCACAGACCCCACCGATGCCATCCGCCTGATCCAGCGCGGATTGGACAGGCTTGGCCATGCGCCCGGCACCATAGACGGCCGCTGGGGCGTGCGAACCGCCCGGGCTTTGCGGCAACTGATCGCCGCCAACGGTCGCCCGGCATCACTTTCGCCGCAGGGCCCGTTGCCGTGGATCACCGAAGCAAAAACCGCGCTGGGCCGCAACGAGGCCCGCGACCGCACTTGGCTGATCGACTGGTTGAAGCGCGACGGCCGCAGTCTGGGCGATCCGGCCAAGAACCCCTGGTGCGGGGATTTCGTGGAAACCTGCATCCGCATGGCCCTGCCAGATGAACCGTTGCTCGGCGCGCTGGGCACCAATCCCTATTGGGCGCGCAACTGGCTACTGTTCGGGCAAGCAGTGCAGGCCATCACGGGTGCGGTGCTGATCTTTGAGCGCGGTTCTGGCGGCCACGTCGGCTTCGCAGTCGGTCAGGATGACATGCATTTCTACGTGCTGGGCGGCAACCAGTCCGATGCCGTCACCATCGCCCGCATCGCCAAGTCCCGCCTTCTGGGCGCGCGCTGGCCCGCAACCTATCCACCCCGCCCCCAACGCCTGCCGACCATGAAGCCCGGCGAATTCCTCGCAACCACTAATGAAGTCTGAACTGGAGACCAAAATGCTGAAACCTGCAATCCTCGCCCTCATCCGCCAAATCCTGACGGTCGCTGGCACCGCGCTGGTCGCCAAAGGCTATGTCCAGGCTTCCGATATCGAACCGGTCATCGGCGCGCTGCTGACCATCGGGTCGGTTGTGTGGTCGGTAGCTGACAAACGCGGGAGGTGAGCTTACTGACCTGATGCCAAACAGGGGCGCGTCACATCTTCTTGCTGGCATCCGAAATCCAGCCTGACTTGCAACGCGCCCGTCATTCATCGCAGGCGACCGAGATTGAACGCCTACGTGGTCGGCGATATCTCGGCCAACCATTGTGGGCTCCGAACGGGTTCGCCGCCATCCCCACCCCGACCTCGATCCGCCCCCCACGACGGCTTCTCCGACGGTCCCGGCGCTTAAAGGGTCCCGGTCCCCAAAAATTGTCTCAGCAATGAGTCAATCCACCACTTCCGCCATCAAGCGTCTTCCAGTTCTTCAGCATGCGCAGAGGCAGGCTGCCGGATCGTCACATCGACGATCTGCTGAAACTCTTTCAGGATGTCCCGGTGATGTTGGGTCAGGTAGCGCGCCAGCTTCGGGTTGCCGAGCAGCGTTTCGATGTAGCGGCATGCGACAACCAGTTTCAGCTGATCTGGTCCGTAGCTGCCTTCGATAAGCTTCACCTTTCGCTGGAGGCTGGCCATTTCACTTTGCATACGTTCAACCTGTTCTGCAGACAGACCCTTGATTTCCTTCTTCTTGGCTGGGCTAACAAGGTCTGCGGCCGACGTTGCCGCGAGCAGGGCTTCTGCGTAGGGCACGGTGTAATTGTTCATGGCGATCATCAACTCGACTGCCTCGACCTGCCGCATGGCCTTCATTTTCCGCAATGCGTGGAAAGTGTTGAGCGGGCAGTGCTTGTCTTTCAAAAGTTCAGCAACCTCGGGGCAAATCCCGTCGAGCAACTTGCGCTTCATCCGGATGTTCTCGACATTTACATCCAGTGCCTTGGCGATCCGTTCCTCTGACACCCCGCGCTCAACCGCGCGCAGGATCATCTTGTGTTCCTGAACTGTGGCCAAACGGCTGATCCGCTTGTTGTAGGTGAAGGCTTCGTCGTCGATGGCGACAAGGCAGGTGACGGAACTTGCGCCAAGGTCTTTTAGAATCTCAATTCGGATATAGCCATCGACCAACAAAAACACCCCCGAACCGTCCGCGCCGCGTGCGACGACCGGCGGTTCGATGATGCCCACCTCGGCAATCGAGGCGGCAATCTGAACGTATTTTCGGGACGTTTTTATGCTGGCTGGAAGTTGCTTCACCGGCAGGATCGCCGACATTGGCACTTCAATGCCCTCAGGCTCAAACGCCATGATAACCGCTTGCGCAGATACAGTCATAACGCACCCTCCGTCAGGATTTCAGAAATCATCGTTGGCATCGTCTCAAGCCCTTCCGCGCGAAGAAGCGTCGCAAAGTTCTCATCCCGAAAGAGCGCCCGAAACGCGGTCGCGACGAACAGCAAGTTCGCCTGAGCAATATCCGCTTTTCGGACCATCTCCCGCTGACGCTCGGTTTCAATGCGGAAAGCGCGCACCAGCGCATCCGAGGTCATGCGCGTTCTGCCGGTATTGTCACCGGGGTTGGTTTTCTGGCGCTTGCCAAGACGCTGGCGCCGTTCAACGAGCTTGCGTGCGGCCAGCAAACGCTTGCCCTTCAGCTTTCCGGATGTATAGGCAGCGGCGAGTGCCGCCTGAACGCCGTCACCTTCTGCGCGGGCAATATCGAGCGCGACGCTGACTGGCATTTGACCCGTCTCTACCGCCAGCAGCAGCCGTTCCTCGCCTTGCGCAATCAACTGGCCAATTTCGTGCACATAGGAATAGGTGAGGCCGGTTTTTTCGGCGATCTTCTGGTCAGAATAGCCACGTTCCCGAAGGGCCCCAATGTCATGCAACAGCTCAAGTGGGCGGTGTTGGCGACGAGCAATATTTTCGATCACGCTGCGCAACATCCGGTCTTCTTCACTTGCGTCGATGATGATCGCCGGAATTTCGGTCTGCCCAAGTGCTGCGAAGGCTTCCATCCGCCCTTGGCCACACACCAGGTGAAAGGCCTCGACATCGGGATCAGCCCTGTCGACCGTCACCGTGATGGGCTTTTTCAGGCCAACTTTGGAAATGCTGTCGACCAGTTGTTTGAAGGTCTTTTCGCTGCGTTCACGTGGATTTTCCACAATCACACGGTCGATGGGAATCCGCCGGATTTTGATCGGCGCGGTGTGGTCTACCATGGCACCACCTCCGAAATGCGTGTCCGCCCAGCCATATCGAAGAAGAAATCAAGCGTCTTGAAACGAAAAGCGTCCAGCATCAGGCCATTCTCCTCTGCAAACCCCAGACGGTTGGTCCGCATCTCGAATTGGGGCAAAAGGTAATAATCGAGAGCGTCTGTGTTCGTGCGGTCCATTCGGATCGCAATGGTGATGTCTGGGGCGAGGCCAGTATCGAAACGTATCTTCCACCGCAGGCCGCCTGAGGCAATTTGTCGGCAGCGTGCTACGACGACCGACGTTGTAAATTCGCCGTTGATGGTCAGCAGATCGGTTGCAGGGTTCCGCACGACCAAACCGCCCAACCTGGTGATTTCGCGGGACACCAGATCGACCGCGTCGCCGTGAAACAGGCGCAACATGCGATTGACTTCGATGTACTGGTAATCGCGATCCGGGGTGAAGCCGACCAACTCGTAAGCCCTGAGCAGGCTGCCGAACCGATGGGCATAGGCCCCACTGGAGGGCAACCCATCGGCCTCGTCGATCACCAGCCCCGAGATATAGCCATGGCGCTGGAACAGTTTGGTGAGGCGCTCCAGCATCTCCGTGTCGGAGAACCGGCGATTGCGCGCCTCGATGATCCCCTGAACTTTGTGGAACAGCTTGGGCTCGATGATCGCCTCAAACGCGCCATCCGACCGGATCCACATGTCGGGGCCATTCAAAACCCGCTTGCGCTTCAGCTTAAAGGAGCGGCGGTTGTAGATGTTGTTACCGATGTATTTTTCATTGGTCAGAATCTGATGGACGGTCGCACGGGTCCAGTCTCGGGCAAGGTCGGTCACGATGCCACGGTCATTGAGTTCGGTGGCGATTTCGCTTTCGGACCTGCCTTGCTTCAGAAACCGACCGTAGATCCAGCGGACGGTCTGAATCTCGTCGTTGGGGCCCGGCACAAGTGTGACCCGATCAGTCTGCAGACTTTTGTGCTCGCCGCGCTTCAGTTCCGTTTTGACCAGACCGCGCTCGTCCAGAAGGACGCGTCGCAGGCCATAGCCAGCCGGGCCACCCTGCCGATACCCCAATTCGATCAGGCGGCA